>CANTYJ010000054.1 GCA_947854175.1 uncultured Turicimonas sp. | reverse complement strand
GGTGAATTAAATTTTAAGAAAAAAGAAAAAAATCACGGGCTATAAGGCGGGAGTTTGGGCTTTAAGCCTCCTCTCCCGGGAGGCTTAATTATTAAAACAGCTCCGGATCCTTTGCCCACTTGAATGAATACTTCTTCTCCTTGTCGTCCTGGTAGAGCTTTTCACGGACCTCCTCTCCGACTCCGGCTGCATAAATCAGTTTTCCGTCCCTCCAAATTTTAGGCAACAAGCCTCTTTCCTGAAGGGGAATTCCTCTTTCACGGTACAGAACTTTCAATTGTTTGGCCGGTCTGAGCCTATGAATTTTAATTTTTTGATTAGAACGTTTTGCTAATTCAAATGTAAGAGGGAGTGCCTTTAAATAGGATTCTGAAAAGCCGGATGGATTTTCAACTATTTCCAGGATCCCCTCAACACCGGGAAATCGGATGGCTGCCTGACCTTCCCATGTAAAAGTCTGTGAATAAATCTCTTCACCGACTGGAACAACTTTTTCTACAGTGAGCAAATTAAAGTTAACAAAAATTCCTCTGTCGCCTTTCTGATATAAATTGAAGTTCTTTTTTTCACTTTCCTTAATTTGACGAATAAGCTCATTTAAGCGAACCTTCGGCAAAGTAGGAAAATCCATTCTGTTCATCCATAATCGGAAAGTCCTCGCCTGTCTAGGTTCAGACAAAGCCAGGAATTTATCCAGCTGAATAACCTTATCGTTAGTTGGAAGCAGACAACTTTGCAAGTCTTCTTCATCAATTTCTTTAAGAATACTGACACTATCAGATAAAAGTTGAACACTACGCCCGGCTGCAGCTTTAAAGCCTCTTCTGGCTTTCTCGAGCTGGGGTATCACATTTAATCGTAAATAGTTTCGCAGATAATGGGTATCGGCATTACTTTCATCTTCAATCCATTCCATTTGATGTAATTCTGCGAAAGCTTCGAGTTGACTGCGTTTAAGGTTGAGAAAGGGGCGGACTAATCTGCTTCCCTGTTTTAAATAAGGCATCGAAGCCAGACCATCAGGACCTGCACCTCTCATCCATTGAATAAGAAAGGTTTCAATTTGATCATCTAAATGATGAGCCGTGACAATAGCCAGGCAATTCTCTTTTTGCAAAACATCGTTAAGAGCTTTGTATCGTTGGAGTCTTGCGGCAGCCTCCAGTCCCTCTCCTTTTCTTGAAACCGAGACCTTTTTTTCTATAAATTCTGCACGTAAGCTCTTTGCTTTCTCTCTACAGAACTCAGCCCATTTGTCGGAGTTTGGAGAAATGTGATGATTTACATAAACAGCCACTACTCTGCCTTTTACAGGAGAGTCATACCGGGCGATAGCATCTAAAAGAACCATCGAATCACAACCACCCGAAAACGCCACTACAATGTCGACTTTCCGGGCACCAAACTCTTCTAATCCATCTCCTAATCGAGAGAGGTCTTCATAAAGTTTTTCAATTGCCTCATGAACGTGTCTTTCGATTTTTCGCCCTTTCTTTTTCATGAGCTAGCCTTGTTCTGTAAAACTTCCAAATCCCATTATCTTTTGGTGTCTGTTTTCTAAAAGTTCGTCTATCGACATTCTCTTGAGAACTCTCAGAGATTCATTGAGACTACGTTTTAAGTTTGCCGCGGCTTCTTCCGGATTGCGATGTGCACCGCCGACCGGTTCATTAATGACTTTATCAACCAAGCCGAGCTCTTTCAGCTTAGGAGCTGTCAAACTAAGTGCTTCAGCAGCGTCTGCAGCTTTACTGGCACTCTTCCACAGAATGGAAGCACAACCTTCAGGAGAAATCACTGAGTAAGTTGAGTACTGAAGCATCTGTAAAGTATCGCAGACAGCGATGGCTAAGGCTCCGCCAGAACCGCCTTCCCCAATAATTGTCGTAATAATCGGAGTTCTTAACTGGCTCATTTCATAAAGATTATGGCCGATTGCTTCAGACTGTCCTCTTTCTTCCGCACCAATTCCCGGATAAGCTCCCGGTGTATCGACAAAAGTAAATAACGGCAAGGAAAACTTTTCGGCAAGCTTCATCAGTCTCAGAGCTTTTCGGTAACCTTCCGGTCTGCTCATACCAAAATTACGGAGAGTTCTTTCTTTAGTATCGCGACCTTTCTGATGTCCGATAACCATACAGCTATGTCCGTTAAATCTGGCAATGCCGCCAACAATTGAGTAGTCATCGGCATAAGCTCTGTCTCCATGAAGCTCATGGAAATCAGTAAAAATAGCGTTTATATAATCTAAGGTATAAGGTCTTTGGGGGTGCCGTGCCAACAAAGAAATATTCCAGGGAGTTAACTTGGAGTAAATATCTTTGAGTAACTTAATTTTTTTCTTTTCTAACTTATCAATTTCACTTTGAAGATTGATCGAATTCGGGTCTTGACTAACTTGTTTTAATTCTTGAATTTTATCTTCAAGGACTGCAACCGGTTTTTCAAAATCTAGATAAGTAATCTTTGCCATTTGTGTTATCTCATTGGTGAATTATTTAAGCTTTTCCATAGGAACCAACTGGCGACAGTCTTGTAAGGGCTCCATTTTTCACTTAATTCCAATATTGCTTTTTGTTTTTCTTTAGCCCCCAATTCACCAAAATCGGAGTTAGGAAAATATGTCATTTCGACAGCTTTAATGATCCCTAAATCTATCAGAGGGAACACATCCGGACGACCTAAAGTAAAAATTAGAAACATTTCAGCTGTCCAGCGTCCGACTCCTTTGATTGAGGTCAACTCAGCGATGATTTCTTCATCACTGAGGGATTCAAAATTTTTTTCGATATTTTCTTCTGCGAGAAAATATCGGCATATATCGAGGATGTAATCAACTTTTCTATCAGAGAGTCCGCAGGATCTAAGGGTCCTCCGGTGCTTCTTTGATAATTTCCGCGGCGTCATTTCCGGGCAGGATGCTTTGAGCTTTTGCCAAATTGTCGAAGCAGCCTTCGTGGAAATCTGCTGCCCGACGACCGACCTAACCAGAGTCGTAAAAGGATCTTTGACATAAGTAAGGCGACCGTCGCTATATTGGTCAATTAATTCACCCAGTTTTTCATCCCGTTTTTTGAGTTCAAGGCAAGCTTGGTCCCACCACTGTGGCACTACCGGCAAAATTTCCTGAACTCGGCCCATAGAATTTAGCCTCTTTTCCACTCTGTGATGCCACCCGGCTTGTCTTCCAGAACAATACCTTTATCTTTGAGTTCCTGACGTATCTGATCTGCTCTGGCAAAATCTTTTGCTTTTTTCGCATCTTTTCTTTCCTGGATCATTTTTTCAACCCAGGCTTCATCGATATCCGAAACAGCGCCTTTGATAAAGACATCCGGATCTGCTTGCAGAATACCCAAGATACCGCCTAATTGTTTTAATTGACGGGCAAGTGCAGGAGATTTTGTGCTGTTGACTTCGTTGGCCAGTTCAAAAAGAACGGAAACCGCCAAAGCAGTGTTGAAGTCATCATCCATGGCTTCTTTAAACTTTTGTGCATACTTTTCATTCCAGTCAAGCGGTTCGTTATCCGGTTTAACAGCTTTTAAAGCATTAAAAAGTCTGCTTAACCCTGCATGAGACTCTTCGACCAAAGCAGAAGAGAAGTCAATCGGGCTTCTGTAATGAGACTTCAGAAGGAAGAATCTCAAAGTCTCATTTCCGTTTCCTTCGCCGTAAGTTTTATTTGTCTCGGCCAGAGCATCGCGGATAGTCCAGAAATTGCCTAATGATTTACTCATTTTTTCGCCGTTGACTCTCAAAGGTCCGGAGTGCATCCAGGTATTAACAAATTTTTTCCCGTTTGCTCCTTCACTTTGTGCAATCTCATTTTCGTGGTGAGGGAATTTCAAATCCGGTCCGCCGGCGTGAATATCGATTGTTTCTCCAAGCAAATCGCAGGACATGGCTGAGCATTCGATATGCCAGCCCGGGCGTCCTTTGCCCCACTTACTGTCCCACTGAGGTTCACCGGGCTTGGCTTTTTTCCAGAGAACGAAATCAAGAGGATCCCGCTTACTTTCATCAATGCTTACTCGTTGTCCGGAACGTAAATCATCAATTTTTTTGCCCGACAACTGTCCATAATTTTTAAACTTACGAACGGCAAAATCTACGTCTCCACCCTCGTCCTGGTAGGCGTATCCATTTTTTTCGAGCTTCTCGATCAAATTAAGCATCTGCGGAATGTAAGCGGTTGCCCGCGGCTCTGCTGTCGGGGCCTTGCATCCTAGTTCGATTAAATCCTCCTGCATTCTTCTTGCATATTCTTTGCTTAATTCTTCAGGGAGGATGCCTCTTTCTGCGGAACGTTTGATAATTTTGTCATCGACATCGGTAATGTTACGGACAAACTTTACGTCATATCCGCTGGCTTCTAACCAACGCCTGGCCACATCAAATGCAATAAAAGTGCGTCCGTGTCCGATATGGCAATCATCGTAAACTGTCACGCCGCAAACATACATACCGGCTTTTCCGGGTTCAATTGATTTAAACGGTTCAACTTTACGAGTTAAGGTGTTGTAAATTTTCAAAGCCATCGTTAATCCAATAGTTACTATCGAAGGGGAAGTCCCTACGATTCTTAATCAAATTTGTTCTAATTAATGAGTTTTCCTTTCGAAAGGAATTCGCAATCAATAGAACTTTAAACCTATAAACTTGATATTTTAGTGTTCTTTTGCGTCAATAGGAAAACTAAATCTGGCTATTACCTCTGATTCCAAATCAGATTCGTCGAAAGTTCATTACTGTTCTCTACCAATTCAAGAGTTTTCTGAGAGCAATTAATGCCATGCGCACAACGATCTATCCTGTTTCTTAATCCGAGTTTTATCAGAGGACATACAAAACCTAAAATTCCTTGGTATATTCTTGTTGTCAGTTGATAAGGTTCGCTCATTCATCGTTGATGAAAACCTGATATTTGGTTGGATATTCGAAATGCATTTTTCAAAATTACTTTCTATCGCCTGTTTATCGGCAGCAGTCTGTGTCTTCTCTTCAGTCCCTGCTCAAGCTCAGTTATTTCAACCGGAAGAAAATGAGATAATTAATCCGGTCAGAGATGTTAACCAGCTTATCTACAGAGGAAAGAAAAAAGAAGCACTACTATTGGCTGATAAAGAAATTGAAAATAATCCGAAAAACGTTCAGCTGCGCTTTATTCGCGGAGTAATTTTATCTGACCTTAACCGAACCAAAGAAGCAAAGGAAACTTTCGAAGAACTTATCCGTGAGTATCCTGAGATTTCAGAGCCATACAACAACCTAGCCGTCATCTATGCCGCTGAGGGAAATCTCGGGCGCGCCAAAGAACTGCTTGAACAGGCTCTATCGAATAACGCAAATTCCTTCACAACCTACAACAACTTAGGCAATATTTACCTGGCTCTTTCCCGTCAAGCATTTGAAAAAGCCCAGCGTCTGTCGCCCGGCAGTAAGACAATTAAGACAAAATTAGAAACGATTAAGCAACTTCTGGAAAAATAAAATACATTTTTGCCACAAAGTTACGAATACAATCGAAAGATCTGCCGATCGCTTGTGTCGGCTATTTTTAGGCGGAGAATTATGTTATTTAGTCGTAAACTTCTTGCATCCTGCATTATTGCTCTGGGAGCCTGCACAGCCGCATTTGCCGGTCCAAAGGTTGCCATTGATACAACTGAAGGGAAAATTGTTGTTGAACTCGATGAGAAAAAAGCACCGAAAACATGTGCAAACTTCTTAAATTATGTGAAGTCCGGATTCTACAAAAATACGATTTTCCATCGTGTCATTCCCAATTTCATGATCCAGGGCGGCGGTTTTAACTCCGCAATGAAGCAATTCAAAACAAATGCTCCGATCCCTCTGGAAGCTGACAACGGCTTAAAGAACAATGTCGGCACAATTGCAATGGCCAGAACCAATGATCCGAATTCTGCCACCAGCCAGTTCTTTATTAACCTGAAAGACAATGCCTTCTTGAATGCAACGGCAATGAACCCCGGTTATGCAGTTTTCGGCCAAGTCGTCTCCGGAATGGATGTGGTAAGAAAAATTGCCCGTCAACCAACTACTTCTAAGGGCTACCATGATGACGTACCGGTTCGCCCCATCGTTATTAAGTCTGTAGAAATCGTCAAATAATTTTTTAGGAATACATAAAATGATTCGTTTAACTACAAATTACGGAACAATCGATATTGAACTCGATTTTGCCAACGCTCCTGTTACAGCAGAAAATTTTGAACAATACGTTAAAGACGGTTTTTACAACGGTGTTATTTTCCACCGCGTCATTCCCGGTTTCATGATTCAAGGCGGCGGTTTTACTCCGGGTATGGATCAGAAAGAAACTCGTGCTCCAATTAAAAACGAAGCTAATAACGGCCTGAAAAACAAGAAATACACTATTGCTATGGCCAGAACCAATGATCCTCATTCAGCTTCTGCCCAGTTCTTCATTAACGTTGCCGATAACAACTTCCTCGACTTTAGAAGTGAAACACCTTCAGGTTGGGGTTATGCAGTGTTCGGCAAAGTCGTTGCAGGTCAGGAAGTTGTTGATAAGATAGCCGGTGTAAAAACAACGAGTCACTTCCCTCACCAGGACGTGCCGGTTTCTGACGTAATTATTGAAAAAGCAGAGGTCATTTAATGGCATTTAAAGGCGTCGCACCAGTAGCTGCGTGTGTTAAACAAATCCCCAGACTTGGTAATCCAATTTTTGTAGGAGACATTCATTTATCCAATGAAAAGCCGGCTACGAAAGAAGCTTTCTTTGAATTTCTGAGTCGCGACGCCTCTCGTTTCAATGAGCTGGTGATTCTTGGCGATTTATTTGAATTCTGGGCTGGTGATGATAATTTGGATGCCTACGCCGATATCATCGGCGCTCTGAGAAATTACCGCCTTCTTGGAAAGAGCTTGTATGTCATGCACGGTAACCGTGATTTTTTATTGGGTGAAGGCTTTAAAAATAAAACCGGCTCTATTCTGATTACGGATCCGATTGTCGCAATCTGTGGCTATGAGAAAGTCCTTCTTTCCCACGGTGACCAATGGTGCACTTTAGATAAAGAGTACCAACAGTTCAGAAACACGCTCCGCAACCCGGAAATCCAGCAGCAGATCCTCGGTGAGAAACTCGAGCACAGAATAGCTCTGGCCAACAGCTTAAGAACTCAAAGCAAAGAAGAAAACTCGACCAAAGACTACGAAGTCATGGATGTTGTGGTTCATGATGTGGCCAAAACAACCAGACAATTCGGTGTCACTACCGTCATTCACGGTCATACCCATAAACCGGCCCATCACACCCATGTCAATGACGATTTCCGTTTTGATCGTTGGGTTCTTCCTGATTGGGATTTCGAAAACGGTAAGCACAGAGGCGGTTACTTAAGTTATGAAGGGGGTTTCCTTCATTTTGGACATCTTCCATGACAATGTTGATAGATTCACACTGTCATATCCATAGTCCCGAGTTCACTGAAGATCTCGGGAAAATTTTTAGTGATATGGCAGCTAATAATGTCAAAGGCTCACTAACAGTTTGTTGCTCTATCCGAGAATATCCCGATGTTTTGAGCTTCGCCAATTCTCATAAAAATATTTGGGGTTCCGTTGGTGTTCATCCGAGTACTGACGACGATATTCATGAGGCATCTGTTGAAGAGTTAGTTAACTTAAGTAAGCCGGGAAAAATTGTTGCCATTGGTGAATGCGGGTTAGACTATTTCTACAATGAAGAGCCTCTTGACTGGCAAAGAAAACGTTTTGCAACTCATATTCTGGCAGCCCGGCGAGCAAAACTCCCGTTGATTATTCATTCGCGGGATGCGAATGAGGACACAATGTCCATCTTAAAAGAGCATCACGCCGAAGAATGTGGTTTTGTTCTTCACTGCTTTTGCGGGGATATGAAGATGGCCCAACTTGCGTTAGACATGGGCGGATATATTTCATTTTCGGGTATCGTGACTTTTAAAAATGCGAAGGAGATTCAAGAGGTAGCGTCTTACGCTCCTCTTGATCGTATTCTGGTTGAGACGGATAGTCCTTACTTGGCTCCGGTCCCATTCAGAGGAAAACGTAATGATCCTTCTAAAGTAAAGTTTGTTGCGGAAAAAATAGCAATTCTGAAAAACCTTCCCTTAGAGGTTGTTGAAGAAGCGACAACAGAGAATTTTTTCCGGATTTTTAATAAGGCAAAGTATGAAATTTAAAAAGTTTCTGATGGCGGCCGTTGCTTCCGTTCTTATGAGTCAGGTGGCTCTGGCCTCTTCCTACGAAGACGCCGTTGACGCAACCCTCAACAATCGCCCGAATGACTTGGCTCCTTTATTAGCTAAAGGCCTTGATCCTAATACCGCCACCCCGGGCGGCAGTTCGGATCCACTTTTGTCCAGTGCGATTCGGCATAAATCAGATCAGGTCGTCGATCTTTTGCTTAACCAGAAAAATATTGATTTGAACAAGGCTAACGTTCTACATGAAACGCCCTTAATGTTGGCCATTTTTTACAAACAGAACGACACGGCTAATAAGTTGATTAACAAAGGGGCCTCACTTAACAACCCCGGACATTGGAGTCCCCTTCATTATGCAGCCGCATCCGGCAATAACGAAATGGTTGCAAAACTGATCAATAAAGGTGCGGATATCAATGCACGGACTCTTCGCGGAATCACTCCTCTTTATATGGCAGCCCGAGACGGAGATCTCGCTACTGTCCGTTTATTAGTTAATGCCGGCGCAAGAAAGGATTTTTGCACAAACGCAGCCTTGGCTCCATACGATATAGCGAAACAGCTACAAAAACCGGAAGAAGTACTCAATCTTCTAAAATACGATCATTGCCGTTAATACAACAACCAAGAATTCAAGCCCACGGATTTCGTGGGTTAATTTTTAAGTACTCATAATGCAAGAACTTGAACTGTTAAGTCCGGCCAAAAATATTGAAGTCGGAATTTGTGCAATATCTCATGGTGCGGATGCCGTGTATATCGGAGGTCCCGGTTTTGGAGCGCGTGCAAATGCCAGCAACAGTCTCGACGATTTAGAAAAACTCGTTAAATACGCCCATCAATACAATGCAAGAATTTATCTGACGCTTAATACCATTCTTAAAGACGAAGAACTGGAAAGTGCAGTTAAACTAGCACACGATGCATGGAATATCGGCATTGACGCTCTAATTGTTCAGGACCTCGGCCTTTTGCTTTGTGATCTGCCCCCGATCCAATTACATGCTTCTACACAGTGTGATATCCGGACCCCTGAAAAAGCAAAATTTTTAGAAGAGGTCGGCTTTTCTCAAATTGTTCCTGCCAGAGAATTGTCTTTATCCCAAATCGCAGATATCTACTCGGTTTTAGATAAAGCAAGGATTGAATTTTTTATTCATGGTGCACTTTGTGTCAGCTTCAGCGGTCAATGCTACGCCAGCCAAGTTTTGAAGCATCGTAGTGCTAATCGAGGGGAATGTTCACAGATATGTCGTCTGCCGTTTGATGTGTATGGAGATGACAATCAATTATTAGCTTCAAACCGGCATGTCCTATCGTTAAAAGACAATAATCAGTCAGAGAATATCGCAAAATTAATTGATGCCGGAGTCAGGAGTTTCAAAATTGAAGGCCGGTATAAGGATGCACCTTACGTAAAAAACATAACGGCCCACTATCGCCGACTAATTGATAGTTACCTGAGTGGGCACCCGGGATATTTACCTTCGTCTGACGGAATAGCCTCTTTTAATTTTGAACCGGATATTACCAACGCATTTAACCGCGGAGGTACAGATTATTTCGTCAACGGACGTCACCCCGGCATCGTCTCGCCGGGTTCTCCAAAGAAAACAGGAGAAAGTATCGGCACTGTTCTTCGAATCGAACCAAACAGTATTATTGTTAAAAGTGAAGAAACATTTAACAACGGCGACGGATTAACTTTCTGGAAAAATAATGGTGAGCTCTCCGGATTTCTAGTCAATAAGGCAGAATCTTTCGGTGATTTCGAACAAAGCTGGCGGTTAAGTACCCGCGAACCAACTTCCAGAATTCCCGGACTGGAAACCGGTCTGACACTAATGCGTAATAAAAATGCAGCCTGGTTAAAGAAAATGGCTGCTACAACCGCTATTAGAAAAATCCCAATCAAGATTGAGGCTGACATTTCTAAGGAATCTATAAAAGTTATCGCGAAAGATGCAAACGGCCACGTTGCCTCTATAGAAAAACCGAATAACTTTGAAGAAGCTCAAAATCAGGAGGTTTCCAGACAGAATATTGAGAAATCCCTTTCTAAGTTAGGAAGTACTATTTTTTCGGCTGACTCTATCTCCATTGAAGGCAATACTTTGCCCTTTTTGCCCGCTTCATTTATCAATGAACTGCGACGTGCAACTGTAGAGAAATTAAAAAAAATAAGAGAGGAAAACTTCACAAAACTTCCAAGAAGTATTTCCGATTCAAGGGCGACTTTTCCGACAAAAAATGGAACGGTTGATTACCATGCCAATGTACTCAATTCAAAAGCCAAAGAGTTTTATGAATTGCATGGTGTCAAAGTAATTGAGACCGCCATTGAAGATGGTCATACAAACCCTCAGGTCGAGTTAATGCGTTGTAAACATTGCATCAGGTATAGCCTGAATCTATGTCCTAAAGAAGCTATCAAAAGAGGAGAAAAGATCAAACCGACTCCTCTCAAGTTACGGTATGGAAAGACTGAACTAACTGCAAAGTTTCACTGCAAAGAATGTGAAATGAGTATTTGCCTTGCGGAAAATTAAGTTATCTCGGAAAGAAATCTAATGAGGATCTATTTTTGGCCTCTGCTATAGCGTCCAATAAATAGAGCCTCTTTGGCGAGTCTTCCGGATAGAAATTTAACGCTTCTGACCAATAGCTAACAGCGTCCGAATATCTCTCCATGCGGAAGGAAAGCAGTCCTAAAATCTCGTATAGCTCGACGTTTTGAGGATCAATCTTAACAGCACGTTCGAGTTCTTTTTTTGCTTCCGGGATTAATTCTGTTTTCTCGGTCTGAAGCATGGTTAATGCTCTTTCGGTAATGTGACCAGCCTCCTGGTTAATCTTATCCGGTGACAGACTAAAGGCTTTATTGAATGCATCAAGGGCTTTTTGTGGTGCTCCCTGTTCGTTGTACAAGCGACCCAACGTTAACCATCCTCTGGCATCCTCGGGAGATTCTTTTAAGTATTTTTGCATTTCTTCGATGGATGGAAGATGAGCCTTCTTTAAAGAGACTTCACCTTGTTCGTTGTAGGAAGCCAAATGCTTTTCAGGGAAAAAAGGAATTAAAGATGGATTTCCTACTTGGATATACAAGATTAAAGCCAAAACCGGAATGGCACATAAAAGAAGTTTTAACAAAAAGGATCCGCTGTTTTCTTCTTGAATTCCAGTTTCGCATGCTTGTTCGGCATCTTCGATAGCTCTTCTATAAATCTCCTCTTTACCCTGATTGAATTGAGCTAAAGAGATTGCTCCCCGTTTCAGATCTCTTGAGAGTTCAGAGAGTTCGTCTGAATAAACTTGCTGGTTAAGTTCTGTTGATTCGAATTGTTGACGGTCGGAATACATCCCTTTAAAACCGGCCCAAACGCATAACATGAGGAAAACAACCATCAGGGCGGCAATAATCCAAAATACGACTTCAGAAAAAAGAACCATCCACTTTCCTAAACTTAATTAATTATTCTCTCGGGTGCAACGACAGCCTCTCCGTCATCCACGTTGAGTGCTGTAAATATTGCCAGGCTTTGGAAGACAGCTACACCGAATAAAGCCATCATAAACAATTCATTATCCAGTAAAGGAGCAAACACAATCGGAGACAATGACTGTCCTACATCCATCCCACAGTACGTAAATCCGTAGACTCTTCCGAGTGATTTCATTCCAAGTTTATTTACAGTGGCTTTCCGAATCATGATGTCACGGCTCGGACTGGCAATTCCTGTTCCCAAACCCATCGCACCCATCAGTACAATAGCCCAATACCCTGTAAAAAAGCAAGACGCAAGAACAAGAGACATTAACGCCGAAAATGTTAAGGATAGCCCTACGACACCACTGCTACTAATTTTGCTTTGGTTCGTAAAAAATCCACCAACTAAGCATCCTATTCCTGAACACAGCAAATAGGCAGTTAAAGCTGTTGAGGATGCTTTCAAGTCAAGATTGTACAGATGGTTAAAAATTGTTTGGCTAAAGCTTTGCAGGACTCCGAAGGCTCCTGCTGTGAAGAAGAAAAAGAAAAAACACTGCCATACTGCTTTTTCCTTGAGAAACCCAAATACTTTATCGCCGGCCGCTTTCGTACGTACTGTAGGATCGTTACGCTGATCTTTTGCAAAGACCGAACTTCTTGTTATCTCTATAGCTAATACAATTATGGCAACCGCTGAAGCGGCAAAAGCAGCCGTCCTCCATCCCGCGCTTTCTGCAATTGTTACCATAAATAAAGGACAGATTGCCCAGCCTATATTTCCTGTAAAAGTATGCCAGGCAAAGGCATGCCCTAGAAATGGTTTGGTTATGTTGTAGTTAATCAAACTGTAATCGGCCGGATGGAATACGGAGTTGCCGGCCCCGGCTAAAGCTGCCGCTAAAAAGAGCATCGCAATATGAGTTGACAATCCCAAAACGATTGCACTGGAAGCCAGAAGCACTAAGCCTAAATAAAGTCCTGCCTTAGGACCGGTTTTATCGACAAAAAATCCCATCCCTGACTGGCCGACGGCGCTGGTGACAAAAAAAGTTGTCATCAGAGCTCCTGCCTCAACAAAGTTGAGTCCGAATGCAGGCATTAACCAAGGGAATAAGGAAGGAATAACCAAGTGATAAAAATGGGAGCTTGCATGAGCAATTGAAACCAGAAAAATTGCTTCCAGATCTTTGTTTTCGGAATTTTTCATGACAGGATTCTTCTAACTTCTTTTTGGGATTTCTTCTAATTTTACTCAACTACAAAGCTCAAAAAATAGGGAGATGCCCGACAATTGACATCTCCCGTTCTTTAATTAACTAGAACTTTGCTAATTACTTCTTGGCAACTTTCTGCATTGGCTGTTGTTCAGCGGCTACTTTAGCAGCAACAGCATCACGAAGGATCTTAGTTGCAGACTTAGCAGCATCTGTGGCTTTTGCTAAAGAAACCTGAGCCTGTTGCGGATTGTGGAACCATGCACCGTTGGCTGCTGTCCACCATTCCCAATTTGTATGAGCAATTGAATGGAGTTCCTGTGCTTTCTTGATTGGGTCACCGGTTACGCCGGCGTCCTTGGCCTGTCTGAAAGCGATAAACATCTGGTTCATTGCGCCTTCTGTTTCTCTCAACTTGCCGAAGTAGTAAGCTTTCTGAGAGTCCATTACACGGACCATATCTTCAGAAGTCTTGTCCTTATGGCATGTCAAGCAAGTTTCATTGACATATGCACGTGGTGTTGTGGCCCAGTGAGATGTAAAGGTTTCACCCTTTTCATTCTTGACTTTAGGCATATGGCATGCTGCACAACCGATACCTGCCTTGTCATGAGTTGAATTCCAGTAGATTTCTGTATCAGGATGCTGCATCTTGGTTAACAATGCACCGGTCTGATTATGTTTGAAATCTTTGAAAGAAGCGTGCTTGTAGTAATCATCGATCTTAGTGACGTCAACTAACGGGAAGAGGTTAGTTCTGGCATCATCCATCTTGATTGGTTTACCGGTTGCAGGATCTGTGCCCGGGTTGCAGTTGTACTCAACGTGGCACTGAGCGCACATCATCTTGCTGTCAGGTTTACCGAGAATAGCAATCTTTCTGTTAAATCCTCTCAAGCCCATGTCTTTAACATCGACCGGAGTCTTGTTTGCTGATTCTGAATAAAGTGTCGGGTAATCAGTTCTTGTAACGGCCTGAATCAACGCATCTCTGACGATACGTGGCTGTGCACTGTGCGGGTCATGGCACATATTGCAGTTCAGAGCATGGTTAATGTTTCTAACGAGTTCAACCGGATTAGAAGCTCTGGACCACTTGGCACCGGCTTTAGGATCACCGAGATATGCCCAGTCCATCATCAAGTCTGTGGATTTACATGTCCAGCAAACCGGGTTGGCAGCTGCTGCTGTACCGGGTTTATGCGGTTTTTGGAGATTGTTATCAGGCATTGTATCTTTGATCTTGTCCCAAACACCAAAGAATCCGCCGTTTTCTGTGTAGAACAACCAGCCGTCTTTCGGCACGAATCGGCCGCCGAAGGAGCGATCGGCCAAGAATTGGTCTACAGCACCGTAAGCATGGGCTCTCAACAGATTATGTTCTTTTGTGAAACCATGAGCGCCCAAGGCTTCATCAAAGAACGGATTCGGAGCAATTCCATCAGCCAGCTTCTTAGAAGTTCTGGGCACTGAATGGGAGTTGGCCTGGTACATTGTCTTGAACTGATCAGCATGGCAGGTGCCGCACTGCTGAGGATTTGTCGAGACAGTCGGATGACTCTTAGGATTTGTCATGTGCTTTTCGGTACCCTCATGGCAAGTAGCACATGGAACATTCTGGTGTTTATTTCCTTGATGAAGAGCACCGATATTTGAATGGCAAGCAACGCACATTGCTCCGTTATTAGCAGGAGCCTGAGCATAAGAAACTGTTGCTCCGCCCATTAGGGCTAATGCTGCAAAAAGGGAGAGCATATAACTACTTTGTTTCATTGAGTTCTCCTCGTTGATGGGGTATTTAATTTGTCACAAATTATTTTGGCTTAGTCCTTTAATTAATTCAACCTTAAAGGATTTATATATCCCTTAATTCCAAACGGTTACCTCCAAGTAGGTAGGGGATATATCTTATAAGATGACAAATTTGATTTACGAGAAAAACACTATTGAAAAAATCAAAATAAAAAAGGCAGGTTCACTCCCACCTTCTTTATTGATTTTTCAGTCTTATCGGACTGAAGTCAGTTCTAATTTAACATCCTTTGCATCGATAGAAACAGGCTCTTTTGTTGAACCTTCTAAATCTCCCGGCTGCGGCATAATTGAACCCGCTTTACCCAATCTTGCCGTAATGATTACTTTTTCGTGATCAGAGAGTTTTCCGCCGCCCATATCCATTGGAGGAAACATGGTGTTATCCAGTTTGAAATGAACCGGAAAATCCAGGACTTTTAATTGAAGCTGAACAATCGGAGCTCTGCTACCGCTTGCCGGTCTTGCTGTTATATACAACGTATCATGCTCAAGAACTTTCGAGGCAAGTTCAGGAGATAATTCCACAACACCTGATATCACATGAGTGATCTTGTGTTCAACCTTCGGCGAAGGAGCTTGGTTTTGTGCATCATTTTCATGAACTTTGCCTATTGGAGAAACTCCGCCTTTCATCATCTGGCTCATCATTGGTACAGGCTGTTTCGACTGAGACTGCTCTGTACCGAATGAAAGTGTGTCTTTGACAGGCCCGACAATATTTCCAAGTGTCCTCGCTTCTTTAATGCTGGCATCAACTGCAGGAATCAGGTTATCTGTAGAAGGTAGGCTCTTTCTTAGTCTTTCCCAATACATCACCGCCATCCTATAGTCTCCTTGGTTGAAATAATCGGTCCCAGCCATCATCAGAGCTTTCCAGTTCTTAGGATCAATCTGCAATGCCTTTTTAATTAATTCCCAGGGTAATCCTCTCATATCCTGATTTTGTGTCATGGCAACCGCATCTGCCAAATCAACCATAATGATTGGATTTCCGGGAGCTAACTGCAGGGCTTGTTCAAATGCCTGAGCAGCCTCGTTGTACTTACGTAATGTCAACAGTGAGCGCCCGTACATCATCCAGCCTTGCAAATCGCCGGGTTCTGCTTCCAGATGATGCTTTAACTTGTGCAATGCTTCATCCATATCATGCATTTCATCTGCATTTTTGACCATTTGCCCGGTATTGTAATCAGCAACTCCTTCGAATTTTCCTCCGTCCATACGGAAGTCTCCGAGTGGCTGAGTAATAACCCACATGGTGGATGCAAGTAAAGGAACCAGAAAAATAAGTGCAAAAGTTGTATAAATTCCGGCTTTGCCGTTTTTATACTCAGTTGTTTCCGTCTGCTGAGAATCCTCAAGAACTCTACGTTCAAGCTCTTCCCTACCCTCGTCGTACTCTTTTTGAGAAATAGCGCCGCGGGACAACTCATCTTCTAGTTCTTTAAATTGATCCCGGTAAATCTCAAGATTGATCTGAGGGAGTGTCTCCTTACTCTTTTTAGAACGCTTTGACAAAAGAGGAATCGCGATAATGACTAAAAGAAGGATTGTCATTAATCCCGTATAAATAAAAAACTGAGCCATTAGACTTTTCCTTTTGTACTGTTGTTAAGGGTACCTTTAAGGAGTTCTTCAGCGCGCTTTTTCTCTTCAGCCGACAACGGAACTACCTTTTGCTTATTTCTGTTTATCAACGTTCTAAATAGGAAGAATAAGGCCAGGACAAAGAAAAGCGCCGGGCCTACCCACAATAAAACGGTACTTAATTTGAAAGGAGGTTTATACAGAACAAAGTCTCCGTACCTTTCAACCATAAAGTCAATAATTTCCTGATTGGTTTTACCGGCAGCAATCTGCTTAACAACCTGATTCTTTAAATCGATTGCCAGTTCTGCATTAGAGTCAGCAATCGACTGGTTCTGACAAACCAGACATCTGAGCTGGTTTGAAATCTCAACGACGCGTTTATTTTCAACAGGATCTAAAAGTGTTGCTTTAACGTCCCCTGTCGGTTGGGATGCTGTTCCGGATTGAGCAAAACAGTTAATGGAAACTAAAACACAAACGATAATTAATAGTTTTCTTAACATTATTCTGCCTTCAATTTTTCAATTAACGGGTACATGGTTTTATTCCAAGCCTCATCGGTTACCGGCCCGATCTGTTTGTAACGGATAATTCCTTTCTTATCTATAACAAAGGTTTCGGGAACACCATAAACACCGAATTCAATCCCTGTCTCTCCTGTCGGATCCTTGATTGAAAAGTCATAAGGATCCCCGGTGGTTCTCAATGTTCTTAATGCATCTGCAGTCTTGTCCTTGTAATTCAGACCGATGATGGGAAGAACTTTCTGGCCACTTTTGCCGACTCTTACTAATGTCGGATGTTCATATTTACAGGAACCGCACCAGGATGACCAGACATTCATGAGCCAAACCTGTCCAAGCATGTCTTTTTTAGAAACAACTTTACTCGGATCATCCAGTCTTGGCAGAGAGAACTCCGGCGCCGGCTTGTTAATCAACGGCGACGGAACTTCACGAGGATCTTTACCTAAACCGACGATAAAAAAGATCACAAGCCCAAGAAACAGAACCAAAGGTACGATAAATTTCATCTTCATTTTTAATCTCCTTAGTTCTCTTCAGCCAATCTGTTGAGATCTTTTCTTCTCTGAATACGATAGCGTTTATCAAACATAGCGTATAAAGCACCTAACGACATGATCAAACAGCCCCACCAAATCCAAGTTACAAAAGGTTTGTCGTAAGCTCTGACAATCCAAGCACCGTCAGCAGTTTGAGTACCCATTGAAACGTAAAGATCACCTGTGATAGATGAATCAATAGACGATTCGGTCATAGGCATTTGGCTGGAGAAATACTTTCTTTTCTCAGGAGATAACTCGGCTACTGTCTTGCCGTCTTTTAAAACAGTAAAGAAACCCCTGTCTGCAAGGAAATTGGGACCTCTGATGCCGGTTTCAACCTTGTCAAATTTAAATGTGTAATCTCCTACAACAACCTGTTGGCCCGGTTTCATGGTGACGTCTCTTTCCAGAGCAAATGTCATCACCATTGCCACACCGACGATGAATACTGCCACACCAAGGTGAGCGATCATCATTCCCCAATAGGATCTGCTTGGGCTCAGAAGTTTCTTAATAAATCCACCTTTGATGTTGCGGATATTTTCTCTGAAACTTTCAATAAACGTAAAAAGAACCCAGAAAGAAAGGAACAGTCCAACAAAAGTCCAGGTATGCCAGCCTAAATAGATAAGAATGGCGGCAGCAATGACAACGGATGCGATCAAACACCAGGCAGTGCGTTTAGCTAAATCTGCAACACTTGCATCCTTCCATCTGACTAAAGGACCGACACCCATCAGGAAGATTACCGGAACCATAATCGGCCCGAAAACGGAGTCAAAATACGGAGGGCCGACAGAAATCTTTCCTGCATTCAAAGCATCAATGAACAACGGATACAAAGTACCGAGTAAAACAGCACCCATGGCAACAACCAAAAGAACGTTGTTTACTAGGAGCATTGATTCTCTGGAAAATAATTCAAACTGTCCGCCTGTACCGACTCTTGGAGCTCGCCATGCAAATAAAAGCAAAGAGCCTCCAATTACGATCACCAATAAGGCAAGAATAAATAAACCTCTCTGCGGATCCGTAGCGAACGCGTGAACAGAAGTCAAAACCCCGGAACGAACAAGGAACGTTCCTAATAAGGATAAAGAGAAGGTTATAAGTGCCAGAAGAACGGTCCAGATCTTGAAGCTGCCGCGTTTTTCAGTCACTGCTAATGAGTGTAGAAGGGCTGTACCGGTTAACCATGGCATAAAGGAAGCGTTCTCGACCGGATCCCAGAACCACCAGCCGCCCCACCCAAGTTCATAATATGCCCACCAGGAACCCAAGGCGATCCCGAGAGTCAGGAAAACCCAGGCAATCGATGTCCAAGGTCTGGTCCATCTGGCCCAGGCTGCATCAAGTCGCCCTCCAATCAAAGCAGCCACGGCAAATGCAAACGGTACCACCATTCCGACGTATCCCATATAAAGAAGAGGCGGATGGAAGACCATGCCGGGATCCTGAAGGAGAGGGTTAAGATCTCGACCTTCTGAAGCCGCGGGGAACAAACGGACAAACGGATCGCTTGTTAACAGCATAAACAAAGTCAAACCGACTGAAATTAAGCCCATCACTCCAATGACTCGGGCAATGACTTCCTGCGGTAAATGTTTTGAAAATAAAGCTACACACAGACCCCAGAGCGCCAACAACAGCGTCCAGAATAAAATAGAGCCTTCATGGGAGCCCCAGGTGGCAGATAGTCGGTAATACCATGGTAGCAATGTATTAGAATTGCTTGCAACGTTCACCACCGAAAAGTCATTTACATAGAATGACCACATCAAACAGCCAAAAGCAATAATACAGAAGACTGCATTGGCAAAAACTGCCGGACGGGCTACCCCTACCCAGCTGCGGACACCCAAGGCGGTTCCCGCTAACGGTAATATCCCTTGGATTAAGGCCGCTATTAACGCCAAAATAAGGGCAAAATGTCCTATCTCAGGAATCATTCAATTTTCTCCAACTTCTTATGATTTACTTTGTCTGGCTTTTTCATGTGCGTCACGAACAGCTTTTTCGGCTTCAGGCGGCATGTAGTTTTCGTCATGTTTTGCCAGAACCTGATCGGCATGAAATACTCCGTTTTTTAACTTACCTTGAGCGACAACGCCTTTGCCTTCTTTGAATAAATCGGGCAGACTTCCTTTGTAGGTAACCTTAACATTGTGAGCCGTATCAGTTACGTCAAACACAACCGTTAATCCGTCTTGCTGTCTTTGTACAGAGCCTTCTTTTACAAAACCACCAATTCTGAAAGCTCTTCCTTCAGGAGCTTCTTTAGCTACGACTTGGCTTGGTGAAAAGAAAAATACCAGGTTTTCTTCAAAAGCGTTCAGAACCAACGCTCCGGCTGCAATTGTAATTGCAACGGCCCCACCGATAAGGGCCAGACGTTTTTGTTTAGTGTTCATAGATCTTCCTCTGCTTGATGTGCACGAGCTTCCAGGAGAAGTTCCTTTGCCGCTTTTTGACGACGCTTACTTAACCCGATAAGTTCACAAGTAAAACAAAAAATAACCATTCCATAAGCACCCCAGACATATCTGCCGTATCCGCCCATGGCAAAAAAATCAGAAATACTGCCCCATTGATCCATTACAGTTCTCCTTTAAGTGCTAACTGTTGTGCCCATTCCTCATCTTTTTCCCTTTCCAATATGATTGATCTCAGACGGGCGAAAGTAACTCCGAAGGTATAAATCCAAAATGCACAGACCATGAGAAGCAGTGCCGTTAACATGACCGGATGGATGGATGAACCGCTTGATGTGATAGAAGCTCCCTGATGAAGCGTATTCCACCACTGAACGGAGAAGTAAACAATCGGAACATTTATAACACCGACAATTCCGATAACAGAACAGGCTTTATCGGCTCTTCTCCAGTCCGGAATGGCATTCTGTAAAGCCAGATATCCCAGATAGAAGAAGAAAAGAATAAGTGCACTTGTTAATCTGGCATCCCACACCCAATAAGCTCCCCATGTGGGCCGGCCCCATAAAGATCCTGTCCATAACGCTAGAAAAGCCATTAAAGCTCCTGTGGGCGCCAAGGCTGCAGAAATCATCGGCCACAGCTTTTTATCTGTTAACAAGCCGACCAGACAAAAAATTGCCATGAGTACGTAAAGCAACATTGACATCCAGGCTGAAGCCACATGAATGTAAAGAATGCGGTAAGAATTACCTTGTGTTGCGTCAACAGGAGCTAGAAAGAAACCTGTGTAAAAAGCCGCAATTCCAATGATAGCTGCGACAATTAAACATGGCACAACCAGTTTCCCGGCGATCCGGTACATTCGTTGCGGAGTGAAAATTGAAATGGAGTTCATAGCAATACTCTAAAAAACTAATCGGAAGCAATCCTCAAAGCAGCAGCTGCCGCTACTGGCATGACAACAAGTGAAAACAAAGTTAAAGCTCCTACGATTAAGAAATAAGCCGTAGAAGAAATTCCCGCACCTACTGCTTCTGCAGCGCCTGCTCCGAAAATAAGGACCGGAATATACAAGGGTAAGACAAGTAATGAAGTTAATACGCTACCGCCTCGGACTCCCAAGGTCAGCGAGGCTCCGACTGAACCAACCAGACTAAGAACCGGAGTTCCAATAAGAAGAGCCGATATCAGAGCAAATGTAACCTCAGAATCCAGGTCAAACATTAGGGCAAAAATAATTGATACAACTGTGAGAGGAATTCCGGTTGTCACCCAATGCGCAAAAACTTTAGCAATAACAATGACTGTCAGAGGCTCTCCGGATAAGAGCATTTGTTCAAGGGTCCCGTCAACGAAATCATGAGCAAACATTCTGGGCAAAGATAGCAAAGCTGCCAACAAAGCAGCCACCCATACGACCCCGGGAGCAATTGTTCTTAAAAGCTGTTGATCAGGTCCAATGCCTAAAGGAACCAGTGTTACAACAACGATAAAGAAGAAAATAGTATTCAGGACATCCGACTTCTGCCGCAGGGAAAGCTTTAAGTCTCTTAGGAGTACTGCTTTAAAAAGTCTAAACATGTTTTAATCTCCTCTCTTGACCAAGCCAAACTCCGCCTCTTAACTCCAGTGTTACTTTGTTTTCAACCGGGATTGGAACTTCTTGGTGAGTCGTTAAAACAACGATGCCGCCGTTTTTTACGTGTTGAGCAACCAATTTTGAAAGGTTTTCAACCGCTTTTGTATCTAAGGCCACAAACGGCTCGTCTAAGACCCAAAGTTTTGCGTGATTGGAAGCATAAAGTCTGGCCAGCGCCACTCTTCTTCTCTGTCCTTGTGATAATGAACCTGTTCGTTGCTCTTCAAATCCTTCAAGCCCAACCATCTTCAGACATTCATCAGCTGTTTCTGTATCAATGGGATGTTCGCTGATTTCACAATTGACAAGAAGATTTTCTCTGGCGGTCAAATCATCCTTGACGCCGTTCAAGTGTCCGATGTAGATCAGATCCTTCCAAAAATCCTCTTTGAGTTTCTTTATGTCTTTTTTACACCACAATATTTGCCCGTCCTGGGGCTGCATTAACCCGACAAGTAATCTGAGTAGGCTCGTTTTCCCGGTTCCGTTTGGACCAGCAACTCTTACTAATGTACCGTTACCGCAAGAGAAGTTCAGTTTGCTGTAGAGCAAACGGTCGCCTCGAACACACTTTATGTTCTTGAGTTCTAAGAAAGTTTCTTCCTGGTCCATGGGGTCAAATATCGTTGTGCTTTTTCAATTTGGGAAGTTTATGAACCCACCATTAAATTAACCTTAGTTCATCTTCTTCTCATCGGGTTATTTCTCGTATAAGCGGCGCCTATTTCGTCTTAAATCTAAGAGTAAGCAAGTCGGCCATTATGAGCTCTATCTGGCAAAAAAAGAAAATGTAACTCTATCCGTTACCGAATCAAACTAAATTTTGCAATAACCATTTGAATAAATGCAAAACCCAAATTAGGTTCTTTATCTTAAATATGTTTACGTTTAGAGTTACAGTTTAGTGAGATGTTCACATTGATGAACCCGCAATAACCTAGTAACTGATGGAATTGCTTCTATGACAGAAACTAACTATGAAATGATGCGGCGACAAGGTGTCTCAAGACGGAGTTTTCTTAAATTCTGTTCCTTGACAGCTGCTTCCCTCGGATTGGGTGCTTCCGGTGCAGCCGATATTGCCCACGCTATGGAAACTAAGCCAAGAACTCCTGTTATCTGGCTCCATGGTTTGGAATGTACTTGCTGTACTGAATCCTTTATTCGTTCCTATCATCCTTTGGTAAAGGACGTTATTCTTTCAATGATTTCATTGGCTTATGATGACACTCTCATGGCAGCAGCCGGAGAACAAGATCATGAAGCTCTTGAAAATGTTATGAAGAAATTCGACGGCAACTACATCCTTGCTGTTGAAGGTTCTCCTTGCCTGGGAGATGACGGTGTCTTCTGTATCCCCGGAGGAAAACCGTTTATTGAAAAACTCATGCACTGCGCTAAAGGGGCCAAAGCTATCATCGCTTGGGGTTCCTGCGCATCCTGGGGCTGTATTAACACAGCAAAACCGAACCCGACAAAATCTGTTCCAATTACTGACGTAATTAAAGACAAACCGATTATCCGTGTACCGGGTTGCCCCCCGATTCCTGAAGTTATGACTGGTGTCATCACATACATGTTGACATACGATCGTTTGCCTCCGGTTGACGGACAACTTCGTCCGAAGATGTTCTACGGTCAGAGAATTCACGACAAGTGCTACAGAAGAGCTCACTTTGACGCCGGCCAGTTCGTTGAAAAATTCGATGATATCGGTGCTAAATTGGGTTACTGTTTGTACAAAGTCGGCTGCAAAGGCCCAATCACTTACAACTCATGTTCCGCTATTAGATGGAATGAAGCTTTGTCTTGGCCGGTTCAATCAGGCCATCCATGCCTTGCATGTTCAGAAGCTGATTTCTGGGATAAAGGTTCCTTCTACGCTCATGAACCTACCATCCTTCCTCCGAGCTGGGGACTTGGAATTCAGGCCACAGCTGACCGCGTAGGTTTGGCAGCCTTAGGTGTGGTCGGTGCAGCTATTGCAGTTCACGTTGCAGCCAGCGCCGTAGCCAGAGCTAAGAGCAAAGAAGTTAATAAAGATATGGGAGCAGACTTATAATGGCAAACCAAAAAATTGTTGTTGACCCGATCACCCGTATCGAAGGTCACTTACGTATGCAAGCTGTCATGGACGACAACAACGTCATTGTTGACGCCATGTCTACAGGAACAATGTGGCGAGGCCTTGAAGTTATTCTGAAAGGCAGAGATCCTCGCGATGCATGGGCTTTCGTTGAACGTATTTGCGGTGTTTGTACCGGTATTCACGCTTTATCTGCCGTCCGTGCTGTTGAAGATGCTCTCGGAATTCAGATCCCGAAGAACGCCAACATCATCCGTAACCTCATCAATGCTACTCTTTACTGCCAGGACCACTTAACTCACTTCTATCAGTTACACGGTCTTGACTGGATCGATATCGTCAGCGCATTGAATGCAGATCCGAAGAAGACGAGCGAAATCCAGGTCGCTATCTCCAACCACGCACTGTCTTCTCCGGCTTACTTCAAAGAAGTTCAGGACAGACTTAAAAAATTTGTTGCCAGCGGCCAATTAGGCATTTTTGCTAATGCTTATTGGGGCAATCCTGCCTATAAACTTCCTCCTGAAGTTAACCTTCTCGGTGTCACTCACTACCTCGAAAGCTTGGACTATCAGAGAGAAATCATAAAAGTTCACACTATCCTCGGTGGTAAGAACCCTCACCCGAACTATCTCGTTGGCGGAGTACCATGCCCAATCAACATGAACGACACCGGCGCTCAGGGCACAATGGTCAACCAGGTGTGGATGAACTACATCCGCGATATCGCCAAAGACACTATTAAGTTCACAGAAGAAGTTTATTATCCTGACTTAATGGCAATGGCACCATTCTACAAAGACTGGTTTAAGATCGGAGGAGGACTCTCCAACAAGAACTTGCTCTGCTACGGAGATTTCCCGAGATACGCCAACGACTGGTCCGAAAAGAGTCTGTTAATGCCTAACGGTGCAATTATTGACGGCAAACTCGATGAGATTCATCCGGTTGACCTCAAGGATCCGGAACAGATTAAAGAGTTCGTTGATCACTCCTGGTACCAGTATCCGCAACCGGATGCCGGCTTGCATCCATGGGATGGTATTACTGATCCGAAGTTCGAACTTGGTGCCGGTTCTGAAGGTACTAAGACTGACATTAAGTGGCTTGGTGCTGAAAGCCGTTATTCTTGGATTAAGGCTCCTCGCTGGAAGGGTCACGCCATGGAAACAGGTCCTCTCGCACGTATGGTTGTTGCATACGCCAAGAAGATGCCTGAACAGACTGAGCTTGTTAACGAAGCCCTCTCTAAAGCCGGTGTACCTGTTCAAGCTCTGTTCTCCACATTAGGCCGTACACTTGCCCGCTGCCTGGAAGCCCGTATGATGGCACGTGAAATGCTCCGTCTGGTTGACGAGCTCGAAGCCAACATTAAGGCCGGTGACGAAGTTGCTGCCAATATGGACAAATGGGAACCGAGTACATGGCCTTTAGAATGTAAAGGTGTTGGTCCAGCAGAAGCTCCTCGCGGTGCTTTGGGACACTGGTGTGTCATTAAAGACGGCGTTATCGCAAACTGGCAGGCTGTTGTTCCGTCAACTTGGAACGCTTCTCCAAGAGATCCGAAGGGTCAACTTGGTGCATACGAAGCAGCTTTGCTTGGTACCCCTGTAGCAGTTGCAAATCAGCCTCTCGAAATTTTGCGTACTATCCATAGTTTCGACCCGTGCCTGGCTTGTGCTACTCACGTTATGTCTACTGAAGGACAGGAACTCTGCGAAGTTCAAGTTCGTTAATTAAGGGGGATTTTATGAAAATCTCGAAATGGTCATATGAAATAATGGAAGGACCGATCGAGCCTGTGTATGTGTACGAGGCCCCGGTGAGATTCTGGCACTGGGCACAAGCAATCTGCTTTTTCCTCTTATGCATAACCGGTTTTTTGATCGGTTGGCCTCCGATTGCTAACTATGCGGATACATGGAGCACTTATTTCTTCGGCCACATTATCCTCATTCACTTAGTTTGTGCCATGATATTTACGGCTTTATTGATTTACCGTATTTATTGGGCATTCGTCGGCAACAAGTATGCCAGAATGATCTTCATTCTTCCTTTCTGGGACGTTATGTGGCTTAAAGGTATTTTCGGCTGTGCAGCTTACTACCTTTTCCTCAACAAACATCCTAAAGAATATGTCGGTCACAATCCGTTGGCTCAGACAGCCATGTGCCTGATGTACATTGTAGGAAGTATTGCAATCATTATTACCGGCTTCGGTCTTTATGCTCAGCAATGGGGATGGGACACCGGTTGGATGACATACTTCGGTTGGGTTACCGAATGGATGGGTGGTCCTCAACCAGTGAGAACAGCTCATCACTTGCTGATGTATTACATCTGTATCTTCCTTTGCGCTCACTTGTACATGAGCTTCCGTGAAGACATCATGGGCGGCGGTACACAGACTTCCACTATGATCAACGGTATCCGTTACTTCAAGGAACCTCAATTCTCACAAGCTGAGATTGATAAGGTATACGGCGGTAAATAAACCGAACTAAAAATGGCTGCAGAAATCACTAAAAAGGGATTCGGTCGTGTAAAAACAAACGGTTTTAGTTTGTTGAAATCCTCCAGAAGCGCGCCTCATCCCGGAACCTTTTTAGATTCCAGATTTTTGCAGCCATTATCTATTTCACAAGCGCATTTAGCCAGAGCCCTTGGCATCTCCAGACGAAGAGTCAACGAGCTGGTCGTCGGCAAACGTGCTATCACTCCTTCTACCGCAATTAAATTAGCCAGATTTTTTGATACGGATCCTGAGTTCTGGCTGACGCTTCAAATGCACTGGGATCTTTACCAGGAATTAGAAAAAGAGAAAAGAGAGAAGAATAATCCTCCCACATGAAAGCTCCTCCTAGAAGGAGTTTTATTTTTATCCCGGTTCCTATTATTGTGTTTTACGCAACGTTAATTTTTGAATCTGCCCAATTTGGAAATTCACTTTGCTTTTTCTACATTGATTAGAAAACGCTCTTTAATAGAGTACCTACTAAAAAATATTCTCAAGAAGATATAAGTATTACCTCTAAGAATGAAAGAGTTATTACTTATTTGGTTTCAATTAGGAAGACCGAAGCTCAAATTTTCTTATACGTGGATAATTAATTTTAAGTAATACGGATAGATGAAGCTCTCTGAATACCAAGCGTTTTTACCTAGATTTATCTTATAATCTCTCTAATTAATCCCTGTAACACTAACAGTTACATTATCAATATGGCAAAAGAAACTCCAACATTAATTCTTGGAATTGGAAACATCTTATGGGCTGACGAAGGATTCGGGGTTCGTGCGGTTGAACAATTCCACAAAAAATACGATTTAGTGAACCCAAACGATAAGATTATGGATGGTGGTACGTTAGGAATGTACCTCTTCGATGACATTTGTCGTTGTGAAAAACTTCTTGTTTTTGATTGCTGTGACTTCAAGGGCAAACCGGGCGAATTAAAAGTATTACACGACAAAGAAATTGCTCTTTGGACCTCTACAAAGCTTTCTCCCCACCAGGACGGCATGAATGACTTATTGGTTGCCGCTAATCTGCGTATGTCGGCACCGGATAAGCTCGTTGTTATTGGTTTTCAGCCGGTTTTACTGGATGACTACGGCGGATCTTTGTCAGACCAGGCAAAAGCTCAATTAGATCCGGCCGTTCAAGCCGCCTTCGAAGAATTGAAAAGCTGGGGTGTCGCTTTAAGAGAAAGAACGCCCAATGAAACAGTTCGCCCTCTTAACGAATCTTCTGCCTTAAATATGGAAGCTTACGAAAAAGGCCGTCCCTCTCAGGAAGCAGCCGACAGAAACGGGGATCGTCGTTACGCATTCATTCAAACAAAAGACGCAGGCAAATAATATGTGTATTGGTATTCCAATGAAAGTTCTTTCACTGCCTGATGAGGGTGTCGCAATTTGCGAAGGAAGAGGGCAGAAAGAAAAACTCGACATCATGATGATTGGTCCGGTAGAACCGGGTCAGTGGGTGCTGGCTTGGAACGGTATGGCCACCGAAATTATTACAGAAGACAGAGCCGGACAAGTGGATAAGGCATTGGATGCTTTGGAATCAGTTATGAATGGGAAAACGGCTGAAGACGATGCTTTTGCTGATATCACTGCCAATACAGGGAAACTTCCACCTCATTTAGCAGCTCAATTACAAAAGAGATAAAAATGCTTATTGGTACTTCAAAAAAAATTGATTTATTTACTCACCCAATCTTTACAAGAATGGTTGAAGAAGACGGATTTGAGCGCATCGATCCGGATACTTACGAAGCTTTTCTAAAAAAGCCCGGACTCTCAATGATATTGTTCATTGAAGATCCGAACAGAATGAAAGAGACAATGGACGGACTCGTCATCGCCCCGGAAATTGCAAAAGCCTGCAAGTTAATCGAGAACAAAGCTGTTGTCTGCCCCCCTCATGCCAGAAAACTTTCACAAATATACGGATTTAAACGCTGGCCGGCCTTAGTATTCGTCAGAGACGGAGCCTATCTCGGTGCTGTCGACGGCCTCAGACTTTGGTCAGAACTAATTAAGGAGATAGATGAAATTATTCAAAGATCTCCATCGTTCCCACCATCCATTGGTATTCCGATTAAATCCTGCTAAACATCATGAAAAAACCTATTAATATTCCTGTACATGCTATTGGTCCCGGTTCCCAGCCTGACGAAGAAAAGGCAATGACAATCGGCGTCCCTTTTGAAGTTGAGACATTCTCGCAGCCCCATACTCCCGATGTCAGCGACAAAGCTGTTGCCACAAGATGTCGTCAGCTATTTATTGACCTCTACAGAGAAATGCGTTTATGGAACGCCGATGCCGGCACACCCGGTCCGTCATTTGCTTTAAATCATTTAGATCCTGCTACTCTTAATCTGGTTAACCAGATGCTAGGAGAAGGTGAAGTTTCTATCATCGTAAAATTCCCGCAGGAAAATTTTGACGAAATAAGAATCCAGGAGTCGATCTTTGTCGGCGTCTGGAGAGTTGTTTATTACAAAGATGGTAAGGCCATCTCCGATCAGATAGAAGTAAGTGCTATTCCTGCTTGTGTGCCTGAAGCGGCCTATCTAACTTCTAAAGAGGGTTTAAACCCGACAGAGTCCGATCCTGAAGCAATGAACAGCCCAGCAATTCTTGCAGAGCTCAATGTTGCTCTTTCTGACTGGGAACCCGGAGCTCCTGCTAAAACCTTTAATTTGAGCCACCTTCCAATGACACCGGCGGATAACAGTATTATCGATGAGGCCTTAGGAGTAGGTGCTGTCCATATGATGTCCAGAGGTTTCGGTAACTGCCATATTCTTTCAACCGATGTTCGCCATGCTTGGAGAATTCAGTACTTCAATAATGCACCGACACGTCTAATGATCCTCAATACGATTGTTGTTTGCGGAATGCCGGAAGAAGCTTTGGCCTCCTCTGAAGATCTTTTGGACTCCGTGGGCCGCATTAAAGAACTCGTTGAATGGGTCACTAAGAGCTGGGAATTAGATCCCGTGGAGTTGAACTAATGAGCGGATTCGAAGGTACTTATTTGGGCGACGCCTCTAAATTGAAAGATACAGACTATCTCGAATGCAAAGTCTGTCATTACATCTACCAACCGGAAAAAGGTGACCAAGATCAGAACATTGAGCCGGGCACACCTTTTTCACAGCTTCCGGATTACTGGTGCTGCCCGGTCTGTGGATGTGAAAAAGAACTTTTTATGGTAGTTCCTGAATCTTATGTCAAATCCGACGAATAATATAAAACCCGGAGAAACCCAAGGCATTTGGAAAGAAAATCCTTCCAAACGCCTTGAGGCCGGATTCAAATATATTTATCGAAACCGGATGAACGGCCTACCCTTTCTTCACCCTAAGGTTAAGGTTCATGCGATTGGATTCAAAAAATGGACGCATTTCTGGTTCGGAGTGATTGTGACGCCCTGGGCCATTAACCTGATTCTTTGCGAAGGAGAGGAAGGTTTCTGGAAATCAGTTCCTGAAGGAAAAAAGCTTCATTATCAGTTTCCTGCGGGACTTTATGATTTCATTAGTGTCAAGGACAAAATTCTTGGTGAATACAAAATGTGCTCTCTTTTGTCTCCCTTAGAGGAGATAAAAGACGACAAGATGGCCATTGAAGTTGCTTTTGCCGCACTGGATGAAATCATGAAAGACGAGGCCCCTGAAGAAGAAGGTACTCCGTTAGTAGAATCAAAACGTGAAATTAACCAGGAAGCACTTGCCGAAGCTGTCGAAGATACTTTAAACAGACCTGTCTCGAGAAGGAAAATATTAGGACAGGAAAACATGGGAGAGAATAATTGAGTTTTATCGGGGACATTAAAATCAAAGTGAAAGCTGAAGACTATTCAGTTAAGGAAGCATTTCTTCATGCGACTTCGGAAGTTCATGTCGAAAAACTTTTCCTTAATAAAAGTCCACAGGAGGTTATTGATCTTTGCTCTACATTGTTTTCACTCTGTCCCGACTCTCAATCATCGGGCGCCCGCCTTTGTTTAGCTGCAGCTGCCGGTACTTTAAATCCCTCCTTGGTTGCGCAATGCCAGTGGTTGAATTATCTTGAAATCATCAATGAAGGAATACGGTATTTTCTTCTTCAGTTGGCACCTGAAAATTTCAGAAAAGCGAACATTAAGCAGATCGTTGCTATTCGAAATGAAATAGTGAAACTAAAAAAGATCGACCTGAATTCACCGGAAGCTATCAAGAACGGTAAAAGACAACTTAATGAACTTGCACTACCTTTGCTTTTAAAAGACTTTCATGAAGACTGGGAGCAAGATCTTTTAAACGGTTTTAATAGATCATATATTGATAACGTACCGGCAATTTTCGTAACGTTAAATGATTACCGTTATCTTGGATGGTCAACCCTTCCCCTTCTTAAGAAATCGACTGCGATTCTTCTTGAAGATTTCAAAGAAAAAAAAGAGTGGTTGAAACCACACAAAGAAAGGTTTGTTGCTAAACATTTAACCGGTGCAATCGCCAGACAAAGAAAAGATCCTCTGATCGCATACCTGCTCCAAAAAGACGGAGATACTGCTTATTCAAGAACTTGTGCACGTTTTGTTGAATTGATAGTTTCATTAATGAATGACACGCCGGAGGACGACTCTGTCTGCGCATTACAGCTTGAGAAAGGCTGCGCCGTCAGTGCGGTTCAGAACTCCAGAGGTCTTTTACTCCATTATTGCAAAATCAGCAATGACGGCCACTCTGTGGAGGACTATAAGATTCTTACTCCGACGGAAATCAACGTAACTGATTCTCCTGAATTTTTAGAATCTTTAAAAGGAATATCGGCTTCTAACGAAAACGAATTAGCTAATCTAGTATACGCAGTGGTTGCTTCCTATGACCCGTGTACACAAATAAGTATTGAGGTTGAAAATGCATGAGATGTCATTAGCTCAAAGCATTGTTGAGATTGTGGAGAATGTTTCAAAACAAAACGGCAATAAGCCTGTTGTCTCGATTACTTTAAAGGTAGGAGAGCTTTCAGGGGTTGAAATCCAGTCTCTGATGCAAAGTTTTAAAATCGCTGCACTTGACACCGTGATGGAGAATGCAACAATCAATATTGAGCGCCCCGAAGGTACCGCCTGGTGTATGTTGTGTGCTAAAACGGTACCTTTACATAGAATTGGAGACGCATGCCCGGAATGCGGAGGTTTCCAGCTGAAAGTCAACGGAGGGAATGAATTTAGAGTTTCTGAACTTGAACTTAAAAATGAAGAATGAGGAGATAAATTATGTGTATTACGTGCGGCTGCGGTGGTAAAGGAGCCACCATTGAAGATCTTGATCAGACAGTTACTCATTCTCAAAAGAAGGATAAAGACAAAAACACAAAGCCTTCTGTAAAGACCGAAAAAAACACTGTAAAAGAACAAAAAAATTTTAAGTAAGAAAATTTTCTAATCTGAAACGGAATAGTTATGAGCAACGACGTAAACGAAAGACTAATCAAACTTGAAATGGATGTATTAGCTGCAAATGACAAGGTGGCAGCAGAAAACCGCAAAGAATTCGTGGAAGACAAGATTCTGGCTCTGAATTTGGTCTCAAGCCCCGGAAGTGGTAAAACAACTCTTCTTTGTAAAACAATTGAAGAAATAAAAAATAGAATTCCATTGGCTGTGATCGAAGGAGATCAGCAAACAATCAATGATGCAGAGAGAATCCGCGCCACAGGAGCTCCTGCAATACAAATCAATACCGGAGAAAACTGTCATCTTGAAGCTCAGATGATCAAAGATGCCTGTGCAAAATTACATCCGGAAGACAATTCCATTTTATTTATTGAAAACGTAGGTAATTTGGTTTGCCCGGCTTCTTTCGATTTGGGAGAGGAGTGCAAAGTGGTCGTCCTGTCTGTCACCGAAGGAGAAGACAAACCTCTGAAATATCCTTATATGTTCAGTGCGTCAAAAGTGATGATCCTCACAAAGATCGACCTCCTGCCCTATCTTAACTTCGATGTAGAAAAGTGCAAGGAGTATGCTAAACGGGTAAATCCGGAAATCGAAATTTTTGAAGTTTCTTCTACTACCGGTGAAGGAATGGAGAGCTGGATTAACTGGCTGGATAACAAGCGCAAGAATTTAGTCGGATAAGATTAATGGGATTGCTCACGAGAAAACTAAGGGTACGAGGGACCGTTCAAGGTGTCGGGTTCCGGCCCTTTGTTTATGTCATCGCGGTCACTGAGGGTTTAAAAGGAACCGTACTTAACGATGGAAAAGGAGTGGAGATTATTCTTCAGGGTTCGAAGTCAGCCCAGAACAATTTCGATGTTCGTTTTAAAAAAGAACTTCCTCCTTTAGCTTCCGTTGATACAGTCGAAGAAAGCATTATTGATCACGAATGTGAGCTCTATCCGGATTTCAGAATTGTCGAAAGCAAGACCACTGAAGTCACTACAGGAATACCGGCCGATGCAGCTGTATGCAAAGACTGTCTAAGAGAATTAACAGACAGAACAAACCGCAGATACAGATATCCATTTATCAACTGCACTCACTGCGGGCCGCGGTATACCATTACCTCCCATTTACCTTATGACAGACCGCAAACCAGCATGAGAGTTTTTCCGATGTGTCCGTCTTGTTTGAAGGAATATAAAGATCCTTTTGACAGACGGTTCCATGCTCAACCAAATGCTTGTCCTGACTGCGGTCCTCAAGTTGAACTTTTGAATGAACAAGGGCAAAAAGTTCAAACCGCTGATCCTATAAAAGAAGTTTTCAAACTTATCAAGGATGGAAAAATTGTTGCAGTCAAAGGTTTGGGCGGATTTCATTTAGTTTGTGATGCAAGAAATGAGATAGCAGTTAACGAGCTACGCAAAAGAAAAAACAGACCATCAAAACCTTTTGCGATCATGGCTTCCAATTTACAGTCCTTGAAAGACTTCGTCGTTATATCAAAAGAAAGCGAAGAACTCTTAACCTCTTCTGCTGCTCCAATTGTTCTTTGTACGAAAAAGTCACAGGCAGACACTGAACTCAAAGGTATAGCACCCGGCCTTTCTACGATTGGTGTAATGCTTCCTTACACTCCGATTCATTGGTTATTGTTATACGAAGCTTCTAACCGGTCCGAAACCGTCGATTTAACGACAGATAAAATTGAAACTATCTTAGTTATGACCAGCGCCAATGCCGGCGGTGAACCACTAGTAATCAGCAATGAAGAAGCTGTTGAGCAATTAAACGGGATTGCCGATTACTATTTAATTCATAACAGAGATATTTTGATTCGTTGCGATGACTCTGTTATTAAGTCAGGAGACGGACAAAGCATAAAAGCGATAAGACGAGCCAGAGGATACTCTCCGAAATTTACAAAACTGGATATTAAAGTTCCTCCTATCATCGCTACCGGCTCGTGGCTAAAGAATACAGCTTGCGTTGCCAAAAACGACAAAGCCATTCTCTCACAGCATATTGGTGATTTAGACCGGGTTTCTAATTGCCAAACTTTAAAAAAAGCCGTTGAACATTTATCAGAACTGTTTGAAATAAAACCGGAAATAATTGTTTGTGACATGCATCCGGATTTTTATTCAACTCATCTGGCTGAAGAACTTGCCGATAAATACAACGCAAAACTGATGCCTGTCCAGCACCATCATGCCCACATCGCATCAGTTATGGCTCAACATAACCTAAAAGAACCGGTGCTTGGACTTGCACTAGATGGTGTAGGTTTGGGTCTTGACGGTAAAAGTTGGGGAGGAGAAATCCTTCTGGTAAATCCAAACGGGTTTGAACGGCTTGCTCATCTTAAAGAACTCAAACTCCCGGGAGGCGACAAATGCTCCAGAGAGGGTTGGAGGATTGCCGTCGGCTTCTTAACCGAACAAGGATTAACCTCAGAGGTTAAAGATTTATTTAATAACCGTCCTTATGAACCCATCACGAGGTTAATAGAGTCGGGTTTTCCGGTTCCTTCAACAACGAGTTTAGGAAGAACTTTTGATCTTGCAGCAGCTTTGCTTCAGGTAAAGGACTACTCAACTTACGAAGGAGAAGCCCCTATCCTGCTGGAAGTTGAGGCTGAAGGAGTTGAAGGTGAAGACCTCAAAGAATTAGTTTCAACCGACGGTTCGATAATAAATTTAGATCCATTGTTGCTATCTCTGGCTAAAAGAGAAGATAAAACGCAGGCGGCAGCCGATTTTCATAAAACTGTGGCTTACGCCTTTGCAAATAAAGCCATCGAGCTAGCCAAAAATTATAATCTAAACAAAGTTTGCCTTTCAGGAGGATGTTGTCTAAACGATCTCTTGACAGGACTGATAAAAAAGAAATTAAACGACAACAACCTTGAAGTTTATGAGTCTGTAGATATTCCCTGTAACGACGGAGGATTAGCTCTCGGACAGATCTGGGTTGCGGCTATGGAAAAAGATATAGGTGAGGAAAAATAATATGTGTTTAGCCATTCCTGTTCAAATTAAAGAAATTTTATCGGGTGATGAAGCAATCGCAGAAATCTCCGGTGTAAAGAAAACTATCTCGACAGCATTAGTTGAAGATATTCACGTTGGAGACTATGTCATTTTGCATGTCGGTTATGCCTTACAAAAAATAGATCCAGAAGAAGCTAAAAAGACGATTGAATTGTTTAATTCTCAACTTAATTCCTAATAAAGATGAAATATATCAGTGAATACAGAGATTCTGCTTTAGCTAGAGAATTAACTCAAAAGATTGCCGATGAAGTCAGGCCTGACAGGGAGTACCGGCTGATGGAATTTTGTGGCGGCCACACCCATGTTTTAAGCCGCTACGGATTAGAAAACATCCTGCCGGAAAACATAAAAATGATCCATGGGCCCGGTTGTCCGGTTTGTGTTATGCCTATTGGCAGAATTGATTCTGCCATTGAATTAGCAGAAAAACATGGCGTTATTCTTTGTACGTATGCAGATGCCATGAGGGTGCCTGCTTCCGGGGGCCTTTCTATGATGAAGGCTAAAGCCAAGGGAGCCGATATCCGCATGGTTTACTCGGTTATGGACGCCTATCGAATTGCTAAAGAAAATCCGGATCGTCAGGTTGTCTTTTTTGCCATTGGCTTTGAAACAACGACACCGCCGACTGCTGTCATTCTGAAACAGGCAAAAGAAGAAAATCTTCAGAACTTTTCTATTTTTTGTAATCACGTGCTGACTCCGGCTGCGATGAAACACATCCTTGATAATCCCCAAGGCGTAAAGATCGACGGTATTGTGGGCCCTGCTCATGTTTCTACGGTTATTGGATCTGAACCCTATAGAGAAATTGCGGAAAAATATAAAAAACCTGTCGTCGTTGCAGGTTTTGAGCCTTTGGATATGCTCCAGGCTATTTTGATGCTTGTAAAACAGGTCAATGATGGACGCGCCGAAGTAGAAAATGAATTTATACGTGCTGTCAGACCCGAAGGCAATACAAAGGCCATCAATCTCATGAAAGAGGTATTTGAAATAAGAGATACTTTCGAATGGAGAGGCCTTTCAAGTGTTCCAAACTCTGCATTAAAGCTCAATGAGGCTTATAGCTTCTTTGACGCAGAGAAGCGTTTTGACCTGCCTTACCGTCGTGTACCCGATAACAAGGCGTGCGAATGCGGTGCAATTTTAAGAGGAGAAAAACACCCTTCAGATTGCAAGGCATTCGGAACCGTCTGTACACCCGAGACGCCCATAGGAAGTTGTATGGTATCAAGTGAAGGTGCTTGTGCAGCGTACTACACATACGGAAGAAGAACAAAAAAATAATATAAAGCTATTGACCATCATGGAAAACAAAAAAAAGCATTATGTCCGGCCGTTGAATATTAAAACGGGCAAAGTTGAAATGAATTTCGGAGCCGGCGGAAAAGCAAGCGCCCAATTAATTTCCCAACTTTTTGCAAAGTATTTCAACAATGAATATCTGATGCAAGGTGATGACGGCGCCTATCTTCCCGAAGCAAATGGTCATCTGGTTATGGCAACCGACTCTCATGTTGTTTACCCGTTATTTTTCTCCGGTGGCAATATTGGCGGACTTGCTGTTCATGGCACTGTTAATGATGTTGCCGTTTGCGGGGCAAAACCTCTTTATATGAGTGCCGGATTTATTCTCGAAGAAGGTTTTCCTCTTTCTGAGCTGGAACAGATTGTCAAAACCATGGCTGAAGAAGCCCAGAAAGCCGGAATCTACATTGTTACAGGCGATACCAAGGTTGTTGAAAAAGGAAAAGGAGACGGTGTTTACATCAACACAACCGGTGTCGGTGTCGTTCCTCACGGAATCCGTCTTTCTGGCTCTCACTGCAAGCCCGGTGACGTCATAGCAATTTCAGGAGACATCGGTGATCACGGTGTTGCGATTATGAGCCAAAGAGCCAACCTTGGTTTTGAGACCCAAATACAAAGTGATTCAGCCAGTTTAAACGGACTGACCGAGAAACTTGTCAAAGAAATTCCGTCCCTAAGATGCATGAGAGATCCTACTCGTGGAGGACTGGGCACTACGCTTAATGAAATAGCCAATCAGTCCCAAGTAGGAATGAAAATTTTTGAAGAAAAAATTCCTGTCAAAGAGTCGGTAATGGCTGCATGTGAATTCCTTGGCTTAGATCCGCTGTTCGTGGCCAATGAGGGAAAACTAATTGCAATTTGCGGTCCCGAGGATGCTGAGAAAATGCTTGAAATTATGAGATCGGATCCTTTAGGGGAACATGCTCAGATCATCGGTACTTGTGTAAAAGATGAAAACTGTTTTGTCCAAATGGAAACACCCTTCGGTGGAATACGAATGGTTGATTGGATAAGCGGTGAGCAATTACCCAGAATTTGTTAACCACCCACAATCTATTTCGTATAATTTCAGTATAAATCTCAGGAAAAGGAGTTGATTTTTCATGAAACAACCGCATTTAGTGCTGTTAATCGATGATCATTCACTTATCACCACAGCTATGACGGCTTTATTAAAAAGCATGTATCCTGAGGTGCAGGTGTTCACCGGCGCATCGGCTAAAGATGCGAGAGAACTGGCAAGTCGTTATGGTGATTCTGCAGATTTAATGATCCTGGATTTATGCTTACCCGATTCAAACGGTACCGGATTACTTGAGCAACTGCTTGTTGAATATCCGGCCCTAAAAATCCTTGTTTTGTCGGGAGTCTTAGATCCGGACAGCATTTTGAAAAGTTTATCGGCAGGAGCTGCAGGTTACGTTCCTAAATCTTTAGATGCCTCAATGCTTAAGCACGCAATTAGTTTTGTACTCGAAGGCGGTGTCTATATTCCTTCTAAAGTGTTATCTCAGCAGCAATCCGTTGGAATGAATCCACAACAGCCGATTGTCAACCCTAGCTCCTCTGTTCATTTAACACCCAGACAATGTCAGGTTTTAAAATTATTGAGCCAGGGTGACTCCATTAAAACTATTTGCAAAAAGATGGATCTTTCTGAAGGCACGATTAAAACCCACGTTGCAGCTATCTATAGAGCTTTTGATGCGAAAAATAGAACTGAGGCCCTGATAGCAGCCAGAAAAAATGGATTTAATGTTGATTAATTTCCAAAGGTACAAAAATGGAAGCTCAAAATCCTCAAACCAAGCAACTTTCCAATGAAGATAGAATCCGTTTAGAGGCAAACTTAATCACAGCCAGAAAACTACTCCACATGAACGTTCTAAGCAAAGAACAGATCGCTCAAGCCTGTTCTTTAACGGTTGAAGATGTGAATAAGCTGGAAAAGAAAATAGACCCTTTTCCTGATCTCAAAGCATTACGGCCTTAATCATTAACAAAAAGCTGCGGACTTCCGCAGCTTTTTGTTTACTTCCGGGATTTCTTCGTTCTTGATTTCTTAGTCAACTTCCCGGCTTTAACCTTCTTAGGTGCTTCTTTCTTTTCTTCAGGTTTTGATTCCTCAGGCTTTGCTTCTTCCGGTTTTTGTGAAGCTGTCTCTGTTGCAGAGTTTTGAGGTTTCTCTTCCTGCTTTTCCTCTTCTTTTGGCTCTTTAGTCTCAGTCTCTAATTTCGGTTGAGTATCAGCAACTTCTTGCTTAACTTCCTTAGTATCTTGTTCTGCTCTTGTTTCTTTCAAAACTTCTGTAAGGCAGAATTCAATTTCCTGAACGAATTCAAGAATAGATTCCAATTGAGCATCAATTGGTTCTTTCTTTGATTTGGCTTTTAAGATAAGCTTGAAGATTTTTTCTTCAAGTTTTAATTTCTTCTTAATCTCTTTTTTTTGGTGTTCATTTTTTTTTGACATCATCCCTCCTTGTTTCCGGCAAGCAAATTACAAAACCTTGCCGATTCTAAAGATTGTACTCGAAGATTCAAAAGTCTAACGAATTGCGAATAGGCGGCTTAGTTTTTCTTTACTTTGTTTTTGTCTTCTTCTCTCCTCTCTTTTTCCAATATAGCCGGTGCCGGATTTTGTAGTTGCTCGTACCCCGTCCCTTCTATTAAAGGTTTCATCGGTTTAGGCTTAAAATTTACAAGTCTCTCGGTAAAACCATACTGATTGGGCTCTTGTTCGGAAGGCCAAAAAAAGAGACCTATAAGAAATATTGGAAAAATTAAAATTAAAAGCATCCAAAAACCGCTCAATCCAACGTCGTGTAATCTTCTGATACAAATCAGAATCGTTGGAACCGCAGTTAAAACTAGAAACAAAGGTAAAACAATCGGGAGTCCAGTCACGAACTTATCTACGATAGCAAATAGTCCAGAAAAAATAATTTGACAGGTAAAAAAACACAAGAACTCCATCCGGCCCGCCCGGCCCTGATAGTCCTGAATTTTACTTACAGAAAATTTGTACCAGTCAAAAAACAATTTATTCCCTTCTTTGGTTTAATACTATGAAGGTAGTTTAGTCAACTCACAAGAGTTTTCTGTCTTGAGGCCTTTTATTGGGCATATCTGCAGAATTTCGTCAGTAAAAAGGAGGCTTGCGCCTCCTTTCCACTGTTCTGTTATCTAAGGGACCATCTCATTAATTTCGTCTTTTCTGACTTTCTTTATTAAATCTTCACGTTTGACGCCAAGATAAAGTGCGATAGCTGCTGAAACGAAAACTGAAGAGTAAACACCCAACAAAATACCGATAGTCAAAGCTAAAGCAAAATAGTGTAAAGCAGGACCACCGAAGAAAAACATCGACAGAGTCACCATTAGAGTTGACGTATGCGTGATGATCGTTCTTGAGATCGTTTCGGTAATAGCAGCATCTACGATCTCTTCCGGAGTTCCTTTACGGATACGGCGGAAACATTCTCTACAACGGTCAAAAATAATCACAGATTCATTCACCGAGTAGCCTAATACCGCCAAAACCGCCGCCAAAACTGGCAAAGAGAATTCCCATTGGAAAAACGAGAAGAACCCAAGAACCAGAATGACGTCGTGGAAGTTAGCAATAATGGCTGCAACAGCAAATTTCCACTCAAAACGGAAAGCCAAATAGACCATAATGCCGACAATAACCAGCAACAATGCGGTCAAACCGTCTGTAGCAAGTTCTTCGCCAACCTGAGGTCCGACGAATTCAGTTCTCCTTAGCTCAGCTTTGGGAGCATCCTTATGGATAACTTCCATTACCTGGGTGCTTAAGTCAGCCGATGTTTTACCTTCTTTTAAAGGTAAACGGATTTCTACGTCTCTTGCGGTACCAAAGTTAACAACCTGCACTTCTCCGCCAGTTGCTTTTTCAAGTTCCACACGGATTTGTTGTACAGGAGCCGCTTCCGGATAGTTGACTTCCATGACCAAACCTCCGGTGAATTCGATGGAGAAAGCCAATCCTCTTACAACAAGCAAACCGACCGCAATGAAAAATGAAATAAACGAGATAGCATTCAGTATTTTCGAATACTTCAAGAAAGGGATGACTTTATGAATTCTGAATAATTCCATGATTTATGCTCCCTTTCCTGATTTCTGTTGAGTTGGAGGAATCCAAACTTGTCCGATAGACAATTTGGTAAGTTTCTTACGTCTTCCGTAATAGAGGTTAACAATTGCTCTGGATACCATAACGGCTGTGAAAATAGAAGTCAAAATACCCAGACAGTGAACAACCGCGAAGCCTCTTACCGGACCGGAACCAAAAATCAGCAATGCTACACCTGCAATAAGGCTCGTAATATTCGAGTCCAAAATTGTATTGAAGGCCATTCCATAACCCTCTGAGATAGCCTGCTGAGGCGCTCTTCCAATTCTTAATTCTTCACGGATACGTTCATTAATAAGAACATTGGCGTCAACGGCCATACCTAAAGTCAATGCCATAGCAGCAATGCCCGGCAAGGTCAATGTTGCCTGAAGCATTGATAGGATTGCCACAAGCAAGAACAGGTTGCAGGTCAGTGCAATCGCCGAAATTACTCCGAAAAGATGGTAGTAAATAATCATGAAGACAGAAACAGCCACAAAGCCCCACAATGTTGAATGGAAGCCGGCTTTAATGTTATCTTCACCTAAGCTCGGACCTACCAATCTTTCTTCAATAATTTCCATCGGAGCTGCCAAAGAACCTGCTCTTAATAACAAAGCAGTATCGGTTGCTTCAACTGTAGTCATGCGTCCTGAGATCTGAACGCGGCCGCCACCGATCTCCTGTCTGATAACCGGAGCAGTTACAACTTCGCCCTTTCCTTTTTCGAAAAGGATGATAGCCATACGTTTACCGACATTTTCTCTCGTGACATCTTTAAATTTACGAGCTCCCTTGTTATCCAAAGTTAGGTTAACTGTCGGTTCTTGGGTCTGCTGATCAAAACCGGGCTGCGCATCGTTCAAGTTTTCACCGGTTAAGACGACTTCTTTCTTAACAAGAATGTCTCTTCCTTCTCTGTCTTTGAAGCGTTCAGTTCCAAAAGGAACGGTACCTTGAGCAAGAGAAGTCATTGCCTCCGGGGAATCATCAACCATACGAACTTCTAACGTAGCTGTACGGCCGAGAATATCCTTAGCCTTCGCTGTGTCCTGAACACCGGGCAACTGAACAACAATTCGGTCTGCACCCTGTTGGGCAATAACGGGTTCGGCCACGCCTAATTCATTGATACGATTATGTAAAGTAGCAACGTTCTGCTTGAGAGCATACTCCTGGATATCAGTCATTGCTTTTTGAGACATGTTGCCACGAATAATAAAGCGATTACCGGTTCCGGGTAATTCTTCAAACTGTAGGTCTGACTGATGATCTCTTAATAAATCATAGGCAGCATGCTGTTCAGATTCACTTCTAAACAAGATCTCGATATGGTTTCCGGAACGTGTGATACCGGCATGTCTGATCTTCTTTTCACGCAAAAAGGTTCTGATATCACCAACAGCTGTTTCCATTCTCTTGGATACGGCAGCTTCCATGTCAACAGCTAAAAGGAAGTGGACGCCTCCACGGAGGTCAAGACCTAAGTACATCGGTAATGCATTGATGCTCAACAGCCACTGCGGTGTATTCGGAACAAGGTTCAAAGCAACAATGTAAGAAGGATCAGCGGGATCAGTATTTAAGGCTTTTTCCAGAATATCTTTTGTTTTGAGCTGAAGCTCACCTTCAGTCGGAGCAAAACGGACTCTAACTGAATTCTGCTGTGCTCCCTGTTCATAGAAAACTCCGTTCGGTTCAATCTGCGCAACCTTCAAAGCATTTTCAACCGTCTGTAAAGTTTCTTCCGTCACTTTAACAGTTGCTTTGCCCGGGCTGACCTGAACGGCAGGAGACTCGCCATAAAAATTAGGAACGGTATAAATTGCGCCGATGATAAGTATCACAGCTATCAAAATATACTTCCAAAGAGGATATCGATTCATGTTGGGTTCGGAAAAATAGAAATGAATCCAAAAACAGACGCTCCTATATGAGGAGCGTCACTAAGTCAATTAAAACTTAACAGTGCCTTTCGGTAATACTGCCTGGATGGCCAGACGCTGGAATGTAATAGTGACAGGTTTGTCATCAACTGAAGCAATCTGAAGAACAAGATAATTCTCATCGGCTTCAACAATCTTGCCCATGATTCCACCGGCTGTAACAACTTCATTTCCAACTGTCAAGCTGTCAATCATCTTCTTATGTTCTTTTTGTCTCTTCTGCTGAGGACGAATTAAAAGGAACCAGAAAACGATGAAGATAACAAGCATTACGCCAAAGGAAGACATCATGCTCTCTAATCCACCCGGTTGTGCTCCGGCTGCCTGTGCATAGGCATCACTAATAAAAAACAATTTATTTCTCCAACCCGCTTAAAGCGGCATATGTATGTAAATTTTGGAATTATAAAGGAGTTTGCTTAACTCGACTTTACTCAATTCCACGTTGACGATCTTCGTAGAACTTCTTACACCATTCATCAAACGTCCCCGCATCCAACGCATCTCTTATTTCCTGCATCAGATTCAGATAGAAGCGTAAGTTATGAATTGTATTTAGTCTTGCACCGAGAATCTCGTTGACTTTCTGCAAATGATGTAAATAGGCGCGAGAGAAATTACGACAGCAATAACAATCGCAAGTTTCATCAAGCGGACGCAGGTCATTTTTATATCGAGCATTACGCAGCTTAATATCGCCATAACGTGTAAACAACCAACCATTTCGTGCATTTCTTGTAGGCATTACGCAATCGAACATATCGATTCCGCGTTTAACACCCTCAACAAGATCCTCCGGTGTTCCGACCCCCATCAGATAATGTGGTTTATCGGCCGGCATTCTCTCGCTCATATGATCTAGAATTCTCATCATGTCTTCTTTAGGTTCGCCGACCGAAAGACCTCCGATAGCATAGCCATGGAACCCTATATTCATAAGACCTTCTAAAGATTCGTCTCTCAGCTCTTCGAACATTCCGCCTTGAACGATTCCGAAGAGGGCATTCGGATTTTCAAGTTTCTCGAAAGCTTCTTTGGAACGCTTTGCCCATCTTAAGGAAAGCCGCATCGAATCGGCTGCTTCTTTCTTAGTTGCTGGTCTGCCGTCAATTTCATAAGGAGTGCATTCATCAAAAATCATGGCGATATCTGAGTTCAGCACTTTTTGAATCTCCATAGAAACTTCAGGAGTCAGGAAGAGTCTTTCACCATTGATCGGGGAAGCAAATTTAACTCCCTCTTCACTGATCTTTCTTAGCTTGCCTAAAGAAAAAACCTGGAAACCACCTGAGTCAGTCAGGATTGGTTTGTTCCAACCCATGAAATTGTGTAACCCTCCGTGCTGAGCAATCACTTCCAATCCGGGGCGTAACCATAAATGGAAGGTATTTCCCAAGATAATTTGAGCTTTGATTTCTTCCAGCTCCAAAGGAGACATAGCTTTGACTGTGCCATAGGTTCCTACCGGCATAAAAACCGGGGTCTGGACAACACCATGATTTAAATGAATTTCGCCTCTTCTGGCTCCTCCGTGTGTTTTGTGTAAATGAAAAGTTAAGCTCATTTAACGTTCCTTCTTTCTAAAAAGCAAGCATCTCCGTAACTGAAGAAGCGATATTTGTTATCTATAGCGTGCCGGTAAGCTTTAAAAATTTCATCTTTTCCTGCTAATGCACTGACAAGCATAACCAGGGTAGATTTCGGCAAATGGAAGTTAGTTACCATCGCACCGCAAACCTTAAATTGATAACCGGGTTTAATAAAAAGTCTGGTTTCATGCATTCCGGCCGTGACTGTATTGTCTTTGCTCAAAGCTGCAGCAGATTCAACTGCACGTAGACTGGTGGTCCCGACACATACAACTCTTCTATTTTCGGCTAGAGCTTTATTAATCGCATCAGCTGTTGCCTGTTCGATGTGATACCACTCAGAATGCATCTTATGTTTTGACAGTTCTTCTTCGCGAACAGGCTGGAAAGTTCCTGCGCCAACGTGCAAGGTAACAAAGACTTCTTCACACCCAAGCTCACGGATTTGAGTCAATAACTCATCGGTAAAATGCAAACCTGCCGTAGGGGCTGCTACTGCACCTGGCTCTCTGGCATAGACTGTCTGATATCTTGATTCGTCCTCTTTCGATGCTACATGTGTGATGTATGGCGGTAACGGCACTTTACCGTATCTATCCAGAACATTAAGTACAGGCTCTTTAAAGCGTAAAAGAAAGAATTCTCCTTGTCTGCCAGTGACGACAGCTTCAGCCTCTCCTTCGACACCATCTTTTCTAAAGAATAGTTTTGTGCCTTCCTTAGGAGATTTGCTGGCACGAATCATTGTAACGACATCATATTCACCGGTAATTCTTTCAAGCATTGCTTCGACAGCTCCGCCGGATTCTTTGTGCCCGTTCAAACGTGCCTTGATTACTTTCGTATTGTTAAAAACTAAAAGGTCATCTTTTCTGAGCAGACTGAGAATATCTCTGAAGTGAAGATCTTCTATTTCTCCGTACTCAGAAAGATATAAGAGTTTTGACGATGCCCTGTCTTTCAAGGGGAATTGAGCTATCAATTCAGGAGGGAGCTCAAAATCAAAATCAGATAGATATTGTTCCATGGCTTTACAGGCCACCTCTAAAAATAAAAAAACAATTGAAGAATTTTATATTCATTCCCGTTAAAAATTCTTCAGTAACTTAGTTAACAGATTTATCAAAAACTTAAGCCAAACCATGAGGTTTACCCGGCGGAACTCCGACATAAGTTACCTCCAGGATGTCCAAAGTCTTAACTCCTTTAGGAGTAGGCAAAGAAACTGTATCGCCTTCATAATGTTTTAAAAACACTCTGGCGATAGGAGAAATCCAGGAAACATCACCGACAGAGGCGTCTGCCTCATCAATTCCAACGATTCTAATTTTTGATTCATTTCCGTCGGCATCCGAGAACAAAACAGTTGCGCCAAAGAAAATCTGATCTGTCGGAGGACGTGTTTCCGGGTCAACCACTTCGCTATTTTCAAGACGCTTATTAAGAAAACGAATTCGACGATCGATTTCTCTTAAGCGTTTTTTTCCGTAAAGATAATCTCCATTTTCACTTCTATCACCATTAGAAGCCGCCCATTGAACAACCTGTACAACTTCAGGTCTTTCAACTTTAACGAGATTAGCTCTTTCTGTTAGCAAACGATGATAACAAGCCGGCGTCATGTAATTTTTGGTGCCCATGATTTTAGGAATCTTGATTTCTTCTTCGTCGTCTTGTTCGTCTACTTCTGAAGGCATGTTTTCTTGAATCATCTTCTATCCCTAAAATTCGAGGCTGCCAAAGCAGCCTCGAATTGAAAACAAACTAGATTTTACTGTTTCGGCGGTGTCTTTTGATCGGAATCAGACAATTCTTCAGCAGCAGATTTATCTGACTTCTGATCAGCAGTATCCGGTGAAGTTTCAGAAGCACTATCTTGTTTCTTTTCACCTTCTACAGGGGTCTCGGAAGAGCCCTCCGGTTTGACTGAAACTTCAGTCACCTCCGCTTCAATAACCTCTTCTTCCTTCTTCACATTTTTCTTGCTCAGGTTTTTTGGAGGTCTCGGATCTTTACCAGCCATGATGTCATCGATCTGAGCGTGATCAATTGTTTCCCACTCAAGAAGAGCTTTCGCCATCTTATGCATCTTGTCCTGGTTTTCCTCGATCAGCTTGCGTGCGATTGCATACTGCTCATCGATAATTCTTCTGACTTCAGCATCGACCTTACGCATTGTCTCTTCAGAAACATGCTTTGTCTGAGTAACAGATCTTCCAAGGAAAACTTCGTTTTCGTTTTCGGCATAAACCATGGGACCCATGGCATCACTCATACCATAGCGCATTACCATGTCGCGCGCCATCTGGGTTGCTCTTTCAAAGTCATTGGAAGCACCTGTTGTCATCTGGTGCATAAACACTTCTTCAGCAATACGTCCGCCAAACAGAATTGCAATACGTGTCAACAAATACTGTTTGTCATAAGAATAATGATCTTCAGCAGGTAACTGCATCGTTAAACCAAGTGCACGTCCACGCGGAATAATCGTAACCTTGTGGACCGGATCGCTTTTCGGCATTAAGCGTGCAACCAAGGCGTGTCCACTTTCGTGATATGCAGTATTTTTACGCTCTTCCTCATTCATGGCCATGCCTTTTCTTTCGGCACCCATCATGATCTTGTCTTTGGCTCTTTCAAAGTCTTCCATCGCCACAACTTTACCGTTTCTTCTTGCGGCAAATAAAGCAGCTTCGTTGACAAGGTTGGCCAAGTCAGCACCTGAGAATCCCGGAGTTCCACGAGCTAAAATCTCTTCATCGACGTCTGCGCCAACCGGAATCTTTCTCATATGAACTTTAAGAATCTGTTCTCTACCGCGGATGTCAGGAAGCGGAACAACTACCTGGCGGTCAAAACGGCCGGGACGCAATAACGCGGGATCCAGAACATCAGGGCGGTTCGTTGCTGCAATGACAATAACTCCTGAGCTGGTATCAAAACCGTCCATTTCGACGAGCATCTGGTTTAATGTCTGCTCTCTTTCATCGTTACCGCCGCCAAGACCGGCTCCTCTTTGACGGCCGACAGCATCAATTTCGTCAATGAAGATAATGCAAGGAGAGTTTTTCTTGGCATTTTCAAACATGTCTCTGACACGCGCGGCACCGACACCAACAAACATTTCAACGAAGTCAGAACCGGAAATTGTAAAAAACGGAACTTTGGCTTCGCCTGCAATAGCTTTGGCAAGAAGTGTTTTACCGGTACCGGGAGAACCGACCAATAACACACCCCTTGGGATACGTCCGCCCAAGCGCTGATATTTTGTCGGATCTTTTAAGAAGTCAACCAATTCGGTAACTTCTTCTTTGGCTTCGTTACAGCCGGCAACATCAGCAAACGTAATGTTATTGTTTGAGCTGTCCAGCATTCTTGCCTTAGATTTACCAAAGCTAAATGCACCTCCTTTTCCACCGCCCTGCATTTGACGCATAAAGAAAATCCACACGCCAATCAACAGCAACATCGGGAACCAGGAAATAAAGATTGTAGCCAGGAAACTCTGTTCCTCATCGGGTTGACCAAACACCTGTACACCGGCCTTTCGAAGATCTTCAACCATCCAGAGATCTCCGGGGGCCGTTATCTTGTAAGTAGCTCCTTCCACAGGCGTAACTGTCAGTGTTCTGCCCTGTACATCGACTCTTTTAATTTTTCCTTCTTTAGCTTCATCCATAAATTGGGTGTAGCTCGTCGTTTGTTCAGAAGCTGACATGCGTTTTGCACCGTCGAACTGTTTGAAAACAGTAAACAGCACAAAAGCTATCACAATCCAGATAGCCGCTTTAGCAAATAAATTTTTATTATCCAAAGTTTCACCTTAAAGCAAAAATTTTGAATTCAATATTCAAAACATATGTCGTTCAGTTTTCAATGAATGACACTCTTATTTTCTCGACAATACCACTAATATATCAATGCCATCCATTTATCGTGGAAAGTTTTGCCACTCTTTGCATTATGTTGCGATTTAAGTCAATTTTTTCAATAGCTAGGCTCGAATTAGGAGAATGAAATCAGCCATATTTAACTTCGGCTTTTTCGATCAATTCCGAGTTTTCTAACACTGACATATTCATTTCACTTAATAATGCATTGAATTGAGGAGGTAGCTTAATCGCTAATTCAGTATCCTTATCCCGGACCCGCAGTTCAACTTGGGAAGTCTGGTACGTACCTAAGTGTTCACTTACCTTGCCTATCAATTCTTTCAATTTCGAAGCTTCTGCGCCCGGAACTAACTGCAAAGACACTCTTGCTTTGCTGTTGGCGCGAATTTCACTAATCGGTTTAATCGCCTTAATGTTCCAAGAAAAGACATCGGACTGATCGTTATAGATGCAGGTTCCTTCGACCTTATATACCTCATCTGTCTTCACTTCTTTCTTACAGAATTCATAGAGTTCTGCAGAAGTTCTCATTTCGTAACGTTTAAGACCGTCATCCAGACATAATTTGCAGAAATGATTTCCTGTTTTATTGACTCCGAACGTGATCGATGAGACGACCCCATAAGCTGTAAACTGAGAATACTTAGTATCTTTGTCCCAAGCGACCTCACCGAGCGTTACAGAATTAAGATTTTTCTTAATCTCTTCTCTACATGAATCCAATGGGCATCCTGAGAAGAAAAAGCCGATCACGGATTTTTCCCGTTTCATTTTTTCAAGATTTCCCCATGGCTTGAACGGCACCATTTCAATTTCAGATGTCTCATTCACATCACCGAACAGTCCCATCTGGTCACTATTGGCTTCATTTTCCTGAGCATCCCGATAAACATGAGGAACATTCTCAAGCCACATCCGTCTATTGGGATCAAGTTTGTCAAAGGCTCCGACAGTACTCAGCACTTCTAAAACTTTCCTTGTGGCAACCTTGGTACCAAGTCTCTTTACAAGATCTGCCATCGATGTATAAGGACCATTCTTTTTTCTTTCTTCCACGATGGCATCCGCAGAGGCCTGTCCCATGCCTTTTAGAGCACCCATACCAAAACGAATGGTCTTGGAGTCGGGAGAAGTAAAATTAAATTCGCTTTCATTAATGTCCAGTGGCAACACCTTAATTTTGTGCTTTATTGCATCAGCGATATATTCGTATAACTTGGTTGAATTGAGCATGACTTCACACAAGTTCGATGCAATAAATTCTGCCGGGTAATAACACTTTAACCAAGCCGTCTGATAAGCCACATAAGAATAAGCAGCTGCGTGAGATTTGTTAAATCCGTACTCCGCGAACTTTTTCATCTTATTGAACAACTCTTCGGCAACTTCCTCTTTAACGCCATTTTTTTTGGCGCCTTCGAGGAAGATCTTTGATTGCCGTTGCATTTCTGCAGCATCTTTTTTACCCATGGCCCGGCGGAGAATATCAGCGCCACCTAGTGAGTAGCCGCCGATAATCTGGGCAACCTGCATCACCTGTTCCTGATAAATCATAATGCCGACCGTTTCTTCTAAAACAGGTATCAAGCGCTCGTCAGCATACTCAGGCTTTCTTTCCCCACCTTTTCTTAATTCAATAAAATCATCAGCCAAAGCCATCGGCCCCGGACGATAAAGGGCGTTAAGAGCGATTAAGTCGGAGAGCTTTGTTGGTACCGATCTGACCATAATGTCCCGCATTCCGGGAGATTCAAACTGGAAAACCATCGCCGTATCGGCCGGCTTAAAAATCTTGTCGTAAACTTTTTTATCAGTCGGCAGTAAATGCTCAATATCTGGGCGCTTACCGGTATTCTTCTCAATGTAGTCCAACGCTCTGGCGATAATAGTCAGAGTCGTCAAGCCCAGGAAGTCAAACTTAACAAGTCCTACTTCTTCAACTCCCTTTTTGTCATACATACTGATGACGTTTTCAGGCAGCATGTTGGCGGCATACAAAGGGCAAAAATCTGTCAGTTTACCCGGAGCAATAAGTACACCACCGGCATGGATACCGATATTTCGGCAGAGTCCTTCAAGTTTGATGGCACAAGAAACCAGAGGTTTTAATTCCGGTGAATTACTAATGATTGCTCTGAATTCAGCCTCATTTTCGATAACTTCTTCCAAAGAAGGATTTTGTCCCGGTATGGTCGGAATGTTTTTGGTCAACAAATCACATTGGTTATAAGGAAAGTCCAACACGCGACCAACATCTTTGATAACGCCTTTAGCGGCCATAGTGCCAAATGTGGCGATCTGGCTGACGGCTTCCGAACCATATTTGCGTTTTACATATTCAATAACACGTCCGCGGTTGTTCTGACAAAAATCCACGTCAAAGTCAGGCATTGAGACACGTTCCGGATTTAAGAAACGTTCAAACAGCAAGTTAAACTCAAGCGGATCCAAGTCAGTAATTTCAAGGCTGTAAGCAACAAGCGAACCTGCACCGGAACCACGGCCCGGACCAACCGGGCAGCCGTGACTTTTTGCCCAACGAATAAAGTCCTGAACGATTAGAAAGTAACCGGAAAAACCCATCTTCTGAATAACACCGATTTCCCTTTCAAGACGTTCACTATACTTGGGCCGCTCTTCATCACGTTTTTTAACGTCCGGGTAGAGAATTTCCAAGCGTTTTTCGAGTCCCTCGCGGGAAAGCTGGGCCATGTAGTCGTCCAAGGAAACGCCTTCCGGGGTTTCAAACAACGGTAGTTCCGGCTTACCGAGTTTCATCATGAAATTGCAGCGCTTTGCAATCTCAACGGTATTTTCAATAGCTGCCGGAACATCTTTGAACAGATCCAGCATTTCTTCTTTTGTTTTGAAGTACTGCTGCGGGGTGTATTCTTTGGTTCTATTCGGATTGCCCAGCGTTGTTCCCTGGGCGATACAGCAACGGACTTCATGATCCATAAAACCATCGGGTTCCTGAAACTGGATCGGGTGAGTGGCCACCACCGGCAATCCCATTTTATTAGCCAGATTCACTGATTTACTGATGAGCTCTTCATCAAATTTCCGGCCAGCCCTTTGTAATTCAATATATAAGCGATCTCCGAAAATTGCATGAAGTTTCTTGAGTTCTTCTTCAGCCGAATAAGTTTTTCCTGTCAGGAGAGCCCTTCCGACCGCTCCTTCATGAAACCCTGTAAGTGCAATTAATCCTTCACAAACTTCAGGAGTAAGCCATTCCTCATTAATGAGCCCTTTGTTATCAACTTGATTTTCGAGCCATGCCTTTGTCAGCAAATCACATAATGTGTGATAACCATGCTGATTTGTACATAACAACAGAAGTTTAAAAGGATGATTCGGATCGGTTGGATTACGAATCCAAGCATCAATCCCCATGATTGGTTTAAGACCTTGTCCGAGGCAAGCCTTGTAAAAAACGACGCCACCGAACATGGAGTCCAAATCCGTACAGGCTAAGGCCTTCATCCCGGCAGCAGCTGCTTTGTGGACAACTTGTTTAAGTCTTACAGTGCTGTCACGGAATGAATATTCCGAATGCATTCGCAAATGAACAAAATCTTGGCTCATGAAGAAAAAGAACTCCTAATTCTTGTTTAAAGAGTATGTAGTCTGACCGTTCTTTTTTACGGTAATCGGAGAAGTTTAGCAAAAAGACCTTTCTATCAAGCTGAAAACTAACAATTGGAAAAACTATTAAACCAAGTAAAATCCAAAGCTAAATTCTCATTTAGAAAATCTCAGATCAATTTTCGTACGAGCAGTAGAAATACAGAAACAAAGCAACACACTTCTCAACAATTAGTGAAAACACTTATAATAACAAGTTATTTTCTTATTCCCCCTCCATTCTGGAAACAAAGGTGTTTTTATGACTTTCACAGCTTGGATCGCGATTGCTGTTATTGTGATCACTGTTTACTGTTTGATTAAACGGTATGAAACCCGTTTAGTACTCTTCACAGCAGGTCTTTTTCTCTGTTGTATCGCAATGAAGCCAATGGCAGCATTAGATCAGTTTGCAAAAAGCATGACAAATGCTTCGTTGTTGATGGCAATCTGTTCCTCCATGGGATTTGCTTACGTTATCACAACAACGGGCTGCGACAAAAACTTAGTTAAATTTTTAGCTGCACCATTACATCGCCTCGGCATTTTTCTGATTCCGACAACAACAATTATTACCGCATTCATTAACGTTGCAATTCCGTCTGCTTCAGGTTGTGCTGCCGCTGTAGGCGCAACTTTTATTCCTGTCATGATTCGTTCCGGCATCCGGCCGGCTGCTGCAGGAGCAGCCGTGCTTATGGGAACATTCGGTTCTAATATTTCTCCGGGAACCAGTCATAACAGCGTGGTCGCAAAAATTGCAAATATGGATATGATGGATCTCATTTCACTTCATACTCCCTATTCTTTGCTTATGGTTCTTATCGGTGCAGTCGGCCTGACCATTGTCTGCCTTATCTTGAAGGATAACAAGCCGACTAAACAGGAGCTTGACGACTACTATACGAAAGCAGATAAGAGTGAAGACATTGTAAGAATCAATCCTCTCAAAGCAATTGCTCCGCTTGTTCCATTGGCTATTTTGCTTCTTGGCAGTTCCTACATTCCGACAATCAAGATGGGAGTTGCTCAGGCAATGTTGATCGGCGCCATTTTTGCATTGGTTGTTTCTATGGTTAATCCACAACAATTCACCAAGGATTTCTTTAAAGGCATGGGTGAAGGTTATGGTTCCGTGATGGGTATTATCATTACCGCCGGCGTATTTGCAGCCGGTCTTAAAGCTACCGGCCTTATAGATGCTTTTGTGGAAGTTCTCAAGAGTTCCAATGAAATTGCACGCTGGGGCGGCTCTTTCGGCCCCTTCATCATGGCCTGTATTACCGGCTCAGGTGATGCTGCGACATTCGCTTTTAATGAGGCTGTCACACCGCACGCTGCTGAATTCGGTATGCAGATCCCTCACCTTGGTGCCATGGCATTAATTGCAGGTCAGATGGGACGAACAATGTCTCCAATTGCAGGTGTTGTGATTGTGCTTTGCGGTCTATCGATGGTTTCTCCGATGGCTTTGGTTAAACGCACTGCTATCCCATTAATCATTGGTGTAACCGTTTTAGCTTTGACGATTGTTTAGCCACAAATAGTTGTGAATAAGCCGCCTCTGTTCGGGCGGCTTTTTTTCGGGTACAAAAAACAGATACTGAAGAATGCTTCTTTGTTCTAAAACATTGACATTATTTTTCGTTAATTTTTTAGGTCCCTGGCTACTATATAAACTTCAGCAGAACTTGTTCTGGAAGCCTCCGGTTTCCTGGAAGCCACTTTCTTAAACGTTTTTTTGCATTGCTCAACAAACTGTGAGTAACCGCTTCCTTGAAAAACTTTACACACAAAAGTACCGTTAGGTTTCAAATTCTCTTTAGCAAAATCTAAAGCCAATTCATTGAGCAGGAGACAACGGGCGGCATCGGCAACAGCAACCCCCGAAAGATTCGGAGCCATATCTGACAATACGACGTCAACTTTTTCACCATGAAGTAATTCGGTCAGTTGGTCTGCAACATCCTGTTCCCTAAAATCACCCTGTATGAAATCTACTCCGGGGATAGGATCCATCGGAAGAATATCTAATGCGATAGCTTTTCCGTCAATCTTTCCTGAGTCATCGGTCAATTTTTCCTTGACGACTTGACTCCATGAACCCGGGGCTGCACCTAAATCGACGACAGTCATTCCTTTTCTGATAATTTTATCTTTATCATTGAGTTCAATTAACTTATATACAGAGCGAGCCCGATATCCGTCTTTAACGGATTGTTTAACAAAAGGATCGTTGATATGTCGTTTGATCCAAGCCGGATTTGAACGTAATTTCTTTTCTGAGACTGGCATCGGTTTAACTCTATAAAAACATAGGAGAAGTAATTATCATGGCACAATTAAAATTACCGCGCGATGAGCGTATCACACTTCGGGCTGCTGCTCATCATCTTGAGCCGGTTGTTTTGCTCGGTGCTTCCGGATTAACTCCTGAAGTCAAAAAAGAAGTTGACCGGGCACTTAAAGATCATGAACTGATCAAAGTTCGTGTTCCTAGTGATGACAGAGAGGAACGTGTAGAAATTTACGAAACTTTAGCGGAAGAACTGGGTGCCGCCAAGATTCAGCTTATCGGCAAATTATTCGTTCTTTTCCGTCCGAATCCTGAAAAAGACGAAAAGGAAGAAAAAGTCAAACCTGAACCGTCTGCCGTAAAGAAAGTCAAAAAGACCGGCGCTAAAGCCAGAAACCAAAGAAAACGCTTGACAGAAATGATTCAGGCAGAGAAGAAAGGTTCTAAGGCTAAGAGCCTACCCTGGGCTAAAACCGTTAAAAAAGGAAAAACTCCTAAGGGGCAGGTTAAAGCTGTCGGTGAAAAAGGAACTCCTCTCGGCACACGTTTAGCCAGAAGAAGTTTTTCAAAGTAAGCCTTAAAGAACATATGCCAAGGCCGCACCTTCTTACGGATGCGGCCTGCTTTTATTAATTAGCGGCTTAGATATATTCGATATCGATAATTTCGTATTCACTAACTCCGCCCGGAGCTGTTACTTCAGCAACATCTCCGATTGTTTTTCCAATCATCGCTCTTGCAATCGGGCTGGCAATGGAAATACGGTTATTTTTTGTGTCACTCTCATCATTTCCAACAATTTGGAAACGTTGCTGAATACCTGTTTCAACGTCTTCAATTGTTACCGTCGCGCTGAATACAACCTTTTCTGTACCTTCCAGTGTTGCAGGATCAATCACCTGAAACTGGGAAATTTTGCTCTCCAATTCAGCAATTCTTCCCTCGATGAATGCCTGAGATTCTCTGGCGGCATCGTATTCAGCATTCTCAGACAGGTCGCCTTTTTCGCGGGCTTCCGCAATGGCCTGTACGACAGCAGGTCTGTCCTGAGTCTTTAACCTATTGAGCTCGGTTTTCAGGAGCTGTGCTCCCCTGACAGTAATTGGTATAGGCATTTCTTACTTCCAAAAAATTAGGGCGTTTTTTCGCCCGCTTTGTTTTTATCTATATTCTTATACTAAACCATTCTACTAATTGATAAGACCAAAGCCTCCCTTAAAACGGGAGGCTCTCTCTGTTAGCAATTGTTAATTATGCCAAAGATGAAACCAAAACGGCTTTGATCGTATGCAACCGGTTTTCTGCCTGGCGGAAAACAATTGAGAAAGGAGACTCGAAAACTTCTTCCGTTACTTCAATTCCATCCTTCAATTCCGGATACTGCTCAATGATTGCCTTACCAACTTTTGTCTCAGCATTATGGTAGGCCGGTAAGCAATGCATAAATTTAACATCAGGGTTGCCGGTTGCTTCAATTAACTTGCGGTTTACCTGATATGGAAGCAAGGCTTTAATTCTTTCATCCCACACTTCTTTCGGTTCACCCATGGAGACCCAGATATCGGTATGAATGAAGTCAACACCGGCAACTGCCTCATAAGGATCTTCGGTTAACAGAACATTTGCACCGGAGGCTTCAGCAAATCCCTGGCACAGCGCGATAAGTTCTTCACTCGGCCAATATTCTTTAGGAGCTGCGATGCGGACGTCCATACCCATCTTTGCACCAACCATCAGCAAAGAATTGCCGGTATTAAATCGGGCGTCTCCTAAATAAGCGAAACTAATCTTCTTCCATGGTTTTTGGCAAGCTTCTTTCATGGTCAAAAGATCACAAAGCATCTGTGTCGGATGCCATTCATCCGTTAATCCGTTGAAAACAGGAACTCCGGAATACTCAGCCAGTTCTTCAACCACTTCCTGGGAAAAACCTCTGTATTCAATTGCATCGTACATAGAACCAAGCACACGGGCTGAATCTTTAATGCTTTCTTTGTGGCCGATTTGTGACACGTTAGGATCAAAGTACGTTGTGTTGGCTCCCTGGTCATAGGCAGCTACTTCAAAAGCGCTTCTGGTTCTTGTAGAGGTTTTTTCAAAAACAAGAGCAATGCTCTTACGTTTGAGTTGTTGAACTTCGGTGCCGGCACGTTTGGCACGTTTTAAATCAGCGGCCAATTCGACTAAATAATCGATTTCTGCCGGAGTATGGTTAACTAAGCTGAGTAAGCTCCGATTTTTTAAACTTGTTGGCATAAATTCACCTCAATAAGGGCATTTTATAAACGCCCTTGGTTGAAAAATTGGCTTTTAACCAAATTAATTATGTAACTCCTGTAAGGAATAAACGGACTGTTCATGCATGTGACGAATACCTTCAACAACTGCGATGGCGTTGGCCATTGCTGTATAGAAAGTCACATGATTGGCCAAACTTGCAATACGGATAGCTGAAGCGTCTGCGATTTCAGAGCGGTTTTCTGCTGCTACAGCAATTACCATCTGGATATTTCCGTTCTTCAACTCGTCAACAACGTTAGGTCTACCTTCGGAGACTTTATTGACAATATCGCATTTATAGCCCGCATCTTGTATGGCTTTGGCAGTACCTCTGGTTGCAACCAGTTTGTAACCGGCCTCTGTAAACTGACGGGCCAACTCAGGTAACCGAGGCTTATCGCTGTCTTTGACTGAGATAAAGACTGTCCCTTCACGTGGTATCGCTGAATCCGCGCCGATTTGACTCTTGAACAAAGCCTGTCCGAAGGACTTGCCTACACCCATCACCTCACCGGTTGAGCGCATTTCCGGTCCTAAAACCGGATCGACTCCAAGGAATTTTGCAAATGGGAAAACAGCTTCCTTGACTGAGAAATGCTCGAGTTCAACTTCTACGGGTTTATTTTGTTGCTGCAAGGATTGACCAACCATGCATCGTGCAGCAATCTTGGCTAACTGCTGTCCTGTGGACTTCGAAACAAACGGGACCGTCCTCGAAGCACGGGGATTAACTTCAAGGACATAAATCTCCGGATGGTCGGTAAATGCGTTCTGTATAGCGAACTGAACATTCATCAAACCGACCACATTAAGAGCTTTTGCCATAACTTTGGTCTGGCGTTTAACTTCTTCAACAATCTTCGGATCCAGCGAATATGGTGGGATCGAGCAAGCTGAGTCACCGGAGTGGACACCTGCCTGTTCAATATGTTGCATAACACCGCCAATTCTGACTTCTTTTCCGTCAGAAACGGCATCAATATCCATTTCTACTGCATCGTCAAGGAATCTGTCGAGAAGTACAGGAGAATCAAAGGTAACTTTGATAGCTTCTCTCATGTATCTTTCAAGAGAACTTCTTTCATGGACAATATCCATGGCCCGGCCGCCTAAGACGTAACTTGGACGAACTACCAGCGGATAGCCGATTTCTTCGGCCATTCTAATGGCATCCTCTTCGGTCCTTGCAGTTCTGTTTGGCGGTTGGCGAAGTCCGAGCTGCTGTAACAGATGCTGGAATCTTTCTCTATCTTCTGCAATATCGATAGAGTCTGGTGTGGTTCCTACAATAGGAACTCCGCAGGCTTCCAGTGCGCGGGCAAGTTTTAAAGGAGTTTGGCCGCCGTACTGGACGATGACACCTTCCGGCTTTTCAATATGAATAATTTCAAGAACATCTTCGAGCGTAACCGGTTCAAAATACAATCTGTCGCTGGTGTCGTAGTCAGTTGACACAGTCTCAGGATTGCAGTTAACCATGATGGTTTCGTAACCGTCCTCCCTCAGAGCCATGGCCGCATGGACGCAGCAGTAATCAAATTCAATACCTTGACCGATGCGGTTGGGACCGCCTCCCAAAACCATAATTTTTCTTCTGTCTGTCGGATTGGCTTCGTTTTCTTCCTCATAGGTCGAATACATATAAGCCGTATCAGTCGGGAATTCTCCGGCACAAGTATCAACTCTCTTATAAACCGGACGGACACCTAAGCTGTGGCGAAGTCCTCTGATATCCTCTTCTTTGACATTGAGTAATTTAGCCAACCGTCTGTCAGAGAAACCTTTCTTCTTGAGAAACAGCATCTCTTCCTTGCCGATTGATTCAATCGGTGTTTGTTTGATTCGGGCTTCAATATCAACAAGCTCTTTAATCTGTACAAGGAACCAGGGATCAATCTTGGTCGCATTGTAAGCTTCGTTGACCGTATAGCCCAGGCGGAAGGCGTCAGCTAAGTACCACAGGCGTTCCGGGCCCGGTTCACTAATCTCGTGATGAATTGTCTGGCGGTCTTCAGAAATTTCATTCAATCCGTCTTTACCGGTTTCCAATCCTCTCAGAGCTTTTTGTAAAGACTCCTGGAAAGTGCGACCGATAGCCATTACCTCACCGACAGACTTCATTTGAGTAGTCAGGCGTTTATCGGCTTTCGGGAATTTTTCGAAGGCAAATCTTGGAGCTTTAACGACCACATAATCAATCGTCGGTTCAAAAGAAGCAGGGGTTGCACCGCCGGTGATTTCGTTTTTAAGCTCATCCAAGGTATAACCGACAGCAAGTTTTGCAGCAATTTTTGCAATCGGGAAGCCTGTGGCCTTTGAAGCTAAAGCAGAGGAACGGGAAACACGCGGGTTCATTTCAATAACGACTAGTCTTCCGTCTTTCGGATTGACCGCAAACTGGACGTTCGAACCGCCTGTATCAACACCAATCTCACGCAGAATTGCAATCGATGCATCACGCATGATTTGGTATTCTTTATCGGTTAATGTCTGAGCAGGTGCAACGGTAATCGAGTCACCGGTATGAATGCCCATCGGGTCCAAGTTCTCTATGGAGCAAACGATAATGCAGTTGTCTTTTTTATCACGGACAACTTCCATCTCATACTCTTTCCATCCCAGCAATGACTCTTCAATCAAAAGCTCGTGTGTCGGCGAGAGTTCAAGTCCGCGGGAACAAATCTGGACAAACTCTTCCATGTTATACGCAATACCGCCGCCTGAACCACCGAGAGTGAAGCTTGGTCGGATAATAGCCGGGAAACCAATCTTGGATTGAACTTTTAAGGCTTCATCCAGAGAGTATGCAATCCCTGAACGTGCGCTGCCAAGTCCGAGCCGATCCATGGCTTCTTTAAATTTCAATCTATCTTCTGCTTTATCGATAGCCTCAGGAGAAGCACCAATCAGCTCAATGTTAAATTTTTCAAGCACTCCTGCTTTTGATAAAGCCATTGCACAGTTCAGTGCTGTTTGGCCTCCCATCGTCGGAAGAATGGCGTCCGGACGTTCTTTTTCAATAATTTTTTCAAGAACTTTGGGAGTTATCGGTTCAATGTAGGTAACATCGGCCGTTTCCGGATCGGTCATGATGGTAGCAGGATTGCTGTTTACCAAAATAACTTTATAGCCCTCTTCTCTTAGGGCTTTGCAGGCTTGTGCGCCCGAGTAGTCAAACTCACAAGCCTGTCCGATCACAATCGGACCTGCACCAATGATAAGAATAGACTTGAGGTCTGTGCGCTTTGGCATATTTCTATTCCTTAATTGTTTTTTCTGTTAATCCGTTTTCGATCAACTCGATCAGTATATGTATAACCTTTATATGCAACTCTTGAACACGGTCGGCATATCTTCCTCCGGGAGTAACCACTGCTACATCTGAGAGTTGACAAATCGGAGTTCCAGGCTTTCCGGTTAATGCAACAACTTTGATGCCAAGCTCGCGGGCGTGTGCGGCAGCTTTAACGACATTTTTGCTCGTACCGCTCGTCGTGATAGCTAAAAGAACGTCTCCGGGACGTCCCACTGCCTTCAAATACCTGGAAAAGACTTCTTCATATCCGTAATCATTTCCTACACAGGACATATGAGAAGGATCACTCATGGAGATGGCTCCGATCGGTTCTCTATCCAATCTAAAGCGCCCGGAAAGTTCTTCGGCAAAATGCATTGAATCGCACAAGGAACCGCCGTTACCGCAAGATAAAATCTTTCCTCCGTTTTTCAACGATTCAATCATCAGATTGGCAGCTTTGACAATCTCCTGCAGAGTCTGTTCGTTATGAAGAAGATTATTTAGTGCCTGTTGAGCTTCCAACAAGGCCGACTTTACAAGTTCAAGTTGAGTTGTCATATTACTTTTTTGCATTCTTCAGAGCATCCAGGAAACGATCAAATAAATCCTGAATATCGTGTGGTCCGGGGCTTGCTTCCGGATGTCCCTGGAAACAGAAGACCGGCGCATCTGTCAATTCAAAGCCTTGTAATGAGCCGTCGAACAAGGATTTATGAGTAACTTTCACATTATCAGGCAACGTCTGTTCATCGACCATAAATCCATGGTTCTGACTGGTGATATAAACCTTATTTGTTCTCACATCGACAACCGGATGATTGGCACCGTGATGACCAAATTTCATTTTCTTGGTCTGGGCTCCGCAGGCAAGACCAAGGATCTGGTGTCCCAAGCAAATTCCGAATAACGGAATCTTTGCCGCGATCGCTTTCTTTGCGACTTCAATCGCATACTCACAAGGTGCAGGATCTCCGGGACCGTTGGAGAGGAAAATACCGTCCGGGCTCATTTCCATCGCATCTTCGAAAGATACTTTAGCCGGAACGACAGTGACTTTGATTCCTCTGTCAGCAAGCAGACGAAGAATATTTTCTTTTATACCAAAATCCCAGGCAACGACATGGAACGGATATTCTTCAAGATGATTCATTCCGGGGCGACCCCAGCCGTTATCCAAACGCCATGTCCCTTCTGACCACTGGTAACGGTAGTCGCTGGTTACAACCTGAGCCAGATCCTGACCGTTCATTACTGGAGCTTCAGCCGCAATTTTCTTGGCTAATGTAAGTTCCTCTTCTGTGAGTTTCCCTGCAGAAGCCGCAACGATACAGCCGGGTTGAGCTCCTTTAGTTCTCAGTATTCTAGTCAGTTTGCGCGTATCGATATCAGAAATTGAGACAATTCCGTGCTGTTTTAAGTATTCTCCGAGACTTCTCTGGCCCCGCCAGTTGGATACAACCGGAGATTCAGAACGGATAATTAAACCACCGGCAAATATTGTTCTGGATTCAGCATCGTCCTGATTGACTCCGACATTACCGATGTGAGGATAAGTTAAAGTAACAAGCTGACCCTTGTAAGAAGGATCGGTAAGGATCTCCTGATAACCTGTCATGGAAGTATTAAATACAACTTCTCCGACGGTTACTCCGGGAACGCCAATAGAGCGTCCTTTAAAAACAGCTCCGTCCGCAAGCACTAAGGCAGCTTCAGGTCGGGTGTCATTAATTAA
>CANTYJ010000053.1 GCA_947854175.1 uncultured Turicimonas sp. | reverse complement strand
TCGAACTCCCGACCTACGCCTTGTAAGGGCGCCGCTCTACCAACTGAGCTAAGCATCCGTTGACGAAAACAATTCGTTTTTCATCAGCAACGAAGATTTATTCTACAGCATCTTTTAAAAATTTTCCAGCTCTGAATTTAGGAACTTTTCTTGCCGGAATTTCAATTTCTTCATTAGTATGAAGATTTCTTGCCTTTCTGGGGGCTCTTTCTGCAACACAAAATGTTCCAAAACCGGCGAGCACGACTTCGTCTCCCTTCTTAAGGGCATTAATTACATTATTAGTGAAAGCGTCGAGAGCTCTTTGGGCAGAGGCCTTGGAGAGGTCACATTCGGTGGCAATCGCTTCAATCATCTCACTTTTATTCATATTTATGATTCCCTTTTCAGAGTAAAAAAGTTTCTTACAAAGTAGTTTAGATACTATCAGAAATTTAGTAAGAACACCTAACCAAAATAGGTCCCAAACTGAGACAATATCTGATCCCGAAACACTTATTAACTAAGTAGTAATATTAATCATTGTGTTGTTTAGTTACAACGTTAAGCTCAATTAATTCAAACGTTACAAACAGAGGCATCAGAGTCCTTCTTTATTCCCATTTTTTCGTATTCCCGGTTACCTCAATAAAGAGTTAACTCAGATACTCAAGGCCTCCTTAGGAGTACCTCAATCTATCAACTCAATATAGCCTTTAATTTGCTGTCATAAAGGTGTGCAAAAAAGAAGCCCGGATTCGTTCATTGAATTAGGGCTTCTCAAGATAATTGGTTGTTATGCGTGGCTTGCTGACAGAGTAAGCATTGGTTCAGGAACCGTAATGGAACCTGTCTCTGCCTCCTCTTTTAATGGCTCAGGAAGCCTTTCTAAACCGTTTTCTAAAACTTGCTCAATGCTTCGGACAGGTAAAATTTCCAGATTTTCCTTCACATTTGCAGGAACTTCTTCTAGGTCCTTGACGTTTTCTTCAGGAATTAAAACTGTTTTTATACCGCCTCTAAGTGCAGCTAGCAGCTTTTCCTTCAGACCTCCAATCGGAAGAACTTCTCCTCTTAGAGTAATCTCGCCTGTCATTGCAACATCGGCCTTGACCGGTATACCAGTCAATGCAGACACCAAGCCCAACGTAATGGCTGAACCTGCGCTTGGTCCATCTTTAGGGATTGCTCCCTCAGGAAAGTGAACATGGATATCAGTTTCAGTTATCTTTTTATAAGGTATGCCTAACTGAGTGGCTCTCGAACGAACAACGGTTCTGGCCGCTTCAATAGATTCCTTCATCACATCGCCTAGAGAACCGGTTCTTGTAATAACACCTTTACCCGGCATTGTTGCAACTTCAATTGTCAGAAGATCGCCGCCAACTTCAGTCCAGGCCAGGCCGGTAACTTGTCCAACAAGATCTTTCTTGTGTTTCATTCCAAAGTTATAACGCTTAACGCCAAGAAAATCATGAAGATTCTGGGCTGTTACAACCGTCTTCCCGGAAACTTTCTTCATCAAAAGATCTTTGACAACTTTTCTGCAGATCTTATTAATTTCCTTTTCAAGACCACGTACGCCTGCTTCTCTGGTGTAATACCTGACGATATCAATCAGAGCCGATTTTGAAATCTCAAGTTCATCGGAATTAACTCCATTTAATTTCATCTGTTTCGGAATTAAATGGCTTTCAGCAATATGAACTTTCTCGTCTTCAGTGTAACCGGACAGGAAGATAACCTCCATACGGTCTAACAAAGGAGCCGGAATATTCATTGAATTACTTGTCGCAATGAACATTACTTCAGAGAGATCATATTCAACCTCTAAGTAATGATCCTGGAAAGTATTGTTCTGCTCCGGATCTAATACTTCAAGAAGCGCTGCTGCAGGGTCTCCGCGATGATCCATACCCATCTTGTCAACTTCATCGAGTAAGAACAGAGGATTACTTACACCGGCTTTCTCAATACTTTGGATGATTCTTCCGGGCATAGAGCCGACATATGTTCTTCTGTGGCCTCTGATTTCGCTCTCGTCTCTGACACCGCCTAGTGCCATTCTGACGAATTTACGGCCTGTAGCACGAGCTATGGACTGACCTAACGAGGTTTTACCGACTCCGGGTGCTCCGACCAAACACAAAATCGGTGAACGGACTTTCTTAACACGGCTTTGGACGGCAAGATATTCAACAATTCTTTCCTTGACCTTCTCAAGACCATAATGATCTTCATCAAGAACTTTTTCTGCCTTGATTAAATCGTTGTTGATCTTGGTCTTCTTACTCCATGGCAGACCAAGAAGAGTATCAAGATAATTTCTGACCACATTTGCTTCAGCACTGTTCGGACCCATGAGCTTTAATTTCTTCAACTCAGACTTCGCCTTTTCAGTTGCTTCTTTGCTCATTTTAGCTTTCTCGATCTTGGACTCATATTCAGTAAACTCCTGATCAGTTTGTCCAAGTTCCTTCTGAATAGCCTTAACTTGTTCAGACAGATAATAATCTCTCTGATTCTTCTCCATGGACTCTTTTACTCGTCCACGGATTCTCTTTTCAGTCTGCTGAATATCCAGTTCTTGTTCCAGCAATGCAAGAAGTGCTTCCATTCTTTCCGTCGCTGAAACACCTTCCAGCAACGATTGCTTTCTTCCGGGCGGAATCATCAATAATTGAGCAATCATGTCAACAAGTTGATGTCCGTCAGAGAGCCCCATAATCTTATTGAGCTGATCAGGTGAAATTCTCTTGTTATTCTTTTGATAGGTATCAAACGTATTTAATAACGCTCTTTTCAGGCCTTCAAATGAAGTATCGTCCCCCTTTTCAGAAAGGATTTCTTCAGCTACAGCACGGATGGCTCCGTCAGGAGATACTCTTGCACGTTTAATCTTGCAACGATAGAGTCCTTCCACTAAAACCTTATGGGTACCATCCGGGAGTTTTAATGTTTGAATAATTCGCGCTACTGTTCCGACATCATATAAGTCTGCCGGAAGCGGATCTTCAGTAGATGCATCCTTCTGAGAAAGAAGGATAATCATATTTTTATCCGTACTACTTTCAGAAGCTTTACGCAAAGCAGCCAAAGACTTGGCTCTTCCAACGTAAAGAGGCATAACCATATGCGGGAAAAGAACCACATCTCTTAACGGTAGAACAGGAATTGCTTTTGAAAGTTTATTTACCATCGATTTCCTAAACTTATTAATAATGTTATTCGTGAGTTCTAGATGGGGATGAAAAGTAAATTATCAAATAACTTTTACATCTGCACACGACTAGCACCGTATTGTTCTAAGAACCCCGTTGATCGAGTATAGACGAACAATTTTTCAAATCAGCTCTCTCTCGACCCAAATATTGAGGTGTTATGCTCGTTTTGAATTGGGAACAAATTAGCCTTGATTAAGAATTTGGCCGGGAAGCCCGGCCAATGCAATTACTAGGATTGTTTTTCCATTCTCGGATTCGTTTCATCCGAATCGAATCGTTCGTAATGCGCTTTGCCTTCGCGGATCGTCTCCTTTCCGACAATGACTTTCTTAATAGTCAGATCGTCAGGCACTTCAAACATGGCATTCATTAAGGCCTTCTCAATAATTGAACGTAAGCCTCTGGCTCCAGTTTTTCTCTCTTCAGCTAATTTTGCAGCTTCTTTAAGAGCTTCGGGGGTAACTTCCAAAACTACGTGCTCCATTTCAAACAATTTTGCATATTGTTTGATGACAGCATTCTTAGGCTCAGTCAGAATCCGAATCAGAGCTGCTTCGTCTAAGTTTCCAAGCGTTGTAATGATAGGCAAACGACCGACAAGTTCCGGAATTAAGCCGTAATGGACCAGATCCTTGGCTTCAATATCCTGAAGAATTTCTCCTTCTGATCTTTCCTCATTACCACGGACTTCTGCTTCGAAACCTATGCCGCTTTTTTCTGTTCTACGACGAATGATCTTATCGAGCCCTTCAAAAGCACCTCCGCAAATAAAGAGGATATTTGTCGTATCAACTTGGATGTTCTTTCCGTTCGGGTGTTTTCTTCCGCCACCAGGTGGAACGGAGGCTACGGTACCTTCAACCAGTTTCAACAGGGCCTGCTGAACTCCTTCACCGGAAACATCTCTGGTAATCGAAGGATTCTCGCTTTTGCGGGCAATCTTGTCGATTTCATCCAAATAAATGATACCGGTTTGGGCCTTTTCAACATCTCCGTCGCAGCTTTGCAATAACTTGAGAATAACGTTTTCAACATCTTCTCCGACATAGCCTGCTTCCGTCAAAGTTGTTGCATCAGCAATAGCAAAAGGTACATTTAGCATCTTTGCCATGGTTTGAGCCAATAAAGTTTTACCTGACCCGGTCGGTCCCAATAAAAGAATATTGCTCTTCTGGATTTCAAGATCCTTTCCTTCATCTTTTCCATTGAACTTATTTTTTAACCGCTTGTAGTGGTTATAAACAGCAACAGAAAGAACTTTTTTTGCCTCGGCTTGCCCGATGACATATTGATCCAGATTCGTACAGATTTCGCTTGGAGTCGGAATCTTTTTGTTGACAATGGATTCCATTATAGGGTCATCAACAACTACCGTCTGGCCATTCGGGTTTGTAGTCTGGCTTCTTGCAGCGCCGGGGTAACCTGCTCTTTCCATTGCCTCTGCAATAACGCCGGAATACTCTGCGAGCTGGCGGGTGCAATTCTTACAGATATAGCTTTCTCCCTCACTAGATCTGTAAATAGCTTCATATTGCCCTTTTTTTGCTCCGCAAAAAGAACAAACCGGATCTTTAGTTCCTAGCTTCATGTATAAATCCTTAAGCTTTAGACTGAATTTCTGAACGTTTTGTGAATACCTTATCGATAATTCCGTACTCTTTAGCTTCTAAACTGCTCATGAAATTATCTCTTTCAGTATCTTTAGCAATCTTCTCAATGCTTTGACCGGTATGGCTGGCCAATATTCCGTTGAGTCTGCTTCTTAATTCAAGAATTTCTTTTGCCTGAATTTCAATATCAGCCGCTGTTCCCTGTGAACCGCCGGACGGCTGATGAATCATGATTCTGGAGTTTGGCAAAGCATAACGCTTGCCGGCCGCTCCTGCAGCAAGTAAAAATGCTCCCATTGAGGCCGCCATACCTAAACAGATCGTTGAAACATCAGGTTTAATAAACTGCATCGTATCGTAAATGGAAAGGCCTGCGTATACGCTTCCGCCGGGTGAATCAATGTACAGCGAAATATCCTTGTCCGGATTTTCACTTTCCAAAAACAATAACTGAGCAACAACTAAATTAGCGCTTTGTTCTGTGACAGGACCTACGAGAAAAATCACTCTATCTCTTAGAAGACGTGAATAGATATCGAATGATCTCTCACCTCTTCCGCTTTGTTCTATCACCATAGGAATGAGGTTATTCATCATCGGAGACATAAAATTCTCGTTTCTTTCTTTCATAGTTCATCCTGTAAATAAAAATTGGGCGTCAACCTCCAAAGCCGCGCCCAATTATGATTCTTAAAAAATAAGATTATGCCTGGGTAGACATAAGGTCCTCAAACTTAACAGTTTCTTTAACTGTTTCAGCATTCTTCAAGACCCAGTCTACAACGTTATTTTCAGTAACGACACCGGTAAGTTGGGCTTTACGTTCCGGATCGTTAAGATACCAGTTAACAACTTCTTCAGGATCTTCAAAGCTCTTGGCGATGTCTTCAGCCAATGCTTTAACCTGAGCGGGCTCAGCAACAATATTTTCTTTTTCAACAATTTCGTTGAGTAACAAGCCGAGTTTAACGCGACCCTTAGCCTGTTCAAGCATGATTTCCTTGTTTTCAAAAATTGAATCAGGAACGTTGATACCTCTTGCTTTGAACATTTCTTTCTGATCATTGATCATCTTCTGGCGTTCGATTTCAACCAAGGTTTCCGGAACCGGGAACTCGGCGGCCTTCAAAAGAGCGTCCATCACATTCTGTTTTGTCTTATTAGTCAATCTGCTCTTGAGTTCTCTTTGAAGGTTTTCTTTAACATCTGCTTTGAGCTGTGCAACATCAGCAACCCCTAAAGATTTTGCAAATTCATCATTAAGTTCAGGGACGATTGGTTCCTGAACTTCATTGAGCTTAACAGTGAAGGAAACTTCCTTGCCGGCTAACTCTTTTGCACCGTAATCTTCGGGGAATGTCAGCGGGAAAGTCTTTTCTTCGCCGGCAGCCATACCTCTGATTGCTTCTTCGAATGCCGGAAGCATACGACCTTCACCCAAAATGAATTTATAGTGGTCAGCTTTGCCGCCTTGGAACACTTCACCGTTTAATTTGCCTTCGAAGTCGATATCAACAAGATCTCCGTCCTGAGCAACTCTGTCAATCTTCTTGTATTCGGTACGTTGTTTAAGCATAACGTCCAAAGTCTTTTGAACATCTTCGTCAGACAATTCGCATTCGAATTCAGTAACTTTGACGTTCTTTAATTCCGGAATTGTGACGTCCGGATAAACTTCGAATTCAACAGCAAATTTGATTTCAGGAGCATTTTGATCTTGGCCTTCAACCGGATAAATTGACGGACGTCCTGCCACAGCGAATTTACCTTCGTCCAACGCTTTAGCTGCTGCAGCGATAGCTTTGTCGTTGATAGCTTCCTGCTCAGCTTCTGCACCGTAAGTAGCAGCAACCATATGCATCGGTGCATGTCCAGGACGGAAACCATGGAACTTAGCTTTCTTAGCATATCTCTTTAAACGAGCCATGATGTCTTTATCTAATTCTTCTTTAGATACAGAGACTTCAATTTTCTTTAAGAGAGGATTAGGTTCGACTTTAACCGGCTGTTCCTGAGTCTCAACAGTTTCTGTTTTAACTTCTTCAGCAGGAGTTTGGGTTGTTTCAACAGTATCTTTAGCTTCTGTCATTTGTTTACTTTCCTATTGACCCGGGAACGCCGAGCCGTCCACATTAATAATTTTTACTACCAAATTATTGCTGCCCGGAACCTCCGAGCATTTTTATTAAACGGCTAATTATAACGAGATTGACGAATTTAACAATTTAGTTAATTTAGAAACTTTGTGAGAATTGTTAATGGTTAACTCTTAATCAGTCTTTGAATATAACCAGACAAGCAAAATTTGATGAAAACCTAATTGGGTCCAAACTAAATTTATTGATTAGTGAACTTCACAACTGATTTATCCAAATCTGATAGACATTCGTTTTTCTCTGAAACAAAACTAAAACCGATTGCTGTGAACATGAAAAATAAAATAGAAGGTTTTTTCAAACCTTAAGATATCGGAATTTTATTACGAAAGACCGAAACTATCAGCAGCTCTTAAATTGCAATGAAATTAGTAGTAGGAAGGATATTGGCAGGGGAAGAAGGATTCGAACCCTCGAATGCCGGAATCAGAATCCGGTGCCTTAAC
>CANTYJ010000052.1 GCA_947854175.1 uncultured Turicimonas sp. | reverse complement strand
TTTAAAGAATTTAACTATACTAATCACAACATTGCTGGAGTTTCTGAGTTAGGTTCTATAAAATTTCTTGAATTTAAAGACGCCTCCTTATTGTATTTGGCCGGTTGATAATCCGGCTAATTTCTATGTTAGAGACAATAATTCCAACAATCTTCCCAAAAACGAAATTTTTTTCGATTCCGGTTTCTTCCAATTTTTTGATATCAGGAACACACCACGTAAACTACAGGACAAACAATCAGTTATTCTCCGATAATGTCTATTTTTCAATATAACCGGACGGCTTTTTAGATGTAGCCAGACCTACTTTCATCTGCAAAGAAGTGTTTTCTATCTGCGTCAAAAGTGTTGGGATTACTTACAACGGAGGCATTGGCGTGAAAAATTGAACAGAGAAATTTTCAAAGAACAACTGGAAATCAATTACAAGGTACTGATTCCCAGTCGTGGTAAGTTGTATGAGATCAATCTTTCTTCTTCAACTCCCGAATCTTATTTAGGGCTTGTTGCAGATCTTCTATAAGGTCTTCCGGTTCTTCAAGTCCTACCGATAATCTAACCATTTTTCCAAAGTTGGTTTTATCTTCTTCCGAGCGCTTTCCATAACTTCTGATAAGAAGACTTTCATATCCGCCCCAAGAAAAACCGAGGCCAAAAAGTTTCACAGAATCGAGCAGAAGGTCAATATCTCCATCGGTCATTGAGTCGTTGAATTCAACACCAAACAACGCAGCTGCACCTTTAAAGTCCCGTTTCCAGATTTCATAGCCGGGGTCCTTTGGATGAGCAGGCCACAAGATTCTTTTGACTTCAGGCTGCTTTTCTAACCATTCAATGACTTTGGTTGCTGATTTTGTTTGTTGCTCCATCCTGACTTTCAAGCTTCGGATTCCACGATGGGCAAGATAAACGATATTGGCAGGAACCATTTGTCCCATCGTGTAACTTACTAATTGAACTAACGGCCACGCTTTTTTGTTACAGGTAGCGGTTGACATTACAAGATCAGAATGACCAGCGATGTATTTCGTCGTTGCGTGAATTACTACATCAACACCGATTTTAAGGGGATTGAAATACATTGGTGTAGCCCAAGTGTTATCTATCATCGTCCAAATGCCGTGTTCTTTAGCAACTGAAACTATGGCCGGTACATCCTGCATTTCAAAAGAATGAGAACCCGGGCTTTCCATAAAAATCAGTACTGTATTTTCTCTGACATACCCTTTTATATTCTTCCCGATTGTCGGGGGATAGAAGCTAACTTCTACCCCCAGCTTTGTAAGTATATTTTCGCAGAAATCTCTTGTTGGCCCATAAACAGAGTCTGTGACAAGGATATGATCTCCGGCTTTAACAAAAGCAAAAAATGGAATTACACAGCCAGCTAATCCGGTGGCATAACCCCAAGTTCCGACACCGCCTTCAAGCTCGTTCATCAGCTCATAAAATGCATCATGGGTCGGACCTCCGTGAGTTCCATATGAGAGCACAGAAGGATTTTTCATAGAAGCTTCAACGACTTCTTTCATATGAGAAATGTTCTTGAACAGAACTGTTGAGCCGTTGAATGGAGGAATATTCACGAAACCTTTTGATACTTCGGTATTTCTTCCGGTGTGAACCAATTTAGTAGATAAAGCTTTATCTTTTGTCATCTGCTTTTCCCAGCAACTTATAACTGATTGACTCATTCTAGAAACTACATCAGTAATTTTCAATGCTAGTTAGTTCTATTCCTTGTTCATCCAAGATCCAAAAAAGCCCGTTTCCGGGCTATTTGTATTCAGTTCACGAAACCTTTACTTCATTGGCTTCTTATTCATACGCATAATCTGATGCGGTCTGAACAGATACAGAGGAGTAAAGTAGCCGCTCCAAATATGAACCAATCTTGTAAACGGCACTACTAAAAAGACCAACAGGCCACAGAAAATATGCCATTTCTGCCATGGTGGAACTTGAAGCATGTACGTCCAGGCTTTCGGGTCAAAGGTAAACAAGCCAGAAACCCAAGAGCGGAACAGAACAATCGTTGCACCGGACCGATCATAGAGATAAGAGTCAACAACAGAAGCCAGACCAAACATCATCACTGCGATCAGAAGGATTAGAACCAAAAAGTCACTCGGTCTTGAAGCGGTTCTGACTCTATCGTTAAAACTACGACGGAAGAACAAAATGAATAGACCGATTGTTGCAATAATGGCAAACGTACCTCCGACGTATACCTCCACCATTTGGTGAACCGCCGGGACCATCCCCATCGCATCCAGAATAGATGACGGAGTAAATAAGCCGAAAATATGCCCAAAAAACACGGCGATAACACCGATATGGAAGAGGTTAGCACCCCATGTCAGATCACGTTTATCGATCAGTTCACTGCTTTGGCTTTTCCAGGTAAACGGTGCAACAAGATACCTTGCAAAACTGCCAAGAAACAGGATTGCCATGACGGCATACGGCATTACCTGGAAGACAACAAAGTTCAAAGTAAGGTAGAAATCGTTCATTGTTATTCTCCTACTTTATCAGTGGAACGCTGATATTGTTCGAACAACGGAATAACCTTGCGTTGCATAGGACCACCGAAAATCACAGAAGCCCTTCTTCTCATATCTGCCCCACCTCCCAAATTAATACCTTGTGAGCCTTGTGAGAGCATGGAAGCTTCATGATTGCGGTTACCCGACGGAACGACAAAGCGGTCCTTATAATCAGCAATTGCTAACAAGTTATGCATATCGCAAATGTCCTGTAAATTCAGTCCCAATGCTTCGAGCTTCTGAACTTCAGGGCTGTCTTTGAGCTGTTCGGGGAAAATCTCGCATGTCAGAAACTGTGAAATTCCGGCAGCATTGCTGTATTTACGGAGAATCTTTCTTTCAATCAGCAACCTTGACAAAGCATCGATGACCGGTTTAGTGTTTCCGGCAGTAAATAAATTGGCCATGTACTGAACAGGAATTCTCAGGCTTTCTACATCAGGAATATCTCCCTTCAAGGACAATTTACCCGCATCGACTGCCTGTGCAATTGGAGAAAGAGGTGGCACATACCAAACCATTGGAAGTGTACGGAACTCCGGATGAAGAGGAAGAGCAATTCCCCACTTCATAATCATCTTATAGATCGGAGAGGCTTTTGCTGCTTCAATCCAATCGTGAGAAATGCCGGCTTCCAAAGCAGCCGCTTCAACCTCAGGATCATTCGGATCCAGGAAGATCTTTTTCTGAGCTTCATACAGATCGCCTTCATTTTCCGTCGAAGCCAGATTCTTGATTTGATCGGCATCGTAGAGCATGACGCCCATGTAACGAATACGGCCTACACAAGTTTCTGAACAGACTGTCGGTTGTCCGCTTTCGACTCTCGGATAGCAGAAGATACATTTTTCAGCTTTACCGGTTGACCAGTTGTAGTAAACCTTCTTGTAAGGACACCCGGACATGCACATTCTCCAGCCTCTGCACTTATTCTGGTCAACCAGAACAATGCCGTCCTCTTCGCGTTTATAAATTGATCCCGACGGACAACTTGCGACACAGGCCGGATTTAAGCAGTGCTCACATAGACGGGGCAGATAGTATAAGAAAGTATTTTCATACTGAGCGTAGATTTCCCGTTGAACATTTTCCAGGTTAACGTCCGGTGTCTTCAGGATATCTGTACCGCCAAGGTTATCATCCCAGGCAGCACTGCCGACAACCTTCTTCATCTTCTTACCGGTCAGATAAGAGATAGGTTGCGCAGTTACAGATGTCTTCATGCGCGGTGCTTTCTGAAGATTCTGATAATCAAAGGTGTAAGGCTCGTAATAGTCGTCAATACCGGGCAATTTACGGTTTGCAAAAATACCGGTCAGAACGCTGAGCTTGCCGCCTCTTCTAAGACGGAGCTTCCCATTATGAAGTTCCCATCCGCCTTCCCACTTTTTCTGGTTTTCCCATTCTTTCGGATAACCGACACCGGGCTTTGTCTCAACATTGTTGAACCAGATATATTCGGTACCCGGACGGTTGGTCCAAACGTTCTTACAAGTAACGGAGCAGGTATGACAACCGATGCATTTATCAAGGTTTAAAACCATCCCTATTTGTGCACGGATTTTCATAATGTACCTCCTTTTGCGGGAGCTTCTTCCTCCATCCAATCGATCTTATTCATTTTCCTCATCCAGACGAAATCGTCCCTGTTTGGAGAAATAGTGCCGTAGTAGTTAAAGGCATATGAGAGGTGAGCATACCCACCGATCATATGAGTCGGGTTCACTAGAACTCTGGTCGGAGAGTTGTGATCACCGCCGCGGATATGATTAATTTCAGATCCCGGCGTGTTAATTGTCTTTTCAGTCGCATGTTGCATGATGCACAATCCAAGCGGCATTCTGGAAGAAACAATAGCACGCGCCACCACGGCTCCGTTGCTGTTCCAGCACTCAATCCAGTCATTATCAGCAATGCCCGCATTATCTGCGTCTGACTGGCTCATCCACACTACGGGGCCTCCCCTTGAAAGAGCTAGCATTCTCTCGTTATCGTAATAGGTTGAGTGAATACCCCATTTCTGGTGAGCTGTCATGAAGTTAAGCATGATTGCTTTGTTTCCGTTCGGGGAAATATCCTTAAACCCTTGCAAAGATCTTTGCCATGCCGGCGGCCGATACTGAGCAAACTCTTGTCCGAAAGCACGCATCCAGCTATGGTCCTGATAGAACTGTTGACGGCCTGTCAAGGTTCTCCATGGCAATTTAACAAATACGTTCTGCCAGAATGCAACATACGGTGTTTCCGGTGTAATTGTCCCGGACCAGTCCGGAGCGGTGAATGTCTTAGCTGGACGGTGAGTTAAATCGTCAAAGGTAATTTTGTCTTCCTTATGACCTTCAGACATCCACTTGCATTCGACACCGCACTGCTCCTCAACAAAAGTCCAGCTTCTGTAAGAGAGAGCACCATTGGTTTCAGGAGACACTCTCATGATGAAGTTGGCAGCGTTGATATCTGTCTCCATCTTAGGACGGCCCTTAGCGACCCCTTCGGTAACCGTGCCGTTTAACTGACGTAATTCTTCAATTTCCGGATCGAGGTTCCATTTAATACCTCTATTGCCGCCTCCATTGGTAGAAAGGAGGGGTCCAATTGAAGTGTACTTGTCGTAGATAGTCGTATAGTCACGTTTAACTGCGTGAATCAAAGGAGCAGTCTTACCGGGAATAAGTTCGCACTCACCTTTGAACCAGGACTTGACATCCAGTGCCTGACCTAATTCATGAGGTGAATCATGACCGAGCGGAGTCAACACCATGTCGGTAACATTACTGAACTTTTCAGGGTACATGGCGGCAATCTCAGACAACTTCTTAGCAATGTCTTTGTAGGTTTGCCAATCACAACGGCCCTCCCATGAACACTGAACGGCTTTTACAAACGGATGAATGAAGCTGTGCATATCCGTTGTATTGATATCGTTCTTTTCATAGAAAGTTGCAGTCGGAAGAATAATGTCGGAGTAAATGGACGTTGTGCTCATCCTGAAGTCCATATTGACAAGCAAATCAAGCTTACCGGTAACCGGCGGTCTCCATTTGACCAATTCCGGTAAGAGAGATTTGTCTTCTTCGGAGAGCTCCTTGCCCAAAATACCGTCCTGAGTTCCTAACAGATGACGTAAGAAATATTCTTGTCCTTTACCGGAAGAGCCGAGTAAGTTAGAACGCCAAACAAATAAGTTTCTCGGCCAGTTTTCTTCCGCGTCGATATCTTCGCAGCTAAAGTTAATCTTTTTCTCAGTTAACTGACTGACCAGATAATCTGTCGGGTCTTTACCTGCCGAAGTGGCCTGCGCAGCAATTTTTATGGGGTTTACATTAAGCTGAGGGGCAGACGGTAACCACCCCATCATTTCAGACTGAACGTTGTAATCAACATAGGTTCCTGTGTAGACCTTCGTGTCTGCCAACGGAGATAGCATATCTGAGAGCGGAATCTTTTCATAACGCCACTGATCTGTATGTTCGTAGAAATACGATGTTGCATTCATATGGCGGCTGGCCGGCTCCCAGTCTTTAGCAAAGGAGTACTCAGACCATCCTGCTTCCGGACGGATCTTTTCCTGACCTACGTAGTGACACCAGCCTCCTCCGACGACACCACAGGTTCCGCACATGAGCAGTAAATAAATAATAGAGCGATAAGTATTATCTGTCTGGAACCACTGGTTAACACCGGCCCCCATCAGAACACATGCTCTTCCTTTAGTTTCGGAAGCGGCTCTGGCAAATTCGCGGGCTACTGTAATGGCATAGTCCGGTTCAACTCCCGTGATGACGGATTGCCAGGCCGGAGTAAACGGTACGTTATCTTCATAGCTCTTGGCAACATCACCGCCCAATCCTCTATCGACACCAAGGTAACTGCCGAATAAATCGAAGACGGTTGCTACAAGATATTCTTTTCCGTTCAACAGCAGCTTCTTAGCAGGAACTTTCCGAACCAGCACGTCTGAGGACTGATTGTTCGGGGTAAACATCGGTCTTTCACGTCCGCCAAAATACGGGAAAGCAACGTCTACTACTTCAGGATTATCATTTAAGAATGACATCTGCGGCCTGATGCCTTTACCGGTTCTGCCGTCAACAGAGTTCAGATTCCATTTACCCAGATCCTGTCCTTCCTTTTGTCCCCACCGATATCCCATAGAGCCTTGTGGAACAGCGGGTTGTTTTGTCAGTTCGTCATAAACAACCGTTTTCCATTCGGGATTATTTACCCCGGCGGTATCTTCCAAGTCACATTCTCTCAGCAGGCGTCCGGCAACATACTCATTGTCTTTTTTATCGAGAATCACCAACATTGGGAAGTCGGTGTAATTGCGGCAATATTCTGTAAAGTAAGGGTCAGGATTTTCGTAATGGAATTCCTTGTAAATAACATGGGCCATGGATATTGCCAGAGCAGCATCGGTTGCCTGCTTCGGATGGATCCACATGTCGGCATCCTTTGTTACTTCCACATAGTCGGGACAAATATTGACGACCTTTGTTCCGTTATAACGGGCTTCTGTGAGAAAGTGAGCATCCGGGCTTCGGGTCATGGAAATATTGGTACCCCAGACAAGAATGTAGCTCGAATAGTACCAAGCCTCTGATTCCGGAACATCGGTCTGCTCGCCCCAAGTCTGAGGTGAAGACGGCGGCAAATCGCAGTACCAGTCATAGAATGAAAGAGGTGTCCCGCCTATCAAGCACAAGTAGCGGGTACCGGCTCCGTACGAAACCATAGAGTAACCGGGAATCGGAGAGAAGCCTGCAATACGGTCCGGACCGTATTTATCTATTGTATAAAGATTTGCTGTGGCAATGATTTCCAGAGCCGTGTTCCAGTCGGTTCTAACTAAACCGCCCATACCTCTGGCTTCACAATAATTTTGCTTTTTCTGAGGATCTTCAACGATACTCTTCCAAGCCGCCAGCGGGTCCATGGTCTTTCTGGCTTCCTGCCAATACTGCAATAACTCACTTCTAATCAAAGGATGTTTGATTCTCGAAGCGCTATAGAGGTACCAAGAGTAACTTGCACCGCGAGGGCATCCGCGTGGTTCATGATTGGGGACTCCCGGTGGCGTAGGCGGATAGTCTGTTTCCTGGGTCTCCCAAGTTACTATACCGTCCTTGACATAAACTTTCCAGGAACAAGAACCTGTACAGTTTACACCGTGGGTTGAACGAACAATTTTGTCATGTGCCCATCTATCACGATAGGCCTGTTCCCAACCACGGTCGGCATTTGTTACCTCACCCCAACCGTCGGAGTACGAACCTACCTTCTTAGAGAGGAAAAGTGAACTTTTCAGCATTCCAGACATAAGGCATTTCCTTTTAATTGTTATAAGCGATTAACAAAGATTCGGAGCATCTTTGCGATCGTAGTAATAGATATTGATTGCGAGGATTGCGACGAATATGGCTGTTGAGACAGCGAACATAACTCCGGCTGATGTTTCGGCAAGCAACATACCGATAGTAAACGGACCGTATGCACCGATAGCGGAGGTCCAACCGACAACTGCTCCGCCTTGAAGAGGCGGGAAAAGAACAGCCATCTGTTCTGTTGTAGAAGCATTACCTACACCGGTCCAGAAGAAGACCCAGAACATACAAGCCAACCAGATGTAGCAACCAGCAACTGAATCAGGTTTATAAAGCCACAGACCTATCAAACCGATGATATTGCAGACAGCCATGATACTTGTGACACGTCCTCCTCTGATTGCATCAGAAACCTTACCCGCACCGACTCTTGACAAAGCGCCGATGACCGGACCTGCCCAGGCTAGAGCAACTACGTTAGGTGCATCGGGAATACCGGCAAAGGTTCTAGTACCTAACAGGGCCAATTGTGCTCCAAGACCTGCAAAAGTAGCGAAGGTGCCGTAGTAAAACAAGGTCATAAACCAGGTGTGTTTGTTTCCGAAGATAGCCCATTGCTTCTTGATATTGGAGCTTACCGGAACTGAACGTAAGAAGATCCAGGACAGAAGCGTCACAATCACAACTAGCGGAATCCAAACCCAAGATGCGTTCTGAAGCCAAACCTGAACTGTTTTACCATCTGCAAGATGTTCGACTTGGGGTTCGCCTAAGAAAGCAAAAGCACTAAAACCAATTACCAACGGTGTTACGAACTGGACGAGACCGGTACCAAAATCAGATAAACCGCCCTGAACGCCTAAAGCAAAACCGCGTTGGTCCTTCGGGAAGAAGTAATTGGTAGAAGCCATCAAACCTGAGAAAGTACCGCCACCGATACCGCTCAGAAGAGAGAATACCAACAACACCCAATAGGGAGTGCCCGGATGCATAACTGCATAAACCCAGCAGAACAGAGGTATCAGCAATAATGCAGTTGAGAACGTTACCAACCAGCGAGTTCCCATAATTGGAGGAAGGAAAGTCCAGATAATTCTTAAAGTACCTGCGGACAGACCAACCATTGCAACCAACCAATAAAGTTGGCTATGAGTAAGAGAAAAACCGATTTCGTTGAGTCTAGGAGCCAATGAAGGGACTAAGAACCACGCACAAAAACCGAATGTTAAGCTAAATGTTGAGAGCCATACGGTTGTCCAGGCCAGGGTCTTATTCCATTGCGCCGGGTTTTCCGGGTTCCAAACTTTTATGTCAGCACGCATAATCATGCTCCTTTTTGTATATGTGTCACCTGCCTTCAGTCTAAGTATTTACTCCTACGTAATTAAGTATTTCCTATCCAAATTGGGTATTGTGTAGCATGCATTTTATTTATCTAACCTATGGACTTTATGACATTTTTACAATCCGAATTGGGTAAACGAAAGACAAGCCATCTCTAAAAACCCTAACTTTTTAGTATGATAAGAAATAAAGGTTAACCCTAAGCGAGGGTCGTATGAATATAGAACTAAAAGCCATGGCCTGCTTGCTCGTTTATCCCAGGCAACAACTTCTTGACGAGCTATCGGATATTTCTCAAGCCATCGATAATTCGTCTTCTCTGCCTGCAAAAGCCAAAGAAAAGCTGACAGAACTCATTGAAGTTTTCCGAACTTCTTCTTTATCGAGTCTTCAAAGTATTTACGTGACGACATTTGATCTTGGTAAAAAAGCCAGCCTCAATTTGTTTGAGCATCTTCACGGTGACTCTCGTGGCAGAGGAGCGGCGATGATAAATCTGTTGAGACTTTATGAAGATCACGGGCTGGAGTTTCAGGGAGACGAGTTACCTGATTTCTTGCCGGCTGTTCTTGAATTTTTATCCGGAATGGAGTTCAAGGATGCTCAAATGTGGCTCCAGAGCGCAGCTCCTTTAATTTCTTCGATCAACAGAGAATTAAAGCTCATGAACAGTCCTTGGGTTGCAGTTACGGAAGGTTTATTGTCTTTTGCGGATCTTCCTTCAGAAGAAGCTGTCCTTGAACGGGATGATTTGACTCCAACACTGGATGCGGAATGGCAAGATCAGCCAGTTACCTTCGGTGGTTCGGCAAATCCCGTTGAACAGGCAATTCGCTTTATTGACAAGAAGGTTCAGAACTCATGAAATTCTAAAACCGGTTAAATTCCGGTACCAAAAAATTTTAGCCCGGAACTGTGAGAACCGGGCTTTATTCATTAAAAGCTATCAAGCTTATTTTCCAGCGGCTGCTTTTTGAGCTTTTTTCTCGGTGTATTCACAAGCGGCAGCTGTGAATAACACGTCAGTTGAGGAGTTAAGAGCCGTTTCTGCGGAATCTTGAAGCACGCCAATCACGAAACCTACTGCAACGACTTGCATTGCAACGTTTTGTTCAATTCCGAAAAGGCCGCAAGCCAAAGGAATCAACAGTAAAGAGCCACCGGGGACACCCGAGGCGCCACAAGCACAGATAGCTGCAACAAAAGACAAAAGAATGGCAGTTCCGACATCAGCGTGAATATTCAATGTGGTTGCAGCAGCCAATGTCAAAACGGTAATCGTGACAGCTGCACCGGCCATGTTAATGGTTGCTCCGATTGGAATTGACAAAGAATAAACATTTTCGTCGAGGTTGAGCTTACGGCAAAGATTCATATTAACCGGAATGTTGGCTGCGGAAGAGCGGGTAAAGAAAGCCGTAACGCCACTTTCTCTCAAACATGTCCATACGAGCGGGTATGGATTTCTTCTGATGTAAAACCAGACGAGAATCGGATTAACAATCAAAGCAACAAAAATCATACATCCGATCAAAACCAGCAATAGCTTTACATAGCTGAGCATTCCGACCAAACCGGTGGTAGCGACCACACTAGCAACCAAACCAAATACGCCAATCGGTGCCAGACGGATTACTAGCTTAACAATGTACTCAATAGTGTTAGAGAGATCAGAGACGATCTGTTTTGTTGTATCGCTAGCATAACGTAGAGCAATACCCATGCTAACGGCCCAAGCAAGAATGCCAACATAGTTTGCATTTGCAACAGCCTTGACAGGGTTATCTACCAAATTAAAGACAAGACTTCTAAGAACTTCACTGATACCACCGGGAGCAGTTACGGCATCTTTTACCTCTACTAAGGCAATTGATGTCGGGAACATATAACTGACAATAACAGCAACAACAGCTGCCAAGAAAGTTCCAAGAAGGTAAAGGTAAAGAACATTTTTGATTTTTCCGCCGCTACCTGTATCTTGGTTCGCGATAGAAGCTGCAACCAACACGAACACGAGAACCGGAGCAACTGCCTTTAAGGCACTGACAAAGAAATTACCAAGAATTTCCATCGCTGCGCCACCGGCAGGCCAAATTACACCCAAAGCAATACCCAAAACAAGGGCGCACAAGATCTGTTTTACCAATGACCCTTGTCGGATAAGTGACAAAAGAAAAGGGAAAGAGCGCTTCATTTTTTAATTACCTATTGTATGAAAATGTTAATTAATTGTATTAATTATGGAAGCGCTGTAACAAAAACTGCTAAACAATCTGCATTCAAGACCAGATTTAACATTAGAGAGCGCTTTCCAAAAACCAACTTATTGGTATGGTTGGCTTGTTAGTGCTGTGGTCATCATCCTTTTGACTTTTTTCAATCCCTAAGTTTAGGTCTTAGCCTATTCTTGCTCGTAGAAACTTGTCAGTTCACTTCTCACTTTCCGACAATATCTTTTTAGTTTAAGAGGTTATTATTTCCAAAAGACAAATTCTGCTCTGAAAGGTACCTTCAATAACTTGCCAGCGTTCTGGGGTTGACAAGAGGACTGTGGCAATCCTCCTTTGGTATTTAACCTTTGAATATATTTGACACCGTTAAGCATTCCAGGGGTGTCATTTGGATAAGCGACTAAAAGAGCCAAAATTAAATCTTTTTGTGGATCAGAAGAATTCGCCCAAGTTTTAACTTTAGTTGAAATAATGGAAGACCCATCATTAGCTGTGATCGCAGACATCGGGCCTAATAATTTGGCTACTTCTTGCCCTGATGAGTCATAAAGAGAGGCCTCAGGTCTTTCGAAGCGATAATAAGGACCTTTCGTATCGACGGTACAACGGAAAATCTGGTAACCCTTTGCATTCAAAGTCATGAATGCGTTACCTGAAGGCGGCGTGAGCTTTTTGCTCACTGCTGACTCTGTTGAAATACCTAATTTCTCTCCGATTTTTTGTAGTGGTGCAGAACAACCTGCCAAAGCTATGACAGAAGCAAGTGTTAACACTTTAAATATCTTTCCCATGGCTTATTAATACATAGATAGTTATTAGTTCTTTTTGATTTTAAAGTTTTTTATATGAAGGTTCTGAGAAATTTTGAGAACTGACGTCAAATTATTAAGTTTACGTTTTTCTCCATGGAGTCTTATTTATTGCCCCAAAGAGACTTGAACTGTTTATAAGCAAGCCATGTGGATAAAAACAACAGAATCGCACAAATATAGTAAACCATTCCTGCGAGGGAACTTTGAGGATGTTGATGGACAGTATGGACAAGTAAGGGCGTACCGATTAAGGGCGCCAATACTCCCATCAAACTATTTAACGAAGCTATCGCACCCATACTCAAGCCCTGGTCATCGGCTGCCACGTTTTCTGAGACGATACCATTTAAGGTCGGTGCAACCGCCACGGACATAAAATTCAGAAAAATAATCACATACAAAACCCATCCCTGGCTGGCTAAACCGTATCCCAAATAAGCAATGGCTCCGGTAAACAAACCTATTAGAACAACAGCTCTCTGCCCTATTTTTTGAATAAATTTTCTCATAGCGAAGCCCTGCATAATGACACTGACAATTCCGATGCATACCAGAGAAATCCCAATATCAGAGGGTGTCCAACCAAAACGAAAATCCGTGTAGAGGGTCCACGTTGAGTGCAAAATCGATTGAGAAAAGGAAGCCATTGCAATGACGGCAACGAGTAGGCCGATACTTTTCATACGGGACAAATGCTTTAAGGTTGACAACGGGCTGCATCTCGCTATAGAGAATGCCTTGGCGTTCTGAGGAGCTAAAGATTCCGGAAGGAAGAACACTCCATAAAAGAAGTTGAGGAGAGAGAGAATTGCAGCCAACATGAAAGGGTAACGCAAATCTATTTCACCCAAAAGGCCACCTATCAAGGGGCCAAGGATGAACCCTATACCAAAGCAAGCTCCCAGCATTCCAAAAGAAGCCGCTCTATCTTCTGGCTCAGTGGTATCGGCGATGTAAGCCTGTGCAACCGCAATATTGGCAGAGAACATACCCCCAACGATTCTTGAACCGAGAATAACCACTAAGGAGGAACTCAAAGCAGGAACCAAAAACATGACTCCCAATCCGAAAATCCCTACCAACATCAAAGGACGCCGACCATAGCGGTCAGATAATGCTCCTAAAGTAGGAGCACAACAGAACTGCATCAGGCCATAACTAACCAGCATCGCTCCAAGCCACCATGCCTGTGATACAGCATCTCCAGTTAATTTGCCAATCAGTTGAGGAAGAACGGGAATAATCAAGCCAATACCCAGAATGTCCAGCAAAACACAGACCAGAATAAACGGCATGCCAGAATATAATAATTTCTTCATTAAAAACTATGGATTAAAAACTAACCGAGAATTTAACACACCTCAAAATATGCTTTCGAGGATCTTTTATTGCTTTGAGTTGTCTTTTTTTTTACTACATCGTTTATATTAATTTTCAGAAAAACGAGTAAAGCCGATTCTTATAGGGATAAAGGCGATTTCTAGTAGGAATGGAATATGTGCAAAGCCTCAAGATACTCGCATTATTCACACGGACTCGGCCGATACGCAGTATCAATATTTTTTCCGCGATTTGTAGCCTTCCTATCACACGGCAGTGAAGACACTACGGTTCCTTTAGCATAGAAGAATATCTTATGGATTGAAGATTCGAGCAATCCGGGCGATGTAGCCCCCTCCCAAAGAGCCTAGACAGTCGGCGCACCCTGTCCGAAGCGTTTCCAGAGATTCCACCGTTGCTTTTTTCAATGTTGAGAAAGTCCTCATATAAACGTTTAGGAGCGCTGACGAGTAATTTTGGAGCCATTCAATAGGATTTTTCACCCCATTGACTTCTAATGTGGCATTACTGCTCGGAATATATCGCATATCCTGGGTATAGTCAGGATTGTGTTTAAACCAGCACCACTTTCTATAGCAAGCAATCGTCCTGACAAGACGTTCGAACGGAATAGTGTCAATCGGTACTCGATCATCCGTGGTGAAGTAGCCGACTTGCTCCTTATGATTTAAGAAATAGGCGCGCATATACCGACGTAGTCGCCCTTTCTGATCGTCCACCCGGACCTTTTTTGGTCGTTCGATCTTGGGAGAGCTCGTGGATATTTCTCTTAATGCTTTCGGAAGCCTGCTTCTGCGCCTTAAAAGTCACTTTTTGTTGCCGGCTCCGAGCAGGGGTTCGCTTTTTTCGTGCCTACCAGCTAAAGATTGCTCTACCAGGGCCGTAGCACATAGAGAGCTTCTACTTTGGTTTGGCTCATTATTTTTTCTTCGGGTCCTTTTTCAAAGTGGTTACGAGGATCGTTCGGAGTTCCAGCGTACGCGATCACGCGCGTATCTCGCTTAATAGAATTAATCAGGGTTCTTAAAAATAAATTTTAGAACTTTCTTCTCTCAAGGAGTCATGTCATGAAATTATCGAAAAGAAATTTTTTAAAATTCAATTTATTGGCTTTCACCACATCTGCGACTGCCTCTCTGCCTACTTTTGCTCGTTTACATGACGAACCTCAGAAATGGACAGGCGTCTATGACGTAGTTATTGTCGGAGCCGGAGGAGCCGGTTTGGCAGGAGCCGTCGAAGCTATTAAATTAGGACTCTCAGCAATAATCGTGGAAAAAATGCCTTTTTCAGGTGGTTCTTCTGCATTATGCGGAGGGTCTTTTACAGTTCCCCAAACTTCCTTCCAGCAAGCCGCTGGAATCACAGACTCTCCTGAAAAATTCATAGAAGATATGCTCAAGGTCGGGAAAGGCAAAAATGATCCTGAACTACTTAAAAGTTACGTTGTGGGTGCCCAAAAACAGTTGAAATTTATTACAGAAGAAAGAGGGATCAAACCATACGAAGTTGCAGTTTTTGCCGGAATGAGCGTACCTCGGGCTCACAATTTCAAACCGTCTGAAGTGTTAATAGACATGACAAAATATGTGACAACGAACGGTGTAAAAATCATGTACAACACAACAGCGCAACGCCTGATTTGGAATGCCAAAGCCAAAGTTGTTGAAGGAGTGGAATGCTTAACCAAAGATAACAAAACAATATTCTTGAAGGCCAAGAAAGGAATTCTGCTTGCAAGTGGAGGGTTTGCTCGTAATAAGAAACTTCTTGAAAAATACAATCCTCTCATGGTGGCCGCTGATCCAGAGGGAGGGATGGGCAACACCGGAGATGGGCTATTGATGGCACAAGAGTTGGGCGCAGATACTCGCGATATGATGTATATCAAAGGCACACATGGCTATCGTCCCTCAGAGCCCAAATTCACAACAACTTTCCATGGTTACTATGGAGGAGGTATTTTAGTAGATAAGAACGGTCATCGTTTTGCCAATGAAGAGCAGTCCTATAAGCTCTTGGCGGACGAGTCTCTTAAACTCCCGAATGGTATCAGCTACTTGGTTTTTGACGAACCCATTAGACAAAGCCGCATGAAGTCTCGAGCAGTCGAAAAAGCATATTTATCGCAATTAAATAATGGGAAGAGTGTCCCCTGGTGTTTTGAAGCGTCTTCTTTGGAAGAAGTGGCGAAAAAAGCGGGAATTGATCCTAAGGGATTGGTGAATACCGTTAAGAAGTACAATAAAGATATCGAAACCTCAGGAAAAGACTCTGTCTTTGGAAGAACCCAACTTTCTGCCGGATATGGCAAGGCAGTCCCACTGAAAACAGGACCTTTCTACATTTACCCTGTTAAACCACGCCTTATAGCTACCTACTGTGGTTTGAGCATTAATGGGAAAGGCGAAGTGTTAAATGTTTTCGGAGAACCTATCCCGCACCTCTATGCCGCCGGCGAAGTAACCGGCGGCGTACATGGCGCCGCTTACATGTCCGGAACTGCATGGGGAAAGGCTATGGCTTTCGGACGCATTGCTGTAGAAAATATGAATAAATAAAATATTATAGATTCTGGGCCCAATTAACGGGCCCCTCCAGGGCGCACGCAGCGCTAAATACCCCGGGCTCCTTTTCTCAATTTTAATAAATTTCTAAAAATTCTTTTAAAAACAATAAAATATTCACAGATTCTACTTGGTTTATTGGCGTAATGGATTATAAATACTAGAATGCGCCCTATGAAAAAAGAAAACATCGGTCCCAGATCCAAGGATGTTTGGCGTAAAACCCGCCTGAAGATTAAAGGCGAAAATAACGGCTCACGTTATTAATAAACTTTCCTATTACCTCCCTAAAACTCAAAACCGTAAATATATTGAATCTCATATCATTGGCTGGGTTCCTTCTCTTGATACCACGTTTGATCAGATGGTTCCTGCTAAACCGAAGAGAAAGAAAGCCCCGGTAGAAGTTCTACAGCAAAGTCTTGAACAGGTTCCGGATCAACGTCAACAGCATATGATTACTTACCCGCTTCCTTTAGTGCTGTTGGTCATTTTGTTAGCTACTCTGGCCGGTTTTACTTCTTGCGTTCAGATTGCTACTTATTGGAAAACTCATAGGGAAAAATTAGCTACCTGGTTTAAGGACTTTCCGGACAAAGACATCTCTCATGATATTGTCCGCAGGTTAATAGCCATGGTCGGACCCCAAAGCTCAACTGAACTGCTTGAACGTTTGACAAAGCCGTTAATTTCAGAAGTTAAACAAAGACTGATATC
>CANTYJ010000051.1 GCA_947854175.1 uncultured Turicimonas sp. | reverse complement strand
AATAGAAGTCAGTAATAAATTGTAAGAATATCACCTATATTTGTGGGAATTCAGGTTTTTATGAATTCAAAATATTAAAAGTAAATCCATGAGATCTTACAGTGAATCTGACATCTGATTTTTTACGGTGTCTTTGGTTAAAGTGGGATCCAAAGTGTTTCGAAGTAATACGAAACAAATTTTCTAATTAAAAGGAATTAAAATTCACACCCGATACTATGGAGTGGAACTCGTGGAACAGCAACAACATATTCGTGAAATTTGTTTTGATACTGAAACGACCGGTTTTAGAGCAAAAGAAGGGGATAGACTCGTCGAAATCGGTTGTGTTGAATTGACTCGCTATGGCTTGTCCAACAATACGTTTCATGAATATATAAATCCTGAAAGAGAAATTCCTGAAGAATCCATCAAAGTTCATAAGATAACTAATGAAATGGTGGCTGATAAACCAACATTTGCTCAGATTGTTGATAAGTTCCTGGATTTCATCAAAGGTGCCAGATTAATCGCTCATAATGCACCGTTTGACGAATCTTTTCTTGATCAGGAATTAACCCGTCTGGGAAAGGGAAAGTTAAAAGATCACTGTTTGGAAGTTGTAGATTCTCTGGAATTAAGCCGCAAAGTTTTTCCCCAACAGCAAAACTCTCTTGATGCGTTGTGTAAACGCCTCGGTGTTGATCTCTCTTCCCGTAGTGAAGGCCACGGAGCTTTAATCGATGCAACATTGCTAGCTCAGGTTTATTTGATCTTGAAACAGGATCAGGAATCGATGGATATCGACAGTTTGACGGTATCCAAAGTCAAACCTCTTGAGATAACCGGAGCCAATATTGTTATCAAAGCAACCGAAGCAGAGGAAAAAGCTCATGAAGAATTCTTGGATTTGCTTGCAAAGAAATGCAAGGGAACTCCTCTTTATAGAATGACGGATGAAGAATTCGCTGACGTTCGCAAAAAAGAGCAGGATGCTATTAATAGCAAAAATGCAAAGCTGGCACAGTTCATTGCAAATCTATAGTAGAAAGATAATTGATAACCGGATTTCATCGGAATGAGACGACCGGTTTTATAAAACTGTCGGGATGGCAGATTGGAAATAAAAAATGGCATTTGATAGAAACAACGCAGGCCGTGGTGCTAAACCAAATAGGACTGGCACAGTTAGACGTCCGGGCCCCGGAAAAACTTTTAAACCTGAAATTAAAAGCCCTAAATCTGATGACGAATCAACAGTTAATTTAAACTTACCTAAAAATGCTGTAGAAATTTCATCATTCAAACGCAAAGCAACTCCGAATGGGACAACTTTTGGAGCGTCAACAGAAAAACTTCACAAAGTTTTGGCTGACGCCGGCTTGGGTTCCAGACGTGATATGGAAGAGCTGATAAATTCTGGCCGGGTCTCAGTTAATGGTGAGCCGAGTTATGTCGGGCAAAGAGTCTCTCCCACGGATTTAATTAAAGTCAACGGAAGACCGTTAAGAAGAGCGGTTAGAACCGGAGAAGAAATTCCACAAGTTTTGATTTACCACAAACCTTCAGGAGAAATTGTCTCAAGAGAGGATCCGGAAGGACGCCCCACTGTTTTTGATCATTTGCCAAGAATGAGAGGCGGAAGATGGATCGCCGTAGGACGCCTTGATTTTAATACGGAAGGTCTTCTTTTATTCACAGATAACGGAGAGTTAGCCAATCGTTTAATGCATCCCCGCTATGAGATTGAAAGGGAATACGCTGTCAGAGTCCAAGGCGAGCTTTCTAAAGAAAACAAAGATAAGCTTCTCAAAGGAATTAAACTGGATGACGGTCCGGCTAGGTTTACTGATGTTGAAGAAATCGGCGGTAAAGGTTTTAACCGCTGGTATCGGGTGAAATTATCCGAAGGTCGTAACCGCGAAGTCAGAAGAATGTTTGAGGCAGTGGATTTACCGGTTTCACGCCTGATTCGTATTCGTTATGGTTCTATTAATCTTCCTCAAAATCTGACCCGTGGTAAGTTCGAACGTCTTCCGAAAGAACAGGTACTTGCCTGGATCACGGAACAAGGTTTGGATAAACCGGTTTCATCTTCATCCAAGAGTCCCGTTAACCGCGTTTCCAAGCCTTCCCATACAAAATCATCTTTCAACGGAAATCGGGAAAGAGCTCAGAGACCATCTTCCGAGCGGAAAGGTACATTCAGTTCCGAAAGAAGAAATTCATCCGGAAGGACTGCAACTAAACAAGGTTTAAGAAGATCAGGAAGCGGAGTAAGCAATAAGAGAACTGATAGATAATATAATTTTCAAATAGTAGACAAAAACAGTAATTCATTAAAATAAAGTAAGGAGAGAAAAGCCTCCCGGTCAACCTTCGGGTGCACGTCTGATTTTTCAGATGTGGGCGGATTGGTAGACTCCTTTGCGGCTCGTCTTTCTTGATTAAGAGAACTGCTCTAGCCCAGTTAAGCCTCGGGTGCGTATCGGATGATTATTTGTTCGGTGTAGGCGATCGACAGGCTGCGATCCTAGAGCAGTTTTCTGTTCTTGTAAGGTTAAGCCTCGCAGTTTTTTCTATCTTATTTGTTGTCTAGCGTTATCAATAGGTTCACGAGTTATGCAGCAAAATTTTTGATACAAAATTCTTGAGAACGGTTCTTTGGTACTCAGGCTCTTAACCTGATTAGTTAATTAAACTATTTTGATTCCCAAAAAAGGAACCGAAATACCGTAAAAATCCTCTTGACAAAACGAAAAGTTTAGATTTTTTAAACAGTTAGGAGTACAATATGCGGAAATTTAGCAGGAGAAGTATATTCCTGCTATGTATTTATCACTGTTTTCAGTGGAAATACACCTATCAGTGGATGTAATGGATGGGCTTTGAGCCCGTTTTTTTTTGGTTTTAGTTTTTGAGGATAACAGCAATAATGGCGGTTTCATCACAGGTTTTCGATCTTATCGAGTCAAATGTAGAGGGCTTGGGCTACGAGCTCGTGGATGTAGAACGTCTGCCTCGTGGTCTCATCAGAGTAACCATCGATAAAGAAGGCGGTATTACATTGGATGATTGCGAAAAAGTTAGCAATCTTTTGAATCCCGCTTTGACAGTTGATAACGTCGATTTTGACCGGCTCGAAGTCTCTTCTCCCGGTGTTGATCGTCCTTTGAGAAAGCCCAGAGATTTTGCCCGCTTCGTCGGAGATAACGTTCATGTCGAGCTTTACACTCCTGTCACCGGTGAAGGATTGCCTGAAAACGGACGTAGACGCATGGACGCTAAAATTATTTCTGTTGAAGGCGATGAGTCTAATCCGACTATCCGACTTGAATTGCTTCCGGGTAAGCTTGCAAGAACCCCGGCTGAAGCTGCCAAGGCCAAAGCTAAAGCCAAAAAATCTCAGTCTCAGCCCGAAGAAAAGCCTGTCATCATTGATATTCAGTTTAAAGATATAGAACGTGCCTCTTTGTTGGCCGAATTAGATTTCAGAGGTTCCTCAAAATGAATAAATCTCTATTAGATTTCGTAGAACTGCTCGCCAATGAAAAAAACGTTGGTAAGGACGTCGTCCTCTCTGCGCTTGAATATGCGATCGCTGGAGCAATTAAAAAAGCAGAATTCCCTGGAGAAGATCCGGACATCGTCGTAGAAGTCGATCCGAAAACTGGCGACTACAAAGCATGGCGTCAGTGGCTTGTCGTTCCTGACGAAGCCGGTATTCAGGAAGTTGACCGTCAGATGCTGGAGTGGGAAGCCAAGGAAGATTATTCCGACCAGGGCCCGATGAACCCCGGTGACTATGTTCGTGAAGAAATCAAGGATGTCAACGTGACAGGCCGCCGTTTCGCAACCGATGCCCGTCAGGTTATCATCCAGAAACTCAAGGAAGCCGAAAAGGCTAAGAATTTGGCTGAATTTAATGAACTCTATAAAGATCAGAAAATTGTTCATGGCCAAATCAAGAAATTCCTCGGCGGTGATGCCATCGTAGAAATCGGCAAGGTAGAAGCAAGATTGCCTAAGAGCGAAATGATTCCACGTGAGTTATTACGTGCCGGTGATCGTATCCGCGCTTATATTCTGAAAGTAGATCCTCTTTCACGTCAGCAGCCGATTACATTGAGTCGCTCCTCCAATGAATTCCTGGTTGAGTTGTTAAAGCTCGAAGTACCTGAAATTAACGAAGGTTTGCTTGAGATTAAAAACGTCGCTCGCTTGCCGGGCGCAAGAGCAAAAATTGCAGTTCAGGTGAAAGATAAGAGAATCGATCCGATCGGAACTTGCGTGGGTGTTAAAGGAAGCCGTATTCAGAATATCTCAAAAGAGCTCAACGACGAAAAAATTGATATCGTCCGCTGGTCAGACCAGCCGGTTGAATATGTCGTCAATGCATTGTCTCCGGCAATCGTCACTTCTGTGGTAGTTCATGCTGATTCAGGCAAAATGGATGTCGTCGTTCCGACTGAAAATAAAAAAGATGCCGTTGGCACTGAAGGCCGCAACGTTAACCTTGCTTCAACCCTGACCGGTTGGGATATTCACATCATGACCGCTGATGAAGCAGAAGAAGTCAAGGAAAAAGAAATTGGTGAAATCCGTGATAAGTTGATGAAGTACCTTGATGTCGATGAAGAAGTTGCTGAAACATTGATCGATAACGGTGTTGAATCTCTTGAAAACTTGGCTTATGGTCCGGAAGAGGAATTGCTTGCAATCGAAGATTTCGATGAAGACACTATTCAGGAACTTCGTTCACGTGCCCGTACCGGTCTTATCACACAGGCTCTTCAAAGAGAAGAGATACTGAAGAAAGCTGATCCGAAGCTCCTCGAGCTCGAAGGAATGACTCATGATTTAGCTGCCCAGTTAAGCGAAAAGGGAATTAAAACCTTAGATGACTTAGCTGATCTGTCTGCCGGTGAGTTGATGGAATTGGTCAACCTCGGTGAAGAAGAAGCACAACATTTAATCGTTGCAGCCCGTGCGCACTGGGATAACGAATAACCGGCATTTTGGAGAATATTAACTATATGGCAAAAACAACAGTATCAAGTTTAGCTAGCGATCTGAAGTTACCGGTTGAGATCCTTCTGTCTCAGTTGAAATCAGCCGGTTTGCCTCAGTCAAAAGCATCCGATGAAATCGATGATGTTGATAAAGAAAGACTGATTGATTCATTGAAAGCAGCCAGAGGCAGTGCTAGCACAGGTAAAACAAGAATTACTTTAACCAAGAAAGAAAAGAAAGTGATCACAACTCCGACAACCGGAGGAAGAACACAGTCAATACAGGTTGAAGTCAGAAGAAAGAAAGTATTGGTAAAACGCTCTGACGTGGAAGCTAAGGCTCGCGCCGAAGCTGAAAAAGCCGCTGCTGAAATTTTGAAGCAGAAACAGGAAGAACAGGCACGCATTGCAGCCAAAGAAGCTGAAGAAAAAGCTAAAGCAGAGGCTGCCAAAGCCGCTGAAGAAGCCCGTGCAAAAGCAGAGGCTGAAGAAAAAGCACGTCTTGCTGCTCAAAAAGCTGCGGAAGAAGCCCGCAGAGCCGAGGAGGAAAGAAAAGCAAAAGAAGCTGAAGCACAAAAATTGGCTAAAGAAGAGTCTCTTAAGCGTGAGCAAGCGCAGAAGGCAGCCAGAGATGCAGCACGTAAAGCGGCAGAAGCTAAAAAGCGCGCAGAAGCTGAAAAAGCTGCTGCTGAAGCGGCTGCCAAGGCTAAGGAAGAAAGCAGAAAACAGTCCGAACAACGCGAGGCTGCCCGCCGTAAGGCCGAGGCTGAAGCCCGTGCTATCCGTGAAATGATGTCAGCACCGAAACGTGTTCTGACAGCTAAACCAGCTGAGAATAAAGAAAACAAAGAAACTCAGAAGAAACAGCACAAAAACAGCGTTAAGAAGGAAAATAAAGCTCAGCACGATAGACAGCGTTCTTCTGATAACTGGGGCGATGAGAATCAGCACAGAAGAACAATGAAGATTAAAGGCGGAGAAGCGTCTGACGAGGGCGGCGGCTGGAAGTCTGATCGCCGTAACAAGCGCAACAAACAACAGAAGAATCAGGGAAGACAGCAGGCTCCGGTGGTTCAGGAACCGATCATCCGTGATGTCGTTGTTCCTGAAACCATCACCGTGGCTGACTTGGCTCACAAGATGAGTATCAAGGCGACCGAAGTGATCAAACAGATGATGAAACTCGGTCAGATGGTCACCATCAACCAGATGCTTGACCAGGATACAGCCATGATCGTGGTTGAAGAAATGGGTCACCGTGCAACAGCTGCGAAGTCTGACGATCCGGAAGCTTTCCTGACCGAAGAAGAAAACGCAATCGCTAACGTCAAGAAGTTCCCGAGACCGCCGGTTGTTACGATCATGGGTCACGTTGACCACGGCAAGACTTCTTTGCTCGACTACATCAGAAGAACCAAAGTGGCAGCCGGTGAGGCCGGTGGTATTACTCAGCACATCGGTGCTTACCACGTTAAAACCCCGCGCGGCATTATTACTTTCCTCGATACCCCGGGACACGAAGCCTTCACGGCAATGCGTGCCAGAGGTGCTCAGGCCACCGATATCGTTATTCTGGTAGTGGCAGCTGATGACGGCGTCATGCCGCAGACCAAAGAAGCAATTGCCCACGCGAAAGCCGGTAACGTTCCTTTGGTCGTAGCTATTAACAAGATTGATAAGCCTGAGGCCAATCCTGAAAGAGTTAAACAGGAATTGGTTGCAAACGAAGTACTGCCTGAAGAATACGGCGGTGATGTTCCTTTTGTTCCGGTTTCTGCCAAGAGCGGACAGGGTATTGATGACCTGCTTGAAAACGTTCTTTTGCAGGCCGAGATTCTGGAACTTGAAGCTCCGGTGGATGCACCGGCTAAGGGCGTAGTCATTGAGTCCAGACTTGATAAAGGTAAGGGTGCCGTTGCGACCATCCTTGTTCAGTCCGGTACATTGAAGAAAGGCGATATCGTCTTAGCCGGTGCTACATACGGCCGTGTCAGAGCACTTCTTGACGAAAACGGCAAGAGCGTTACTTCTGCCGGTCCTTCCATCCCGGTTGAGATTCAGGGTCTCTCTGATGTCCCGGCAGCCGGTGATGAAATTATCGTTATCAATGACGAAAGAAAAGCCCGTGAATTGGCTAACTACCGTCAGGGCAAGTACCGCGATGTGAAATTGGCCAGACAGCAGGCTGCTAAGCTCGAACAGATCTTCAGCGGTGATAAAGACGGCCAGAAATCTTTGTCATTGGTTATTAAGAGTGACGTTCAGGGTTCACAGGAAGCCCTTGTTCACGCTCTTACCAAACTGTCTAACAAAGAGGTCAAGGTATCCGTCGTCCACGCAGCAGTCGGCGGTATCAGTGAATCTGATATCAACCTTGCAATCGCCAGTAATGCAGTGGTCATCGGCTTCAACGTTCGTGCAGACTCTCTGGCTAGAAAACTGGCTGAAAATAACGGCATCGACATCCGTTACTACAACATCATTTACGACGCAGTCGATGATGTGAAGGCTGCCATGAGCGGCATGCTTGCTCCTGAACGCCGTGAAAACCATGTCGGTCTCGTTGAAATCAGACAAGTTATCCGCGTTCCTAAAGTGGGAACAGTGGCCGGTTGTATGGTGCTCGAAGGGGTCGTTAAACGTAGCTCACATGCACGCCTTTTGAGAGACAATGTCATTATTTGGACAGGCGAGATTAACTCTCTAAGACGTTTCAAAGACGATGTCAAGGAAGTTAAAGCCGGCGCTGAATGCGGTATCTCTCTGAAGAATTATGACGATATCCAGGTAAACGACAGACTCGAAATTTTCGAAGTTGAGGAAGTTGCCAGAACAATCGAATAATTGCTTCATGGAGTAGGAAAGCAAGAGGGCCGGTAGGCTCTTTTGCTATTTAAATGGAGGTACAAAATGATTAAACCAAGCAAACCCGGTCGTGCAAATCGTATTGAAGACCAGATCCAGAGAGATTTGGCTGTATTGATTCCAAAAGAATTAAGCGATCCGAGAATCGGTCTCGTGACAATCACCGGCTGCAAAATTACACCGGACTACGCTCATGCTACCGTTTACTTTACAACCATGGGTTCTACCCCGGAAGCCTCTCAGGAAGCTTTAAATAATGGTGCACCGATTCTTCATCAGAGAATTTTTAAACTCCTGAAGATTCATACCGTTCCTCAGTTGCACTTTGTCTACGACAAGAGCGTCGAAGAAGGCTTTGAAATGGATCAGCTCATTAAGCAGGCCAGAGCCGAGGACGCCGAAAAAATTAAGGAGTAAGCTTTGGGCCGCAAAAGAAAAGGCGACAAAGTTGACGGCGTGTTACTGCTTGATAAACCGCTGGGTTTGTCAAGCAATACAGCACTACAGAAAGCCCGCAGAGCTTTAAATGCTCAGAAAGCCGGGCACACTGGTACGCTGGATCCTCTGGCTACCGGTCTTTTGCCTCTTTGCTTTGGAGAAGCAACGAAATTCAGTGCGGATTTATTAAACGCTGATAAAGAATACGTCACACAGATTAAATTTGGACAGACCTCTTCGACCGGCGATGCGGAAGGAGAGATTCTGGAGACACGTCCCGTCGAGTTTTCAGAAGAACGGTTAAGAGAGGTGTTAAGGAGTTTTGTCGGAGAAATCAGCCAGATTCCTCCGATGTATTCTGCCTTAAAGAAAGACGGCGTGGCTTTATATAAATTAGCCCGTGAGGGCAAAGAAATAGAGCGGCAACCGCGTCTGATTACGATTTATGAACTCGAACTCCTCCGATACGAGGCACCTGTGGCTGAAGTTAGAGTCCGTTGTTCTAAAGGCACTTACGTCAGAGTACTCGGAGAGGATATTGGAAAAGCACTTGGTTGCGGAGCTCATTTGATTTCTTTGAGAAGAACGGCCATTGCGGATCTGAATATCTCGGAAGCCGTCACGCTGGAAAAATTTGAAGTGGCTTCACTGGAAGAAAAAATCGCTCTCTTATTACCGTCAGACCGTTTGTTGAGTTCTTTAGAACCCGTTGAATTAAAAGAAGAGTTGGCTGTTCGTTTTTTACACGGTCAAAGTATTACGATAACGGGATCTGAGCAATCAGAAAAAAAAGTCAGAGTTTATAAAAAATTGGGAGAGACCCGTCAATTACTCGGTGTTGCAACACGGAAAGAAGACGGAGTTTTAGTCCCGGAAAGATTAATTTCAAATACAAATTAGATAGTTATTTATATATGAATCGCGCAATAAGAAATGTGGCCATTATCGCCCACGTTGACCATGGTAAGACAACACTGGTTGATAAATTACTTCAACAGTCTGGTACTTTCCGTGAAAATCAGAACGTTGCAGAACGTGTGATGGACAGTAACGACATTGAACGTGAACGTGGTATCACGATTCTGGCTAAAAATTGTGCTGTTGATTACAACGGTACTCATATCAATATTGTAGACACTCCGGGACACGCTGACTTTGGCGGTGAAGTAGAACGCGTTCTTTCGATGGTTGACGGTGTGTTACTGCTCGTTGATGCGGTTGAAGGGCCGATGCCTCAGACTCGCTTTGTCACGAAAAAAGCGCTGGCCCAGGGATTGCGTCCGATTGTTGTTATCAATAAGATCGACCGTCCGGGGGCCCGTCCTGAATGGGTTATTAACCAGACGTTTGATTTGTTTGATAAGCTCGGCGCCACTGACGAACAGCTTGATTTCCCGGTTATTTATGCTTCAGCCCTCGGTGGTTACGCAGGTTTTACGGAAGATGTTGAAGAGCTTAAGAAAATCGGCAATATGAAAGCGATTTTCGATACTATCCTCGATCATGTTCCTGTACGCGATGATGATCCGGACGGTCCTCTCCAGTTACAGATTTCTTCCCTGGATTATTCCAGCTATGTCGGCAAAATCGGTATCGGTCGTATCAAGAGAGGTAAGGTTAAACCTCTTCAGGAAGTTGTGATCATGAATGGTCCGGATTCCACACCGAAACGTGCCAAGATTAATCAGGTTTTGAAATTCCAGGGTCTGGAAAGAAAAGTCGTTGATGAAGCTCAGGCCGGTGATATCGTTCTCATTAACGGTATTGAAGATCTGGGTATCGGTACCACCGTTTGTGATGTCAACAATCCGGAAGCATTACCGCTTCTGCATGTTGACGAACCGACTTTGACCATGAACTTCCATGTCAACACGTCTCCTTTAGCCGGTAAAGAGGGCAAGTTTGTTACCAGCCGCCAAATCCGCGAGAGACTGGAAAGAGAGTTAAAGAGCAACGTTGCAATGAGAATGAAACCGACCGAAAACGAAGGCGTTTTCGAAGTTGCGGGCCGTGGTGAATTGCACCTGACAATTCTTATTGAAAACATGAGACGTGAAGGCTATGAATTGGCAGTTTCCAGACCTCGTGTTCTCTACAAAGAAGTCGACGGTGTCAAGATGGAACCGTTTGAAAGCTTAACAGTTGACGTTGAAGAAAACCATCAGGGTCCTGTCATGGAAGAGCTTGGCCGCAGAAAAGGCGATTTGCAGGATATGCTGCCTGACGGCAAAGGACGGGTCCGTCTTGAATACAAGATTCCGGCCCGCGGTTTGATCGGTTTCCAGAATGACTTCCTGACCATGACTCGAGGAACAGGTGTTATGAGCCACGTATTCGATGAATACGGTCCTGTGAAGTCAGGTGATTTGGGCGAACGTAGAAACGGTGCCATTATCAGCCAGGACGACGGTAATGCTGTTGCATACGCTCTCTGGAAGATTCAGGAAAGAGGCCGCTTGTTTATTGGTCCGGGAGAACCGATTTACGAAGGCATGGTCATCGGTATGCACTCGAGAGATAACGATATTGTTGTAACTCCGATTAAAGGAAAACAGTTAACCAATATTCGTGCTTCCGGTACTGATGAAGCGATCCGTCTTGTACCACCGGTTCAATTGACACTGGAAAGTGCTGTTGAGTTTATTAATGATGATGAACTTGCAGAAATCACACCGAAGAGTATCCGTATCCGTAAACGCTGGCTCAAGGAATTTGAACGCAGAAGAGCTGCCCGTGGAGACGAACGAGTTGGCCCGGGTATCTGATGAAAGATAGTCTTTGTCCTTGCGGTAGCGGTAAACATTTTACTGACTGCTGCGGGCCTTTACTTGACGGTAGCAATAAGGCCTCCTCTCCGGAGGCTTTGATGCGTTCAAGGTACACGGCATTCGTAAAAAATGACGAAGCTTATCTGTTAAAAACTTGGCATCCGTCGACAAGACCGAAGTCTCTTGTGCTTGATGAACCTGTCAAATGGCTGTCACTAAAAATTAAATCGTTTTCCATGTCTGATGAAACACATGGAAGCGTACATTTCATCGCCAGAGGACTCATTGGCGGCCGCGGTTTCAAACAGGAAGAAAACAGTTCCTTTGTTTTAGAGGACGGCCAATGGTATTACGAGGACGGTAAATTAAGTTAACAAGAAGTTGCTTTCCCTCCTTCTATTTATTTTTTATATCACCGGATTGATTGATGATATCTAAGAACGATTCATGGAAATTTTGTGTAGCTCCCATGCTGGATTGGACTGACCGTCATTGCCGATATTTCCACCGGCAATTATCCCGTGATGCCAGACTTTACACAGAGATGGTCACGACAGGCGCACTTATCTATGGAGACAAGCCTCACCATCTGGATTTTAATGAGTCCGAACATCCGGTAGCTCTTCAGTTGGGAGGTTCTGATCCTGCAGATTTGGCCACATGTGCCAAACTGGCTCAAGAATGGGGATACGATGAAATCAATCTCAATTGTGGCTGTCCGAGCGAGAGAGTACAAAGAGGCTCTTTCGGAGCTTGTCTGATGGCTGAACCGGCGTTAGTTGCAGATTGCATGAAAGCGATGCAGGATGTTGTAGATATTCCGGTCACCATAAAACACCGTATCGGAATCGACAAAGTTGAAGACTATTCATTTGTCAGAGATTTCATCGGGACCGTCTCCGAAGTCGGAACTAAGGTTTTTATTGTTCACGCCAGAAATGCCTGGTTAAAAGGCTTATCTCCTAAGGAGAATAGGGAAGTTCCGCAGTTGAGAAGAGAAGTTGTTTATCAGTTAAAGAAAGACTTTCCTGATTTAAAGATCGTTATTAACGGAGCGATTAAAGATTTGGGAGAAGCTGAAAGACAATTAGAGTTTGTCGACGGGGTCATGGTCGGCCGTGCAGCCTATAACACGCCCTGGATGTTAAGTGATGTGGATGCCAGAATCTATGGTGATGAACATGAACCGGTGACACGGGAACGAGTTATTGAAAACATGACGGAGTACCTCCGGGATCTTCAACAGGATAACCGCGCTCTACGGGCTGTCTGCCGTCACATGCACGGTCTCTTAACCGGTTTGGCAGGTGCAAAGTCCTGGAGAAGAACACTCAGCGATTCTGCTTCCATAGAACATGAAGGAGCCAATATTCTCAATTACGCTTATTCAAAGGCCGGTTGGTCTGATGTGAACCGTTTTTGGGACGCCGATGAAGATTTTCAAGGTTAAGAAAATCAGCACCGAAAACACTTAAAAATTTCAAAGTTAATTTGCAGTTGATAATAATGAAGCACTGTTCTGGGCTCTTTGTATTTGGCTATAAATCGAGTACGGTTCCACATCCCGCCCAATCAACATCAGCAAAATAATTTGCCATTGCCGCTGCTGCTTTAAAGCCGGTACAGTGATTCAAACGCCACCTTCTGACACGGTAATTCAGCAGTTTTTCGATCCACTGACGATATTCTTCAGGCTTGACAGCGCAAAGATGGGAACCTCCGATAACCGTATCAAATTCTTTGATATGAAATTGTTCCGATGCATAGTGGAGGATATTAGGTAATCCTGCATGAGAGCAACCTAATAACAAAGACCAACCGTTTTGTCCTTGTACTACCATAGAGACATCATCTTCGAATTTGTCCTCTACGACATCGCCGTTTTCATTCACTTCCCAGAGATTCTTACAGCACACAAAGCGTTTATCTCTTACTTGCTCAGGAACTGTAAATGCAAACACCCCGCTGATAACTTCCGTTGGTCCTGTAATAGGTTTGAACTGTTTCAAGGATTGAACCGGGAAGCCGCCGCTTAAGCGTTTTGCATCAGCATCTCCCCGTTTTTCAACAGACACATCCCCGGAGGCATAAACGTTAACGTCCGGATTCATCCGAATAATATCCAGCAGTCCTGATATGTGGTCAAAGTGGCCGTGGGACAATACAACTGAGGTCAGATCTTTAGGATGGAGTTGAAGAAAATTTAAGTTGTGCTCCAGTACATGGCAAATTCCACCGGTATCCAGTAAGAGGTTTTCTTTCCCGTTTGACAACCAGCTTGAGTATCCCCATTCAGCCAGCAGGCCTTGTTTAGAACAAAAATTATCCACTACCACCGTCAGACGCATTATTTGACTCCTTTGAATAGTTTATTCAAGTTTAGTTCTTTTTTTGAGAGTAAGGTACTCCGGACAAAATTCAAATGAAAGTAAGATGTGTAAAGTGCTCTTTCTCAATTCTAATTAAGAAGTCATTTAATCGGTGTTATGAGTTTTATGCAAAAGACCTTATATCCCGTCTTAAAGGCCTGTGTTTTACGGGCCTTTCTGATAAATCTCTCAAAATTTTGAAATTCGAATATGGAGACTATTTAACCTGATAGAGGAATAAGCAAATTTTTTGACAGATAAGTTAAAACTTGTTTTACGTCTTGACGCATAATCGATAAAGAGGACAAGTAGGCGCAAAAACTTCGATGAGGCGTTATGGAAAAGAACCAGACTGAAAAAGCATTTCTAAGTAAGATGTTGATATCAACTATCTTAAATAAGCTTGATTCAGGCGACGACAGTTGGAAAATGATTCCCGGTCTAAGGATTGGAAAGTACGAACATGACTTCAGCGATAAAAACTGTTTTTATCCGCTTTCTCTTGGCTTGATTTTACAAGGTGAAAAAATTGTCAATATCGGCCAGGATTGCTATCGTTATGGCGCCGGTTCTATGATTGTGACTTCCGTTGAAATTCCGACATCCTTTAAAGTACTAAATGCCTCCAAAGAAAATCCTTTTGTCTTTGTTTGTCTAAATCTGGATGCTCATTTGTTGACCCAGATCATGACGGAGTTGGAGAATTATTCTCATCCTAAAGATGAAGTAAATGCTTTTTGTGTCGCTAAAACACCGGCAAGGATGATGAGCTCCTTTCTCAGACTCCTTTCTCTGACAGATGATGAACAATCATTTAAATATCTTTTTCCTTTAATCAACAAAGAAATCCATTATTACGCGTTAACGGACGGTCAATGTACCAATCTACGGGAACTCTGCATCAACGGAATGCCTAATAATCGAATTTCAAAGGCAGTTAAATGGATCAAGGAACATTTTAGAGAACCGGTAAAGATTGATGAACTATCGGACATGATATTCATGGCACCATCAACCTTTCATTTGCATTTCAAAAATGTGACCTCCATGACACCTTTGCAGTATGCCAAAAGATTGAGACTTCAGGAAGCCAAACGTCTCATGATGTTTGAAGGCTTTAATGCTTCCACGGCGGCATTTGAAGTTGGTTACGAAAGTGTTCCGCAGTTCTCACGGGAGTACAAAAGGCTTTTTGGAAAGTCTCCGTCTAAAGACAACATAACAATTTAAGCGCGTAAATAGAGGATTAGGTAAAAAAACGGAATAACTTGGATAAACAGCCAATATATCAATTTTCTAAAATGAAAAAAAAGGAGATGAAAATGGCTGAAAAATCAAGAAGAAATTTTCTAATAAGTATTCCTGCAGGTTTAGCAATCTCTTCGTTGGCTATGAACTCGGCTAATGCACAATCATCAGTTGATCCGGATATTGAGGCAATCAAAAACCGTTTGCTTTTACTTCAAGAACGCGGAGCTTCTTTATCGGTTAGTCAGAAATATTTTGTTCTGCTTGCCTGCATTACAACACAAGCTCTGAGTGGTTCGGCAGAAGAAATCACAACAAAAGCGATTCAGGCAAAAATGGATCCGGTAGTCTTAAAGGAAGCTGTTTACCAGTGCAGTCCTTATGTCGGAATCGGACGGGTGGAACAGACATTGGTTGGTGTGAATGCTGCGATGGAAAAAGCCGGAATCAAATTACCGCTGCCTTCGCAGACCACAGTAACAGATTCCAACCGTCTGGAAAAAGGCATAGAAGTCCAGACGGCCATTTTTGGTGATGTCATCAAACAAATGCATAAAAATGCAACGCCTGACATCAAAGCCTTACAGATTGATGATCTCTCCGGTTTTTGTTTCGGTGATTTCTATACAAGAAGCGGTCTGAGTGTTAAGGACCGGGAATTAGTTGTATTCGCAGCAATTGCGACTTTAGGCGGTTGTGAGAGCCAGCTTCGTTCCCATATAAATGCAAATTTGAAAGAAGGAAATTCGAGACAAAACTTAATTGATGCTTTGCAGGTGATGGTCCCATATTTAGGTTTTCCAAGAACTTTGAATGCGTTAGCTCAGGTTTTAGCTGTAAAGGAGTAAAAAATGAAGAGGCGGAACTTTATAGCAGCAACTTGTGGAATCACTTTAACTTGTCTTTCAATTCCGGCATTTTCACAGGAGAGTAAAAATATGACAGCAAAAAAAATCGAATTACAATCTGCTCAGGAGTTTCAAAAAACAACTCCGTATCCTATTGGAACTTTCAACAAAGATTACGCTCAGTATTTCATCGGTAATAGTTACTTAGCAAAGATGGAAGCTGATAAAGGCGGTCCGACAAATGTTACTTTTGAGCCGGGTTGCAGAAACAATTGGCATATTCACCATGATGCGACCCAGGTTCTGATATGCGTTGCTGGTCGTGGGTGGTACGTAGAAGAAGGCAAGAAACCGGTTGAACTTCTACCGGGTGTTGTAATCGCTATTCCTCAAGGTAAAAAACACTGGCATGGTGCCGCTAAAGATAGCTGGATGCAGCATCTGACTTATAACGCCAATGTCGGCAAAAATGCAAAAACGGATTGGTTGGAAGCGGTCAATGACAAAGAATACTCAAAGTTAGATTAGGAAAAGATATGAAAAGAAGAAGCTTAGTGTCGGGAGTTATCTGTATCAGCCTTAGCAGCTTGGCTATGCCGGCATTTTCAATGACCGATAAAAAGATGGAAAAGAAAATATTAGTTGTATATTTTTCGAAAACAAACCATACCAAGAACGTAGCAGAAACAATTTCAAGACTGACCGGAGCGGATCTTCTTCGGGTGGATGTCGTAGAACCATATCCGGAGGCTTACCGGCCTACAACAGAAGTTGTAAAAAAAGAACTGGAAGAAAACATCATCCGGAAGATCAAAGCTCCTTCTGTAGACCTTTCAAAGTACGATGTGATTGTTTTCGGTACACCGACATGGTGGCACCATGTTTCAATGCCGCTTCAGACCTGGATCAAAGAAAATTCGTTTAAAGGAAAAACAGTGGCAACCTATAACACTGATGGCGGTGGCGGAACAATGCATACCGAAGAGGATTTCCAAAAGTTGCTTAAAGGCAATAAATTGCTTCCGCATATGACTATTTTTGGAAGTAACGACGACCAAACGGCTGAATTGTCTAAATGGCTGAAAGAAATTAATCTAATAAAGTAGAAAGTAATTAAGGGACGTTCTATTTTTAATTGCTTGAAAATAAAGATAAAACTGGCCTAAAAATGA
>CANTYJ010000050.1 GCA_947854175.1 uncultured Turicimonas sp. | reverse complement strand
GAATTAAATTTTAAGAAAAAAGAAAAAAATCACGGGCTATAAGGCGGGAGTTTGGGGTATACGAGTTCATCAAGTTTTTAAAAACTACGCTTTTAAAAGGATCTTTCGAGGTCCTTTTTTTTATTCCCAAATTGTGTCTTTTTAATTTCCGACAGTTGCGCTCGGAAATTATTTTGTGTATATTTCCGACTAATTTAATCGGAATAGATTCATGAAACTAACTACTAAAGGAAGATTTGCAGTTACGGCGATGCTGGATATTGCTTTACAGGCACCGGAAGAGTTCGTGACATTAACAGAGATTGGCGAGCGTCGCCATCTCTCGATATCTTATCTTGAGCAGTTATTTGGAAAATTAAGAAAAGCCGGATTGGTTGTCGGAAATAGAGGTCCGAAGGGCGGTTACCGGCTGTCTAAACCTTCTTCAGAGATCAAAGTTGATGAAATTTTGGATGCCGTCGATTCAACTTTAAAGACGTCTGCCTGTACTAAATCCAGGGGGAGTTTGTGCGACGGAGAAGGAGAGTGCATCACATTTGATTTGTGGGATAACCTCAACAAAGAAATGCGCAAGTTTCTTCATGGTATTTCTCTGGCCGATTTGGCAGAGAAGAAACAATTAAAAGATCACGGCATCCATCCGGTTCAAATTTTAAAAAAATCGACTAACAGCTCTAGACATAACGGAGTCTAAAAAATGAAGTTCCCTATTTATCTTGATTACTCAGCTACAACCCCTACAGATCCGAGAGTTGTCGACAAGATGATTCCCTGGTTGTATGACCATTTTGGCAATGCAGCTTCTACAAGCCACTCCTATGGCTGGGAAGCGAAGGAAGCCGTTGAAAACGCCCGCTCGGAAGTTGCCAAACTCATCAACGCCGATCCGAAAGAAATTGTTTGGACAAGCGGCGCAACCGAAAGCGATAATTTGGCCATCAAAGGCGCAGCTCGTTTTAACAAGGAAAAGGGTAAGCATTTAATTACCGTTAAAACGGAACATAAGGCTGTTCTTGACTCTATGAGAGAGCTTGAAAGAGAAGGTTTTGAAGTAACCTATCTTGGTGTTGGAAAAGACGGTTTAATCGATCTCGACGAATTGGCAAAGGCAATGCGTCCTGATACTACATTGGTATCAGTAATGGCTGTAAATAATGAAATCGGAGTCATTCAGGATATCGAGAAAATCGGTGAAATGTGCCGTGAAAGAGGAATCCTTTTCCATTGCGACGCAACTCAGGCTGCGGGCAAGATTCCTCTGGATATGGAAAAACTCAAAATTGATTTGATGAGCTTATCGGCTCACAAAGTCTATGGTCCGAAAGGAATGGGAGCTCTGTACGTCAGACGTAAACCACGCGCAAGAATAGAAGCGATTATTCATGGTGGCGGTCATGAAAGAGGTATGAGAAGCGGAACTTTAGCCACTCACCAAATCGTTGGAATGGGAGAAGCCTACAGAATTGCCCGCGAAGAGATGGCTACAGAACCGGAAAGAGAAAGAAAACTCAGAGACAAACTTCTGAAAGGTTTGTCCGAAATTGAAGCCGTCCATGTTAACGGCAGCATGGAACACCGTGCACCGTTTAATCTGAATATGAGCTTTGAATTTGTCGAAGGTGAAGCTCTGATGGCACGCTGTAAAGATGTTGCTGTTTCGTCCGGTTCGGCTTGTACGTCTGCCAGCTTGGAACCTTCTTACGTTTTAAAAGCTTTGGGAATTGATGACGAACTTGCTCACAGCTCAATCCGTTTCTCTATCGGCCGCTTCACAACCGAAGAGGAAATCGACTACACCATCAAGCTTTTCAAAGAAAAAGTAGCTGAATTACGTGAACTTTCTCCTTTATGGGAAATGCATAAAGAAGGGACAGATTTGAAGTCGGTTGAATGGAAAGATCATTAATAAGGATTTTTAGATATGCAATATAGTGAAAAAGTAATGGATCATTTTAACAATCCAAGAAATGCAGGGCGTCTTGACAAGAATGATCCTAACGTTGGCACAGGTACACGTGGAGCCCCGGCCTGCGGTGACGTTCTTAGCCTTCAGATTAAAGTCAATGATAAAGGTGTGATCGAAGACGCCAAGTTTAAGACTTATGGTTGTACTAGTGCTATTGCCTCATCTTCTTTGGTTACTGAATTGATTAAAGGCAAGACTCTTGAAGAAGCCCAGCAGTTAAAGAACACAACCATTGCTGAAGAACTGGAATTACCTCCGGTAAAAATCCACTGCTCAATTCTCGCGGAAGATGCAATTAAAGCAGCCGTGGAGGATTATCGTCACAAACAGGAAGAATTAGGAAAGAAATAACATGGCTGTAACTTTGACAGAAAAAGCGGCTGATCACGTCCAAAAATTTTTGATAAAACGTGGAAGAGGAATCGGTATTCGTGTCGGGGTCAAGACCAGCGGTTGCTCCGGTATGGCATATGCACTTGAGTTTGCTGACAAAGCAGAACCTGATGATAACGTCTATGAATCTTATGGAGTTAAGGTTCTCGTTGATCCAAAAAGTCTGGTTTACATTGACGGAACCGATATTGATTTTGTAAAGGAAGGTCTGAACACCGGATTTAAGTTTACAAACCCCAACGAAAAAGAAAGTTGCGGTTGTGGAAAATCCTTCCATGTTTAGTGATTGACGGAGAAACGAGTTGACTACATTGAACCCATTCCAGATTTTTAATATTCCTGTTCAATTCAAAATTAACACGGAAGAGTTAGGACAAAAGTTTTTTGAGGTGCAGAAGATGGTGCATCCCGATAAGTTCGCATCGGCTTCAGACGCGGAAAAACTTGCTGCCCAGCAATGGTCAACTCGGATCAACGATGCTTATAACGAGTTAAAGGATCCGGTCCGCAGAGCAAAGCTGATATGTTCTCTGATGGGCCATCCTGTAAACGATGAAACCAGTGGAACACTCAATGAAAGTTTTCTGATGGACCAGCTGATCCGCAGGGAAGAAATTTCACTGGCGAAAGAAGATAATAATCAGACTCAACTGACCAAACTTAAAGAAGAAATCACCGCAGAAAAAGATTCTTATTTAGGGCAGATTGAGCAGGTATTAGATATCGAGGAAGATGCCGCAAAAGCAGGAGACATTATTAAAAAAGTCATGTTCCTGCAAAGACAATTAGCAGATTTAAATTAGAGCCTCCATATGTCTTTATTGCAAATTTCTGAGCCCGGAATGTCTACCGCTCCTCACGAGGAGCGGTTAGCTATAGGTATAGACCTCGGGACAACCAATTCTCTTGTAGCAACAGTCCGTAACGGAGCGCCTGAAGTCCTTAAAGACCACGAGGGGCGTAAGCTTTTGCCTTCAGTCGTACGTTATCTTGATAACGGTGAAATTGTTGTCGGAGAGGACGCTAAATTAAAAATATCAGAAGATCCCCTGAACACAATTTCCAGTGTTAAACGATTGATGGGACGAAGTGCTGAAGAGATAAAAGAAGAGGGTACTTATGTCTCTTATGACATCTCAGATGCGGACGGAATGATCAAATTGAAAACAACCGCCGGTGAAAAATCGCCGGTGGAAGTATCAGCGGATATTCTAAAAAATCTGAAAGCCCGTGCTGAAGAGGCTTTGGGAGGCGAGCTCGTTGGAGCTGTCGTTACAGTCCCTGCTTACTTTGACGATGCTCAGAGACAGGCGACTAAAGATGCGGCTAAATTGGCTGGACTTAATGTTTTAAGACTTCTTAGCGAACCGACAGCTGCCGCATTAGCTTATGGATTAGATAAGGGAAGTGAGGGACTGTATGTAGTTTTTGATTTGGGTGGCGGAACCTTTGATGTTTCGATTCTGAGACTCACCAAGGGTGTCTTTGAAGTTTTAGCTACCGGCGGAAACAGCCAATTGGGCGGAGATGATTTTGATCAGCGTATTTTTTGCTGGATTCTTGAGCAGGCAGGCCTTTCTTTATTGAATAAGTCGGATTCCAGACTTCTGTTGTCTAAAGCCAAAGCGTCTAAAGAGCATTTGACCGAATCGCAGAGAGCAGTCATTCATGCAACTCTGAGTGATGGGAAAATTGTTAATTTAACAATTACACGAGAGATATTTTCAGCAATTACTGCTCAGTTGGTTTCTAAATGTATTGACACCACGAAGAATACTCTCAAGGATGCAGGTCTGAAACGGCATGATATTAAAGGAGTTGTCCTGGTTGGAGGGTCGACCAGAATGCCTAATATCAGAGAGGCAGTTGAGGATTTTTTTGATCAACCGCCTTTGACGGATATTGATCCGGATGAAGTTGTTGCGGTAGGCGCTTCCATGCAGGCTAATCTTTTGGCCGGAAACCATGCGGCCGGAGAAGACTGGCTTTTGCTTGACGTTACACCATTGTCACTCGGCATTGAGACGATGGGAGGACTCGTTGAGAAGGTAATTCCACGCAACACTGCGATCCCGGTAGCCATGGCGCAAGACTTTACTACGTTTAAAGACGGTCAGACCGCTATGTCCATTCATGTTGTTCAAGGCGAAAGAGACATGGTTGAAGATTGCCGCTCTTTAGCTAAATTTACATTACGCGGTATTCCTCCGATGGTTGCAGGTGCGGCCAGAATCAGAGTTACTTTCCAGGTGGACGCTGACGGACTTCTGTCAGTCTCCGCAAGAGAAAACACAACCGGAGTGGAAGCATCGGTGACAGTTAAACCTTCATATGGTTTAAGTGACGAAGAAATCACCAGAATGCTTAAAGAATCTCACGGTAAAGCGGCCGAGGATATGAAACAAAGAGAACTCCGGGAGCAGAAGGTAGAGGCAGACAGACTTCTGGAGTCTACCGCATCAGCTCTTAGGACTGACTCGGATCTTCTCAATGACGAAGAACGTGCTCAAATCGATACATTGATTGATAAGTTAATCCAGGCAAAAGAGCAGGATGTCACGGAAAACATTAAGAAAGCGATCGAAGCTCTTTCTAAGGGCACCGAGAGTTTTGCAGCCAGAAGAATGAACAGAACGATTCTTGCGGCTCTTCAAGGAAAATCAGTATACGAGGTTTAAAAATGCCAAAAATTACAGTACTACCCCATGAAGTAATTTGCCCTGAAGGGAAAGTTTTTGAAGTACCCGAAGGAACCAATCTGGCAAGAGCATTGCTTGATAACGGGGTGCCGATAGAGCATGCCTGTGAACTCTCATGCGCCTGTACAACCTGCCACTGCTATATTGCAAAAGGTTTTGAAACATTAGAACCGGCCGAAGACGCTGAAGAAGATTTGCTTGATGAAGCATGGGGACTGAAATCCAATTCAAGATTGTCATGCCAAACAAAAGTAGGTAAAGCCGATCTCACCATAGAAATTCCGAAGTACTCAAAAAACCACGCTAGAGAGGCTTTTTAAAAATGAAATTGAAGTGGTCTGACAGAGAAGATATTGCAATTGCTCTGGCTGAAAAATTTCCTGACCAGGATCCGTTGAAGCTGGGTTTCCCGCAGATGCACCAGATGATTTGTGAGCTTGAAGACTTTGATGATGACCCTCAAGCCAGTAATGAAAAAATCCTCGAAAGCATCTTAATGGCATGGTTAGATGAAATCGAATAGGATTTGAAAAAAGATAAAAATATAGCCGGGCTTTCCCGGCTATATTCATAGCTGCTTGTAATTTTCAAGTTCTGCACTGAGACCGTTTTTAGCCGCGATGGACAGTAAAACGGACAAAGAGGATTCAAAAGTAAAGGAACCTAATGCTACTCTCTGGAGAGCTTCCTCCTGACTAAGTAGCTCAAATTTGTTAACTTCCCCATCGATATTGTGCGGAAGGAATGAATCGGGGACATCAGCATCAAAAATAATCGTATGTTCAAACATCCAGCCTTCCGTTACTGCTCTTGAAATCAGGTGACGTGACAAAAAGTTAAAATGTAAACTTCCTTCTTTGATACCGGCTTCCTCCCAGCTTTCTCTAGCCATTGCTGTGCTGAAGGTCTCTCCGAGAGGAACCATTCCTGCAGCGCAGTTATCCCAGTACCCGGGACCTATTGCCTTCTTAAAGGACCTCTGACCAACCCAAAGTCTTCCGTCAACTGTAAAAGGGTTTAAATGAACGGCAAAAGTTGAAAGAGCAAACGGTCTTGCCATGGCTCTTTCAATTGTGCCCAAAACCGTTGTCCGGCCGAAATCTTTAACGGAAACAATCGGGAGAATTTCATCCCGCCACGCCGACACCAACCCTTCCTGTTTATATAGATGAGAAATTGCACCAATTCTGAAAGAAGCCTGCTGAACGTTGTCAGCAAGAATTCTGCAACTATTTCTCTGCTTATCTACTTCAACGAAGCGGAATTGTCTGTCCAGTTGAACGGCCTCTTTGCTCTTAATGTGACCGACGAGAACGTCGTTGAGATAAAGCGGAATACGGGTAGCAGGAACAGACTCATCAGCCTGTCTTGATAATTTACTTAACAGACTGATGAGAAGCTCTTTAGAAGAGGATGTAAGCATCTTAAGCTTCCGGACGCATATGCGGGAACAAGAGTACGTCACGGATGCTCGGAGAATCTGTCAGAAGCATGACAAATCTGTCGAGACCGACACCGCAGCCTCCGGTCGGAGGCAGACCGTATTCAAGGGCGCGGATATAGTCGGCGTCGTAGTACATGGCTTCATCATCGCCTTCGGCTTTATTTTTGGCTTGGGCCTGGAAGCGGGCAGCCTGATCCTGGGGATCATTTAACTCGCTAAATCCATTGGCCGTTTCACGGCCGGCCATAAACAGTTCAAAGCGTTCAGTGATTGTCGGATCTTTGTCAGAGGCTCTTGCAAGCGGAGAAATCTCAACCGGATAATCGATGATATATGTTGGCTGGATTAATTTGGACTCTGTTGTAGCTTCAAACATGGCCATCTGCAAAGCACCGATACCAAGATTTTTCTTTTGCGGTTCGCCCAACTTTTCAAGTTCTGCGTACATAAAGTCGGCGTCTTCAAGATTTTCTGCAGTGTACTGCGGACAATATTTCAGGACAGCCTCTTTAGCAGTCAACCGGTCAAACGGCTTAGACAAGTCAATGGAATGGCCTTGATATTCGATGACTTCTTTACCAAGTGTCTGATCAGCGATATATCGCAAGAGTTTTTCTGTGTAATCCATCAGCCAGTGGTATTCCTTGTAGGCGGCATAAAATTCCATCATAGTAAATTCCGGATTATGACGGACATCAACACCCTCGTTTCTAAAAGAGCGGTTAAGTTCAAAAACTCTTTCGAATCCGCCGACAACCAGTCTCTTCAGATAAAGTTCCGGCGCAATTCTCAGATACATATCCATATCCAAAGCGTTGTGATGAGTAATGAACGGCTTGGCATTGGCACCACCCGGAATCGGATGCAACATTGGAGTTTCAACTTCCATGAAGCGGTGATCCATCATGAACTGGCGGGCTGCTGCAATGGCTTTAGAACGGATTCTGAAGGTTCTTCGGGTTTCTTCATTCATAATCAGGTCAACGTATCTCTGGCGATAACGGATTTCCTGATCAGAAAGGCCGTGGAATTTATCCGGTAACGGACGAATATTTTTAGTTAGAAGTTTAAGAACTTTTACCCGAACAGAAAGCTCACCTTTCTTTGTTCTGAACAAAGTGCCTTTGGCACCGACTATGTCACCGATATCAATGGTCTTTTTGAAAAGATCATAAGTTTCAGGACCAACTTCAGCGACGGTTACAAAAAACTGAATTGTTCCACTGACATCCTTAACGGTAGCGAAACTGGCTTTTCCCATTACACGCTTGAGCATGACTCGTCCTGCGACCTGGACTTCAACAGGATTGGCTTCTAGTTCTTCGGCGGTTGTGTTTTCGTACTGTTGACGGATATCACCTAATTCTTCTGTTTTGACAAAATCATTAGGGAAGGCAGGGCCGGCTTCTCTTAACTTGGCGAGCTTGGCTAACCGCTCTTCGATAATATGGTTTTCCGCTTCAATAGTTTCTGGATGGTTAATTGTCTGTTCTTCCATTTTTTAACCTTTTAAATTAGAAATCTTCTATGCCGTCTTAAAACTGTTCTGGTAATCTGTGGGTAAGTTACCTTTTAGACTCCCTGTTTCAGACTAGCCTCAATAAATTGTTCCAGGGCACCGTCTAAAACTGCTGTGGTGTTACCTGTTTCAACGTTTGTTCTTAAGTCTTTTACCCGGGACTGATCAAGAACATAAGAGCGGATTTGGTGTCCCCACGAGATATCGCTCTTGCTGTCTTCGACTGCCTGCTGAACAGCCTGTCTTTTGCGTAGCTCAACTTCATAAAGTTTGGATTTCAACACAGCCATAGCGTTGGCTTTGTTTTGGTGCTGACTTCGCTCATTCTGACAAACGGCAACAATACCGGTCGGAATATGTGTAATACGGATGGCAGATTCGGTTTTCTGAATATGTTGACCGCCGGCTCCCGAGGCACGGAAGGTATCGACTCTCAAATCAGCCGGGTTAATGTCGACTTCGAAAGAGTCATCAACTTCAGGATAAACAAAAACAGAGGCAAATGAGGTATGTCTGCGTGCATTGGAGTCAAACGGACTTTTTCTGACCAGACGGTGAATACCTGTCTCGGTTCTAAGCCAGCCGTACGCATAGTCACCGGAAATTTTAATTGTGCAACCCTTGATGCCGGCAACATCGCCATCGGTTTCTTCGATAATCTCTGCCTGAAAGCCTTGACGTTCTGCAAACTTCAAATACATTCTTTCGAGCATGCTTGCCCAGTCCTGAGCTTCGGTACCACCGGCTCCCGCCTGTATTTCAAGGAAGCAATTGGCCGCATCGTGATCCTGATTGAACATTCGTTGGAATTCCAAATGTTCGACTTCTTTTTTCATCTTTTCGATATCCGACTCGATAGCAATCAGGGAATCTTCATCTCCTTCTGCTTCTGATAATTCGAATAATTCCAGGGAGTCTTTCAGACCGGTAACCAAATGGCGGATTCCTAAAACAACATCCTCAAGTCTCTTTTTTTCTTTTCCGAGTTCCTGAGCACGCTCAGGATCATTCCAAACGTCCGGATTTTCAAGTTCTCCGGTTACTTCTTCAAGTTTTCTTTCTTTTTCATCGAAGTCAAAGATACCCCCTAAGATCTTCTACCCTGTTCAGAAGATCTTTAGCAGTTGATGATATTAAGTTGATGCGCTCAGCTTCCATTCGTATTTTCCAATTAAATCAAAGTTGTTGGTACAGCTTTTAAACTCGCTATTCTAAACGGACAAAAAGCCCGGAGCTAAAAGCGCCGGACTTTTGAAAAGTTTTGGAACTTATTTTAAGCGCTCTCTACAGATGCACTAGAAGAGACTTTCATTTTCATCTTCCATATCTTCAATAATTAACTGAAGAGATTTTCTTCCCATCCATTGATTAACAGAAAGTTTGTAAGCCAGAGTCACAAAATCAGGAACCGGTTTTTTACGGCGGAACCAGATGGCCGAGACAGGCACACCGTCTGCTTCAAGCATTAATTTAAGATGAGTGTCTTTCAAAAGTTTTTGACTTTTAACTTCAAACCGATTTGAAAAAATCGGTTCAGGAAATGAAGGCCCCCAAACGACTGATTCAATGGCAGAGGCTAAGCCTAGACCAAAATCTTTTGCACATAGTTCCCCGTCGGTCAATGTGTTTTTGACGAAACTTTCCGGTGGTGCCAGCTTGTCAACAGCTTTTTTAAAAGCCTTTTGAAATTTATCAAAATCTTTTTCTTTGATTGTTAATCCGGCAGCCATCGCATGGCCTCCAAATTTAAGAATTAATCCCGGACAGGTTTTATCAATCAAATCCAATACGTCCCGGAGATGAATTCCGCTAATTGAACGGCCGGAACCTTTAATTTCACCTTCTTTTCCTGTTTCTGTACTGGGAGCAAAGGCAATCGTCGGACGATATAAGCTATCTTTGACCCTGGAGGCGACGAGTCCGACAATCCCGGAATGCCAGGAACTGTCGTACAGACAAATAGCCGGAGATTCGACATCATCGATAGTGCCGATATTAGAGATAGCATCTTTTTGCATCTCTCTTTCTTTTTCTTTTCTTTCTTTGTTTAATGCCTCCAGCTTATTTGCAAAATCAAATGCGGTAGGAGCATCGCCACTAATCAGACAATAGACTCCAAGATCATTAGTTGAAAGCCGTCCGGCAGCATTAATTCGGGGAGCTACGGAGAACGCTAAGTCAATTGCATTGATATCGAAACAGTTCTTTCCTGCCACTTTTAACAAAGCTGCCAGTCCGGATTGCATCTTGTTTTGACGGATTCTCTCAATACCTTTTGTGACCAGAATCCTGTTGTTCTTATCAAGCGGGACAACATCAGCAATCGTTGCCAGTGCAACAAGATCGACAAGGGACAACAGGTTGGGTTGCGGGGTTTTTGAATACATCCCCATTTCCCTTAAAGCGGCTCTGGTCGCAAATAATAGGTAAAACATGACACCCGCTCCGCATAATGCTTTGCTAGGGAATGTATCGTCTTTCTGGTTTGGATTAACGATAAAGTCAGCCGGCGGCAATTCATCCGCTGGTAGATGGTGATCTGTGACAATGACGGTCAATCCTTTTTCTTTAGCATAGCGAATTGCTTCTATTGAAGAAATACCATTATCAACCGTAACCAGAACTTCCGCTTTGTCCATTAAAGCACGGTCAACGAGTAATTTGGATAATCCGTATCCTTCTTTTTCTCTGTCCGGAATTAAGAAATCGGGGAATTCTGCTCCCAGAAGACGCAAGCCGAGAATGCCGACAGCAACCCCCGCTGCTCCGTCACAGTCGTAATCTCCGATAACAAAAATTTTCTTTTTCTCAACCAGACAGTTAGCCAAGAGTTTGCCTGCTTCCATACAGTTTTTCATCAGGTGGGGAGGCAGCATTTCTTTTATGTCATTGGTTAACTCTTTCGGGCTCGTGATTCCTCTGGCAGATAAAACACGGGCAAGAGGTGTCGGATAACCGGCATTGACTAAAGAGTCCGCGACAACCGAGTTAAAACGTCGGATGGTAAATGTTGACATTTTTTTATTATTCCTTAGGAGAAATCCACTGTTCAGTGAAGTCCTTATTTTTCTTAAATAGCGGGAAAAAGTTCTGCTTTAACGGACGAGAGATCTTGCTTATTCTTAACCCGTCGGTGGCTACAAGGACCGGTGTAAAAATATCCAAGTTTTCAAGATTCTTTGAAGACTCAATTTGTGCTTCAACAAAGTCCGCAATTTCATTCCATGTCCTTGTCCATAGCGCAGGATCTTTTTTTACTTCAGGGTTGTCAAATCTCGAGAGGATACTGAGTCTGTCACCTTCGGGACAGTCTGTCGGCCAAGGTGCTCCTTCTTTTGTAACGTATTTATGATTGATACCTGAAGCGCAGCAGATTCCTTTGACCAACGTTGAGTTTGTCTGGATAACTCTCATGAACGAGATATCTTTGATAGCCGTATCGAATCCGCCACTGTTTATCCAAAGGCCTTCAACCGGAATTCTGTTCATCGTCTGTCTGTATACATTAAATTCACTGTCCAAAAGAGCACAACGAATTTGTTCGCTCAGTTGTTGCCATTCTTCGGCAGATGCTCCTCCGACCGGCGAAGGTTTTTTGCCCTGTTGAGCAATCCATGGACAGACATCAACATTCCAGGCCGTTTTTCTTGCCATAAAAAATCGTCCGTCCAAGACCTGAATGTCCATTTTGTATGGTCTAAGAAGAGGATTTAATAAATCACGGAGAAAACATTCTTCGTCTAAATCAAAAACCTCTGCCGCCGAAAGTAAGTCTCCTGCGGAGGAAGTGTAATAAGGTGAAAGCAGCCAGAATTCTTTATCAATTCTTTGGCCGCCAAAACCTTCCCATAGCAGAGGGGCGACAGGGATTAATGAGTCCCGTTTGGTTATAGTCATCCATATCCACTGATCCGTTGTCAATCCGGATAGCATTGGAGCGTTAAAACACATGGTCGTAGTCGGTTCGGCAAAGTTTTTGCATAACCTTCTCAGAGAGGGAGGGAATGCGTCTTTGCCGAGAGCAATACGTTCTTTTTCTGAAAGGAGCGAATTGGGGAATAAAAATATACAAGAAGACATTCCGCCATTCTAATGACTCTGCCGTACAAGTTAAAATGCAAATACCTCTGGATATGGATTTATTTTGTGAAAAATTCTTTTATTAACTGCCTGCCTTTTGAATGGATGGTGGGTTTACGGTATACATTTTCAATGAAAGGGAGCCGCCGGGACGGCTTCGTATCATTTATCTCGGGCATGTCGGTTTTGTCGATTGCTGTCGGAGTGATGGCACTTATAGTTGTGTTATCCGTCATGAACGGATTCCAAAAAGAAGTGCGGGACAAAATGCTGTCCGTTATTCCTCATGCAGAAATTATTCACTCGGGCGGTCCGATAAAGAATTGGTCTGATTTGGCCAAAAACGTTCAGTCAAAACATCCGCAAATTGTCGGTGCGGCTCCTTATGTCAGAAGCCAGGCTTTGTTAAGTAGCGGAGCAAATGTAAAAGGAGTAGTCGTAAACGGTGTTGAACCGCAGCCCGAAAAAAATGTCAGTAATGTTGCCGGTGTAATGAAAATCGGAGAGCTCTCGGATCTCTCTCCCGGTTCTTACAAAATTGCCATCGGCATGGATTTGGCGCGTAATTTGGGCGTAATTCCGGGGGATAAGATATCGGTTATTGTCCCCCAAGGACAATTTACACCTGCCGGAACAGTACCGAGAATGAAACAGTTTACGGTATCGGGCGTTTTTTCTTCCGGTCACTACGAGTATGACTCTGCGATGGCATTTGTTAATTTGGAAGACGCTGCAAAACTTTATCGAACAGGCGGACCAACAGGACTTCGCTTAAAACTCAAAGATATGCAGAAAGCTCCGGAAGTCGCTCATGAACTCAATAATGAACTTGATAACGGATACTATGCATTTGACTGGTCAAGACAAAACAGAAACTGGTTTGCTGCAGTTCAAGTTGAAAAGCGGATGATGGGAATTATTTTATTTCTTATCGTTCTGGTCGGAGCCTTCGGCCTTGTTTCCTCACTCGTGATGACGGTTAATTCCAAACGAAGCGACATCGCTATTTTGCGGACGCAGGGAGCAACCAAAGGGGCCATTATGAGAATCTTTATGATCCAGGGGATGTTCGTAGGATTGATTGGCGTAACTTTAGGAGTTGGTATCGGACTTTTAATTGCCTTTAACGTTGAAGCCATTGTCACTGTCATTGAAACGTTGTTCGGTGTGCAGTTCCTGCCAAAAGACATCTACCTAATTTCCAATATGCCAAGTGATCCCAGAGCGGATGATATTGTTCCAATAGCAGTATTTTCATTCCTGCTAGCGTTAGCCGCAACCGTTTATCCAAGCTGGAGAGCAACAAAAATTGAACCGGCGGAGGCACTTCGCTATGAATAATAAAGTCGTTATAGAAGCCAATGGATTAAGAAAGAAATTTTCCGAGGGTGCTTCTTCACTTGAGGTTCTTAAAGGCGTTTCCTTAAAAATTAACGCCGGAGAGATTGTGGCGGTGGTTGGAACCTCCGGTTCGGGAAAATCAACTCTTTTGCAATGTCTGGGAGGGCTGGATTCCTTTGACGGAGGAACTGTTGAGATTGACGGACAAAAGATTAATGATCTCAGCGAAAAAGAAAGAACTCAGCTAAGAAACAGTAAATTAGGATTTGTATATCAGTTTCACCATCTGCTGCCTGAATTTTCCGCACTGGAAAATGTCGCAATGCCACTGAGAATCAGGAGACTGGAGCAAAAGGATTCTGAAGAACGTGCTACCAAAACTTTGGATGTCATGGGCCTTAAGGACCGGGTTGCACACCTTCCGAGTCAGCTTTCCGGTGGAGAAAGACAACGGGTTGCTATTGCCCGTGCTACTGTCGGAGACCCGGTTTGCTTGTTGGCTGATGAACCGACCGGAAATCTGGACCGGGAAACGGCATTAACCGTATTCGACTATTTATTGAAACTCGCAAGATTAAAGAAGACCGCCGTGATGATAGTGACTCACGATGATGACTTAGCTAGGCGCTGTGACAGAATTCTTCGGCTCAGAGACGGAAAAATAGAAAATGATTAGTCTGGTTGATACACACAATCATTTATTTGTTGAGGAATTCACCGCTTCCGGAGAACTTCTGGCCTCCGCAGTTAACCCTGCCATTGATTCGGGCTTGCAGCAGATGTTGATATGTGCAGGTGATTTACCTTCAACAAAGAAATGTGAGGAGGTATCAGCAATCATTAATGCAGGCTTCGGAGCCGGAGTTCATCCGCTCTTTGTTAAAGAAAAAGTGTCGTTGGAACAGACTGAGGTTATTGAAGATTGCATTAAGACAAACAAATTCTCAGGAAACTTGGCGGCTATCGGAGAAATCGGCCTGGACGGTACAATTACCGATCGCGTCCCAATGTCATTGCAGGAGGAAGTTTTTTCCCGTTTCTTGAAAATGGCTCATAAATATGAGCTTCCGGTCAGTATTCATGTCCGGGGAGCTATTGATCCGGTTGCAAAGTATCTCAGAAGAATTGAAGTTCCTTCCGGCGTCATTCACGCCTTTAACGGAAGTCTTGAACAGGCAAAAGTTTTTATCAATTTGGGGTTTAAACTTGGGTATGGCGGAGCATTTACTTATTCCGGTTCCAAAAGAATAAGGAAGTTACTCGAATCACTGCCGGCTGAATCTATTGTGCTGGAAACAGATTGTCCAGATATGCCCGGCTCAAAAAGAAGAGAAGATAATCCCGCAGATCCGAAAAGCTATCCTGTCGATATTGTTGCTTATGCCTACGAGGCTGCTAATCTGCGAAGGACTACGATCAGTGAATTCTCCAAAGTGACGACAGATAATGCCTTGGAGGCGTTTCCAAAGCTGAAAGAAATCGGCCCATTAAAAAAAGTGGAAGAAAAAAATTTTATATATCAATAAATTATTAATATATGTAGTTTGTCAGTTTGCATAAAAATACCCATCGAACTTAAAGGATAAAGCAAGTGGATAAAATTTTAGTTGCCGTAACAGGTCCGGATAGATCAGGCGTGGTCTATTCTGTAGCGGAAGCTTTAAATCAATTAAAGTGTGATTTTGTTGACATGAGCCAAACAACTGTGGCCGATCAGTTTTCTTCCATAATGATCGTCAACAAACCTTCCTCATTAACCAATGAAGATGTCAAATGTGCCATTGTTAATCTCTTGCAGAAACGTGGCTGTAACATGTCTGTCGATATTCAGGACTATCAACCCGGCGCTTTTGTTCATACAGAAGGGGAGCCGTTTGTTATTACCGTTGACGGGGCAAACAGCAAAGGTCTTTTAGTTGCATTTACCCGTATCTTTTTTGAAGGCAAAATCAATATTGACAACTTCCGCTCAATCCGTCAGGACAGTGACGACAAGGAAGAAAAAGTTTTATTGGTCTTTGAAATAACAGTTCCGTACGATATCGACCGCAGAGCACTGCATAAAACACTGTCTGACATTGCCAAGGAAAGACACTTATCTTTGAGCATGCAACACCGCCAGATTTTTGAGGCAATTCACCGAGTTTCAGTGGCTTAACCTACTATTTGGATTAAAAGAAAAATGCTTACAGAACGCGAAGTTATCTCTACCATTGATATGCTGAGAAGCGAACATTTGGATGTTCGTACAGTAACACTGGGCTTGAACCTCTTTGATTGTATTAGTGACGATTACGGAACTTTCTCTTTTAAAGTCCGTACAAAAATCCATAAATTTGCAAAGAATCTGGTTTCTGTCTGTAACGAAGTCGGAGACCGATATGGGATTCCCGTTGTTAATAAGAGAATTACCGTTTCACCGATTGGTACGGTTTGCGCCGGTTTCACACGTGACCAGATGGTTAAAACCTGTCAATTGTTAGATGATTGTGCCAAGGAAGCCGGAGTTGATTTCCTCGGCGGCTTTGGTGCACTTGTAGAAAAAGGAATTACACCGGGAGAAAGAAACTTAATTGATGCATTACCTGAAGCCTTGGCGACAACTGAGCATGTTTGCTCCTCCATTAATGTTGGAAGCACAAGAACCGGAATTAATATGGACGCCGTCAAACTGATGGGGCACCGCATTCTGGATGTAGCGCAGGCAACAGCAGACCGTGACGGATTAGGTTGTGCCAAGCTGGTTGTTTTCTGCAATATCCCTCAAGATGTTCCGTTCATGGCCGGTGGTTACCTTGGTGTCGGAGAGCCCGATGCAGTAATTAGTGTTGGAGTTTCGGGCCCCGGTGTGGTTAAAAAAGCGATTGACAGAGCCGTTAAGCGAGAAGGCGACAAATTAAATATTACTGAGATTGCCGAAATTATTAAGACTACCGCCTACAAGGTAACAAAGGTCGGCCAACTTATCGGTACAGAAGTTGCTAACACAATGAAGCTTCCTTTTGGTGTAGCCGATCTTTCACTTGCTCCGACTCCTGCAATCGGTGACTCCGTAGGAGAGATTTTCCAGAGCGTCGGACTTAGCTCAATTGGGGCCCCCGGCTCGACTGCAGTGCTGGCAATGTTAAACGACGCTGTTAAAAAAGGCGGAGTATTTGCTTCATCATCCGTCGGAGGTCTTTCCGGTGCTTTTATTCCGGTTAGTGAAGATGCGGCAATTGCTGAAGCTGCCGCAACCGGCAGACTGACACTGGAAAAACTGGAAGCCATGACCTGCGTATGCTCTGTCGGTTTGGACATGATTGCTATTCCGGGTTCAACCCCTGCAGATATTATTTCAGCGATTATTGCTGATGAGACTGCTATCGGAATGATCAATGCCAAGACAACGGCTGTCCGTTTAATTCCTGTTCCGGGCAAAGATGTCGGACAACGTGCTGAGTTCGGCGGTTTGCTGGGCGGAGCAGATATTATGCCAATTCAACAGGGAAGTGCAGCCGGATTTATTAACAGAGGAGGAAGAATTCCTGCTCCTATTCATTCATTTAAGAATTAATCTTTTCTAATTATGAGCGATATTAAAAGAATCCGTTCCAACAGTCGTTTCTCTGAGGCAGCTGTCTTTAACGGTGTGGTATATGTGTCAGGTCAGGTTGATTTGAACGAAGCAAGATCAGTTAGAGCTCAAACGGAAAATGTCCTTAAGCTGATCGACAGTATTCTCGAAGAAGCTGGTAGTGATAAGGAACATTTGTTGAGAGCTACTGTCTATTTAGCTAACATAGGAGATCTTCATGAGATGAATAAGGCTTGGGAATCATGGTTGGATGCCGATAAAACACCTAGCCGATCGGTTGTCCAGTGTCAGCTGCCAAGCCCGGCATGGCTCGTACAGATTTCTGTAATTGCCGCTCAAAAATAGCTTTATTCGTAACGCTGTGACGAAAACAAAAACTCCGGTCTCAAAAGCCGGAGTTTTTCAATAAGTATTCAAATACTTGTAAATATTTCTTTCGTCTTTTTTCTTTTTGACTGCCCATTTTCACTTGATTAAATTAAAATTTCGATGGATTTGAAAGGTGAATTCTGTATCAGGTTCGTCTTTTATGAAAAATTAATAGTAGGAAATTAAATGGAAGAGTCTAAAACTCCTCTGAATCTTGCTGAAGTCAGAAGAATCATAGAACCTCTATACGAGGGACAAGTACTTTTTACGGGTGAACCGGTTATGTCTCACGCAGAAGGCGTAGTGGATATTCTACGGGGCATTCGAAATGATGAAGATCTTTTAGCAGCCGGATATTTATTTTTTGTCTGGGATCAGCTAAAAAATCCCAAAGAATGGTTAACAAAACATTTTGGAAAATCCGTTTGCGAACTGGTCACAAATCTCAAAGTTGTTTTGGATGTGAGTGAAAAAGCGCGTTCCAGAGAAGGTGAAGCGAAGATTAGTGAACAGCCGGACGCTGTCAGAAGATTGTTGCTTGCACTTTGTCAGGATTTACGGGTCGTTTTATTAAGACTGGCATCAAGACTTCAGACTTTGAGGTATTTCGCCGCCTCTAAGGCTCCCGGTGCAGACGAATATGGGGCTGAGACTTTAGCTCTGTATTCTCCGCTTGCTAATCGTTTGGGTATTTGGCAGATGAAATGGGAACTTGAAGATTTGTCTTTGAGATTTACCAAGCCAAAGGAATTCGGGCAAATCGCAGCGGCTTTGGAAGAAACAAGAGAAGAACGAGTAGCTTCCATTCAAGAAGCTGTACGCCGGATTCAGAAGCTCCTTGTTAAGAATAATATTCAGGCATCAGTCAGCGGCAGACCTAAACACATTTATTCCATCTGGAAGAAAATGTGCAAAAAGAATCTCAAGTTCGAGCAACTTTATGATGTCAGAGCAGTTCGAATTATTGTTGATACGGTTGAGAAATGCTACGAGACTCTTTCTCTTATCCAGGAAAATAGCGAAGTTCTCTCCAAAGAGTTTGACGATTACATTGCTAAGCCTAAACCGAACGGATATCAGTCTCTTCATACAGTAGTCGTCGGTTCTCAAGGGAAGCCTCTAGAGATTCAGATTCGGACCCGCGCAATGCATGAGTTTGCGGAACTGGGTGTGGCGGCTCACTGGCGCTATAAGGAAGGCTCAAAACGTAAAGCAGGAGAAAATGAGGAAGATCGGGTTGCCTGGTTGCGACAGATGTTGGCATGGAAGTCCGATGTTCAGAAATCTCCGACCCCTGATAAATTAAAAGATGAAAATATTTATGTTCTGACACCGCAAGGCAAGGTGTTAGATTTAGTCGCCGGAAGCACTCCGATAGATTTTGCTTATCATCTTCACACTGAGCTTGGACACCGTTGCCGGGGAGCAAAAGTTGACGGAGCCATGGTTCCACTCAATACCAAACTTCAGAGCGGACAGACAGTTGAGATTATTACTGTTAAGGTAGGCGCACCCAGCCGCGACTGGCTTAACCCGGAATTAGGTTTTGTTGCGTCACCCCGTTCGAGAACCAAGGTCAGACAGTGGTTTAATGCCCAGGAAATGGAGCAGGCTATTTCAGCGGGCAGGGAAAAGATTGACAAAGACCTTGCCAGAATTGGAAAGACAGCCTTCAAACTTGAAGAACTGGCCAAGAAACTTGGGTTTAATTCTGTAGACGAGCTGTGTTTGGCTGCCGGTAAAGATGAACTCGGTCAGAAAGCTATTGAAAATGCAGTTGCACCCAAAGTCGAAGAAGAGAAGCCGATTGAGACCGTAACTACTGCAAAAAAGGCGACTCATCACGATAAAGGTAAAGTTCTTGTCGTCGGAATTGACTCTCTTCTGACTCAATTGGCCCGCTGCTGCCATCCAGTTCCTCCGGATGAGATCGTCGGGTTTGTTACCAGAGGACGAGGTGTCACAGTCCACAGAGCTGACTGTCCCAATATCCTAAATCTCGATGAGGAAGGGCATGACAGGTTGATTGAAGTCTCCTGGACGAAGGATACCGATGTCTCTTATCCGGTGGAAATCTTAATTATTGCCAGTGACAGAGTTGGTCTGCTGAAAGATATTTCTGAAATATTTTCGAAAGAGAAACAGCCTGTTATTGCAATGAGTTCATCACGTAATAAGGAGGATGTTCATTTGACCTTTACCATTGAGATAAAGTGTTCTGACGATTTAAAACGGACACTTAATTCGATTCGGGACATTAAAGGTGTTTTAAGTGCAAGAAGAAAATAACTTCTTGTAATCCTTGACTAGTACGGAGGCAGTGAACTTTATACCACTGCCTCTTATTGTATTTATTACAAAATATTTAACCTTAATAAGGAAGCAGCTTTAGGTCGTGTAAAAACTAATATTTGTAGACCAAATGCTATAAAATTTTCTGATTTCTAGGACTAATAAAAATCATTCCTTTGGTAAGCTATTTCTTCAAAGCTTTTACAAAAAAGGAATATTGGGTATGAAAAAAGTTTTTTTAGCCATAATTCTCGGAACCTGCTTTCTCAATACGGCTTCAGTTGTTGCATCCACAGACTCCAATTTCAGTAATCTTCCTGTTCAGGAATTAAAGAAAAATAGTGAGGAGCATATGCAAGAAATATATTTGGCGGGAGGATGTTTTTGGGGGGTTGAAGAATTTTTTTCAAGAGTTCCCGGTGTTGTGGAATCCGTTTCAGGATATGCAAACGGCAATACTCCCTCTCCAACTTATAGACAAGTCTGTAGCGGAAGGACAGGTTACGCGGAAACAGTCAAAGTTGTTTTTAATCCCGATAAAGTTTCTTTATCAACACTTTTACAGCTGTACTTGAAAATAGTGGATCCATATTCCTTGAATAAACAGGGCAATGATGTCGGAACTCAATATAGAACCGGTATTTATTTTAAAGATGATGCAGATAAGAACGTTATCGAATCCGTTTTGAAAGAGGCAGAGAAAAAAGCAGGCAAACCATTTGTAATTGAAGTCGAACCATTGAAGAATTTTTATCCGGCAGAAGACTACCATCAGGATTATTTGAAAAAGAATCCCGGCGGTTATTGCCATATAAGTTTTGATAGTTTGAAAGATTTGGCAGTACTTCAAGCTCAACAACCTAAATATTCAAAACCAAGTCAGGAGCAAATCCGCAATAAACTAACCGAGCAGGAATATGAAGTAACTCAGAACGCTGGAACAGAAAGAGCTTTCACGGGAAAATATTGGAACAATAAAGAAAAAGGTATCTACGTTGATATTGTTACCGGAGAGCCTCTGTTTGTATCAACAGATAAATACGATTCAGGGTGCGGATGGCCGAGTTTTACCAAGCCGATTAAAAAAGACGTTGTTAAATATTTCAAAGACAACAGCTATGGGATGAGCAGAATTGAGGTCCGCAGTCATATCGGAGATTCTCATCTTGGACATGTATTTAACGACGGACCTGCTGATAAAGGAGGTCTTCGATATTGCATAAATAGTGCATCGTTAAGATTTATCCCACTCGATCAGATGGATTCAGAAGGCTATTCTGAATACAAATCACTGGTCAAATAACAACTCGCATGGTAGGAGCAGAGTAAAAAGAGGATTTTAGATAAATTGACTTCATAGACAAAAAGCTCTTTTAAGTAAGAGTAAAAATCGGGATGGACATCTATTTAATGTGATTTTTTTAATCTATTGATCAATATATTTGAAAAAAAAAGTAACTTGGTTCTAATTAAAACATAGTGTTATCGATAGTGAAAAAAAAATTTATTGATTCGACTTGCCAAGTTTAAAAAGTGTTGGTATAGTTCGGGTTCTTCAGGCACGTAGCTCAGCTGGTTAGAGCATCACCTTGACATGGTGGGGGTCGTTG
>CANTYJ010000049.1 GCA_947854175.1 uncultured Turicimonas sp. | reverse complement strand
AGGATTCGAACCCACGACCCCTTGGTTCGTAGCCAAGTACTCTATCCAACTGAGCTACCGGCGCTTGAGATGCATAATTCTACACCAAAAAATTATATAGAAAGCGATTTTTAGAGAGGACTATTCAGTTTTTGCGGAATTGTTTTTAAGAGGAACTCTTTTGCTTTTCATTATTTCCTGCTTTGCTTTGGCTGATGCCAAAAGAGCTTTGGATATATGAAGAAGCATCTGCCGGTCCTTAACCGGCAATTCTCTTAATATTGTATCTTCCGGCAGACAACAAGCGTTGCCATTTTTCTCTTTAGTTCTTCCTAAGAGGTAGTCAGTCGAGACTTGTAAAACATTTGCGAGTTTTACTAAACCATACAGTGTCGGCATCCTGTTACTTTCGGTTTTTTCGTACAAAGACAGAACAGGCTGCGGAATGTCACACAGTCTGGCTAATTCAGCCTGTGTCATTTGATTTTCTAAACGCAGTTCCTGCAATCTTTGAGATAAACCGGCTCTGACTTGAGGGTCGTTCTCCATACTTTTTCACCTCCATTTTCATATCCCATATTTTTAGGATACGTAGTGGATTGTAATCCAAAAATCTTACTTAATTCAAGAAGTCAAACAATCTACAAATATTGCATAACTATCTTGTGCTCTTGGATTTTTGTATTTCTCCATAAAAATAATAGAGTTATTTAAAAAATCAAATTTTCTGACTTATTCATTTATGAAACACAACTGTGTAGTTAGTTATGCTTAAATAAGTTTCTTTCTTTAACAAGGGGTTCTTTGATTTAAAAAATTGTGAGAAGTCATATACTTTTTTTAAGTCTTGCTATGAGTTAAACTCAGATACGATTTTTCTTTAGACATCCTTTAAATTCGGAAGAGAAAAAAGAGTTATCTATAAAAATATCTACTAACTCAAAATTCTATGACCAAAATTTTTATTGCTTCTCATAAGACCTATTCTTTTCCGGAAGATTCTTTATATATGCCCATCGAAGTTGGAGCTGACTTTCGTGCTGATTTGAAGTTAGGAGGAGTCAGAGATAATTCCGGAGAAAACATTTCTAAGAAAAATAAAAACTTCTGCGAGTTGACTGCTATTTATTGGATTTGGAAAAATTTTAAAAGTCCTGAACCTGTCGGACTTGTCCATTACAGAAGATATTTTCGGAGCTCTACTAACTCAACAAGTAAGTTTGCAAGTTGTCTTACTTCCACTGAAATTAACAGGTTGCTTGCCCGCTATCCGGTTGTAGTACCACCGAAAAGAAATTATTTCATCGAAACAGTACGCGGACAGTACATCCATGCGCATCACGAAGCAGACATAGTGGCGTTAGAGGAAGCAATAAAGAAACTCTGTCCTGATTATCTGTCAAGTTTTAACAAGGTCATGTCTTCTACTAAAACACATCTGCTGAATATGTTTGTAATGAGAAGAGAATATTTTGATAAATATTGCGAGTGGCTGTTTCCTCTGCTTGAAGAGGTAGAAAAAAATCTTGATATTTCGAAATATACGGTCAATGATGCTCGTGTTTTTGGATTTCTCTCTGAAAGGATGTTAGATATTTGGTTAGAAAAAAATAGCATTCCGTATATAGAGACGCCAATATTTAATACTGAACCGGTGAATTGGCCTAAAAAGATTATTAATTTTTTAGGAAGAAAATTCTTGAAAAGATAGAGACTTACTAAGTTGAAGTTCTCTCTTGCAACTTTTACGATGACTTCTATCAGTTGCAGATTCATCTGTTCCAAAATTACCTCTTTCGGAACGGTGTTTTACCGTATTCGTTAACAGAAAGATTTATCTTTTCTGCCGGCCTAATTGTAATTTTCAGCTCCTTTGGTTAAAGTCCTAAAAAATTACTCGAATTTCAAGGACAAGGACTCATTGTGAATTTCGGCCTTAAGGCGACTTCGTTGAAGGTTCCACAATATGCCCCAATTAAACATAAAAATAAAAGTTTGTTTTGTCTATTCAACTATTTAGTTAATAGAGAATGGCAACTATTTTGTGGGAAAGTATTGATGGCTATTTCAGCCTCTATACTTACAGGTCTGACATTTGCTGCAAGTACTAAAGAAACAATTAAAGTAGGTTTGGTAGACACGTTTCCTCCTTCTTTTTATATGGATACTTTTTCACCGACCGCTGATTATCTGATTGAATCATTACCTCAATATCACTTTGAATTCGTTGAGATAGATCCGAATAAAATTATTTCTGAGATAGATAAATTAAAACCGGCTTTTCTAATTTCCAGCTCTTTTACTTATGTAAATTTATTGGAGAGTCATGGAGCTCATCAAGTCGTCACAAAAGAAGACCACAAAAATCCAAATCTCATCAACTCCTGTGCATCTACTATTGTTGTTCCTGCAAATAGTCCGATCAATAAAATATCGGACGCTAAAAATAAAGTAGTTGTCATAAATGATAAAAAAAGTTTTGAAGGATGGTTAATTGCAAAAGGGCAAATTCTCAAAGAGGGATTTAATCCAGATACGTTCTTCTCAGGAATAAAAGAGACACATTATGGAATTCCGGGAGTTTTGTCGCTCTTAAAGCTAGGACATGCTGATGTTGGGGTTCTCGAAAGTTGTTCTTTGGAAGAATTAATTAAATCAGGTCAGGTAAAACCTAATGATTTTCGTGTTTTAAATGCCCATAAAGACTATCAAGGTTGCGTGGTAAGCACAGAAAGTTATCCTGATGCCGTATTTTCTTCTTTACCGGGAGTATCTCCGGAAATAACAAAAGAGGTAGCAGTTGCATTGCTGACAATGCCTACAAAACATTTGTCTTTTCAGTGGACGATTGTGAATGACTTTGTTCCAACCTATGAATTGATGAAATCATTAAAGGTCGGCCCGTTTAGACGTGATGACGGCTCGTTTTATAGTTTTTGGACTAAATATAAGAGTGAAGGATATCTGGTCATTTTCTTGGTTTTCCTACTTTTTGCTCATATTATTCAGATCAATTTTTTGGTTAGAAAACGGACTGCACAGCTCTCGAAAGCTCTACAGGAAACAAAAAAGTTTTATCTGGAAGCCCAAGCAAACAGACAAAAATTAGACTCCTTGGAAAGAATGAGCATCGTATCCCAGATATCAAGCATGTTCGCTCATGAAATTAAGCAACCCATTACGAACATTGGGTATTACGCCGGCGCTTTAGGTCTGCTGCTTCCTAAAGAAGGTTCCTTAGGAAAAAAATCAGCAGAAATAATTAAACTTCTCAACAACGAATTACATAAATCCGCACAAATTGTTGAACATGTTAGAGGGTTAGCTAAAAAAAGACCTCGTCTTAAGAAAATCTTTGATATTGGTCAAGTTGTAGAGTCGGCTGTCACATCTTTTGATAAATCTCAAATTTTGAGAAATGAAGTAGTGAAAGGAAAATATTTCACTCAAGGAGATCCTTTTGAAATTGAATTTGTCATTCTCAATTTCATAAAGAATTCTCTTGGGGCCGTCAAAGATGTGAAGAAGCCAAGAATAAAAATTTCGATTTCTGAACAAGATGTATTTTGGAAAATTGATGTGACCGATAACGGGCCAGAAATCTCTGAAGAACTATTTGAACAATTAGGCACTTCAGTTCAGAGCTCAAAAGTGGACGGACTAGGCTTTGGCCTTTCGATTTGCAGGGCTATCGCCGAATCTCACGGCGGTCATTTAGACTTTAAAAAAAATAAAAAGAGCGGTCTTATTGCATCGCTGTACGTAGAAAGATCTTCAGAAAAACCGGGAGGCAGTAATGAATAAATCTTCGCAACCTTTAATACGTCTTGTCGATGATGATGCCAGCGTTTTGAAAGCGCAGTCTCTTTTTTTAGAAGTGGCCGGTTATGAAGTCAAATCGTATAGCAGTGCACTTGAATTTTTAGAAAACGATGATTTTTCTAAATTAGGCTGTCTCGTCCTGGATGTTCGAATGCCGAAAATGTCGGGCTTAGAGCTACAAAACGAACTCAATCGCCGAAAAGTGTTTTTGCCCATTATTTTTCTTTCAGCGCATGGCGATATAGAGATGGCAGTTGAGGCAGTGCATAAAGGAGCTTTAAATTTTCTCGTTAAACCTCCGAGTTTAGATAAACTGCTTCAACTCATTAAAAATGGGGTTGAGGAGCACAAGCAAAGAATTCAAGAACAAAAATACGCAACGTACTTACAGAGTCAGTGGGATTTACTGACTATTGCAGAAAAACAGGTTGCTGAAATGCTTGCTAAAGGCCTTTCAAACAACATGATTAGTGCTGCATTAGATATATCAGAAAGAACTGTCCGTTCGCATAAATACAGCGTTTATCAAAAAATGGAAATTGAAAATGCAGCTGAGCTTTCCGTTTTTTTTAGCGATTACTCCAAGTATAGAAAAAAATTTTTATGAAAAGAAGAGATTTTGTGTTGTCGTCAGCTCTTCTCGGACTACCAACGATAGTTTGGGCTGATGAAGAACCTGCAGAGTCGCAGGGACATGATTTAATAGTTGTGGGAGGAGGGGCCGGAGGCCTGACCGCTGCTTATTGTGCAGCGAAGAACGGCGGTAGCGTTCTGCTTATAGAGAAATCATCAAGACTAGGAGGCGACACTCTCCTTTCGGGCGGCTATTTCAATGCAGTTCTTACAGAAGAGGAGTCAAAATTTTTTCCCGGAATTGAGAGGGACAGTGTTGACCTTTTTGCAAATCAAATTAATTCTGCCGCGGACGGATATAACAATCCTTTACTGGGTTACGAGTTAGCAAAACGAAGCCGGAGTTCATTTGAATGGCTTAAGAGCCTTGGGATTAATTTCCTCCCTAAACCTTTTTTAATTTATGGCGGAAGTTATCCACGATCATTTTTGCCTGAGTCAGGAGATGGAAAAATCTACATTCAGATCCTTGCTGAAGCGTGTATGAGAGAGAAAGTCAAATTTCTGTATAAAACAAAAGTGATTTCTTTAATTAAATCGCGTTATCAAAACAAAGTGATAGGCGTTTTAGTGCAGTCGGGGAACCGTTTCAGAAGTTTTTTCTCCTCTAAAGGGGTGATAGTCGCTGCCGGAGGATTTGGTGCAAATAAAGATAAAATAAACACATTGCTGCCTAATAATCCAGAGACAGGAACAGACTCCAATCCGAATGCTCTGGGAGATTTGCACAATGCAATTGCAGAGGTCGGAGGAAAATTGATAAATATGGATTTTGTTGAATATGTTCCCGGAGCTTCTCATCAAGATTCATATTCCGTCAGGCTCGATTACAACCCTGAAAAAGTTGTATTGGTAAATGAAAAAGGTGAACGATTTGTCGAGGAAACAAAGCCTCGTAATGAAATTGCAGCCAAGTATTTTTCCGGCAAGTTTAAGAAGTGTTTTACGATAACTGATAATGAAACAGTTCAACAAATTGAACCGGGAAGAAGAAAAAATATTTACCGTGGTCTTTACAACAATACGGTTTGGAGAGCAGGTTCAATTTCTCAATTAGCAGACAAGCTCAATATTCCGGCTTCTGCCTTAATGAAGACTATTGAGGAAAATAAGTACGAGAAGAAAATTCTTTCACCGCCTTATTGGGCCGCCAATGTCGTGTTTAGAGTGCACTTAACACTCGGTGGTGCATGTATCGACAACCGGGCCAGAGTTTTAAGTGAAAAAAATCAGCCAATTCAGGGTATTTGGGCAACCGGGCAGATCGTAGGGAACATTCATGGAAAAAATCGTCTTGGCGGAAACGGAATAAATAGTGCAGTTATATTCGGCCGACTTGCAGCATTTGATGCGATGATGCAAAAATCATAAATTTTTACATTTAGCACAACTATTTGATTTGTTGAAATAAATGGCTTAGTTTATCTATTTTAATGAAAAAATTTTGTGCAATGTGTTTGACAAGCCCAAAAAAGGTGTTTAAAGTTCGCACCTCGTTGCT
>CANTYJ010000048.1 GCA_947854175.1 uncultured Turicimonas sp. | reverse complement strand
CTGCAAGTTTTTAACTTCAATTGGAGTAATTTACAAATGAAAAAATCACTTATCGCTTTGGCTGTATTGAGCGCTTCCACAGTAGCTTTTGCAGCTTCAAATGTCACACTCTACGGCAAAATTGATACAGGTGTTGCTGTCACAAAAGTTAAAGGTAGCGATACAAAAGTAGCTCTTGATTCTGGTTGGAATTCCGGTTCAAGATACGGTATTAAAGGTGTTGAAGACCTCGGAAATGGAAACTCTGTTGGTTTCATTTTAGAAAATGGTTTCAACTCTGATACTGGTGTAAACGGTCAAAGCTATACAGGCGGTTTCTCCCGTGAATCAAAACTCTTCGTTCAAGGTAACTGGGGCCAGTTAGGGATTGGCCGTTTAGGCTCATTAGCTGGTGGTGCTCAAACAAATAACATTCTTCAAGGATGGGTATTCGGTACATCTTACAATGACCAAGGTTCTTGGACAAAGTTCGGAAAGGGTTGGTCGCGTTTAAATAACGCCGTTGCTTATGTTTCTCCATCTTTCGGTGGCGTCACAATTCACGCAATGTATTCTAATGGATTGGTTGATGATGCTAACAAATGGTCAGAAAACCGTCATTATTATGGGTTAGGTCTTAAGTACGCAGGAGGACCGGCTAATGCTAGCTTAATCTTTGAAGCTGTAGACGGCAAAGGTACTGCGGAGAAGGGTGCTAAGCTTGGTGATTATTACAATAAGTATGCCAAATTACTTGGTTACAGCACATTAATTTCAAAAGATCTCATAACTGAAGCGAACAAATACACCGCGAATTTCGAGCAATTAAAGACTGCATATGGAATTACAGCAGGCGGGTCTTATAACTTTGGAGTTGCAACATTGTACGGTATCTACCAATATGCTTGGCAGGATAATATGTACAACCAGCATGCTTTTGGTTTGAGTGTTGGTGCTCCAGTTGCCGGTGGTACTGCTAAGTTTGGTGCTCGTTATCTTATTGGGGAACTTGACGGACATGCAAAAGATATTGCCAAGCTTTTAGATGTCGACTCTAAATATCGTGCTTTAAATATTGACGCAGCTTATGAATATCCTCTTAGCAAACGCACAACTCTTTATGGCTTTGCTGGCTGGTCAGACGGCGCTAAAGGTTACAAAGACGTTAAGGTTGGTCAGTTCAATGGTTGGTCAGTTGCTGCTGGCTTAGTTCATAGCTTCTAATATTTCGTTGATTTTTAAAACCTAACGATTTCGGTCGTCTTAATCTAGAAATTCTAGTATGAAGGCGGCCGATTTGTTTTTAGTCCCTCAAAGTCCTAGATTTAAAGCTCCGCAATTCATTTCAGCATATTCAATAACAAATGTTGAAGTCAATATCTTCTCATGAGCGGATTTTCACAAAGAAAAATTTATTTGCTCCTTCAGAATCTATAAAAATTTAATTTCTATAGAACATAATCAAATTTAATAGGATAATAGAGCTGTTGACCCCTCGATAAAAACCTTTTAACCGCTCGAGTTTCAGATGAGTTTTAGAAAGTATCTTTACAGTATTTTATGTGCTGCTTTAATTGTTCCTTTTATAGCGCTGGGAATACAACAATGTTTCAATGCTAAAGATACATTGGAAAATAGAGAACTCGTCGGAAAACTTACAGCTGAATTAGTGGGACGAGAGATTCAGTCTCGTCTGGAAATCGCAAAAACTGTCGTAGAGGCGGCTGCTAATAAATTGGCCTCAGAACCTGACAGAAATACGGAAGCTTTAAATACTTATTTAAAAGAGCTGGTAGCTCATATTCCTTATATTTTAAATATTCACTTTGATAACGTTTCCGGAAGAAGTATTGCATTTTATCCGCCGGTTAATAAAGACGGGGAGTCCAATATCGGTGTTGACCATTCTTCGAGAGAGCATTGGAAAAACATCATAAGCTCTAATTCTCATGTAATTTCAGATGTAGTAAAAGCAGTGGGTGCTGCTGATGTTCCAATCGTGAATATTACAATTCCGGCAAGAGATAAAAGAGGCAAACTGGTTGGATATGCAGTGTGTGCTCTAAATTTGAACCGACTAGTTCAAAACGTCACAAGTCGGATCGCTCCGGGGGAATTTAATATCTGGGTTTTTGATAGTCGGGGTGTACCGGTTTATACCAACAGTATTATTAAAGAACTGACTCCTTATATACCTGCAGAAATTGTAAAAGAAGTTCTATCAAAGGGTGGTGATTGGGTAACTATTGACCGGGGAGGGCCTTTAGATCTAACAGGTTACCTTTTGCCTTTACCAAACCAGGACTGGTCAGTAGGAATCTTCAGGAAACTTCCTGATAAAGAAACAGAGATCGGTGTCTTAGTGTGGACAAATCTTATTTTCTTTTTTGTCGTTTTGTTGATTACCTTGATTATTTCATCCTTAGGAACTCAATCATTAATAAATAAGATCAAGTTATTGATGTTTTATGCGTTTGACTACAAAGGAAGTCGGCTAAACGTTAAAACATTAAAATCTCCAACTGAGTTTTCACAACTTCAAAAGCTTATTGTTCGTCTAAATAATCAGAAAAAAGCAGTCAGATCAGATCTAACAGATATTAACTTAGCTGTGGAAAGAGAATTCCATAAGAGAATTTCCGGATACTCTGAAAAGGGTGCAGTTCTTAACGATGTTTTTGATGATATTGATGTTGGCATTGCCTTGACAGATAAGAATGGCACTATTCGTTATCTGAATGGGCTTGCACGAAAACTTTTGCCTTACGCAAGCAGTGGTGAGCAGCTACAGGATGCATTAGAGGAGAACTTCTCTTCGTCAACTCCAGTTGCAGAATTGCTGTCTCCTCCGGAAACAGGAATTTCTCTAACTTTGAATAAAGATGGTTCAGTATTTTCTTTGAGAAGGTACGGTATTAAAGAAAATAGACAGGTTGCATCGGTCTATGTATTAATTAAAAGATGATGCAAAGATATCTTTAAAGCCTAATTTCTTTATGCTTTTGGTAATTGGACTAAAAATTAAGTAAAACAAAGGTTCGCCGCAAACTTGTTTTAGTCTAGGCAGCGAACCGACTGGTTTAGAAAAGACTAATCTTTCAGATAGTACTCAACTGTTGTAACGACTCTGACATTCTTAATAAAGGGCGAATTTTCATCTCTGTTTGTTATAGAAAAGACACCTTGATTGGCCCGTTTAATTTTGCCTAAAGTAGAGCCCGAGTCAGCAGCGAATTTCAATGCAGCTTGTTTTGCATTTTTTGTGGCGGCTTCAATCATCTCAGGTTTAATGTCATTTAAGCCGGTATATGTGTAATTTGTCATGTAGGAATAATCTGTCGTCAAAGCAACTCCGGCTTTGAGTAAATCCCTTTGGCTTTCGTCTAATTTTCTGACAAGATCAACTTTATTTGAAGAAATAGTGATAACTTGAGTAATGATGTACCTAAAAGGAGGACGCTGAGAGCCATAGTAATCAGCTAACATATCCTTAACTTTTGGCGCGGCGATGGTGATTTCATCTGGATTCAGGCCGCCTTCTTTTAAATATTTGAGCACTAAGCCCTGTTTTATTTCCAGCTGGTCATAGACTTTGCTTAAATCATCTCCGGTTTCTTTGAAACTCAGCGGCCAGATGACATGATTTGCTTTTACTTCTTTTTCTGAAAGGCCTTTTACTGTGACGACGCGGTCGGCATCTTTAAATCCTCTGATTCCAGAATCGAGTTGATAGCCGAGAATTGCAGCTCCGCCCAGTAAGCCTATACAAAGAAGGCCTGATGAAATAATTTTAGAGTCCATTAGCAGTTTACCTCTTCAAACTAATGAACATATTTTAGCGTTTAGTTCTTTTGCCAAAACCCAAAACAAGTTGTTTTAAGCCTCATTGGCAAAGCAAAGGCCAATCGAACAAAATTGGCACCAACCTTTGATCTTTATTAAAATACAGGGTTGTCGGCCGAGTATTAATTAAAAAACTTAAGAAGATCTACGGTCGACTTTATTTATGGAAAATCTATGGAATTCGAACTTTGGTACTTACTGGCAATGCCTGTTCTTTTCGGTGCAGGATGGTTTGCTCGCGCGTTTGATATAAAAGAAAAAAAATCAGTTGCCGATGAAACGCAAACTCTTTACAAAGGTTTAGACCTTTTGTTGGATGATAAAAAAGATCAGGCTCTTAATTCGCTTGTAAATTTGGCTAAAGTTGATCCCGATACAGTTGAACTTCATTTTGCTCTTGGAGCGCTTTTCAGAAGAAGAGGGGACTACGACAAAGCTGTCAGAATTCATAACCATCTTTATAACAGAGCAGATCTCCCGAAAAAAGAAAGAAACAGAGCTCTCTATGCATTGGGACAGGACTATTTGAAGGCAGGACTTTGGGACAGAGCAGAAGCTAATTTCAAAAAATTAGCTGAAGTCGATGGAGAATACAAAGTTACTGCAATTAAAGAGCTTGTTAACATATATGAGTCAGAAAAGGAATGGCTCAAAGCAATTGACGAGGCCCATATTCTCGAAAAGGTAACAGGAGAAACTTATCCTTCAAGAATTTCGCACCTGTACTGCGAGCTCACAATGCAGTGTCTGTTCTTCAAGAAATTTGATGAGGCTGCCGGTTTTCTTAAACAAGCCATCGCGGCAGATCCTCAAAATAAACGGGCTCTGATTATGCAGGGCAATCTCTTGCAGAAACAGGGAAGGCTTGAAGAAGCCGTAGAAGTATGGAAGAAGATTGGCAAGATTTCACCCCAGTATGAAACACTTGTTGTGGGTTCCGTTGCGGAAACATTGTTAAAAGCCGGTAAGGAAGAGGACGCGGTTCGCTACCTGAAATCAGTCGCAGAGCAGGGGATCAATGCTGATTCTGTGGATACCGCAGTAAATTGGTTATCAAAGATTGAAGGACCGGAAAAAGCACTGGAAGTTCTCAGACGTTACTTGGAACATAAAAAATCCTTGATTGGCTTCAAGAGACTTGCAGATCTTAGGTTGGCACAAGATCCGGAAAATAAAGAACTCAAAGAGTTAGATGAGTTCCTAAAAAGACAGATCGATAAAACAGTACGTTATAAGTGCAGTAAATGCGGATTCGTAACTAAGAGTTTTCAGTGGCAGTGTCCGGGCTGCAGAAACTGGGATAGCTTTGCTCCTGTGAGATCAGAAGATCCTTCTAGAATTTAATGGCGTTCGCTAAATAAATTTGATACAAAAAAAACGAAAACGAGCCCCACGGGGGCCGTTCTTTCTTAGATAATTCTGTCTGTAACTTTCTCATTTTCAAGAGTGGAAAAAAATATATATGTTGAAAAGAATTGGTTTTTTCCTGCTGACTAACCTGGCCATTTTGGTTGTACTCGGCATTGTCCTCAATATCGTCTCTGCTGTATTTGGTATTAACTTCGGGGGAATTGCCGGTAAGAACCAAAACCTCGGATCTCTTTTAGTTTTTGCAGCTGTCGTTGGCTTTACAGGTTCTTTGATTTCCCTGTTTATGAGCAAGACAATTGCTAAACACACAATGGGAGTCCAGATTATTGAGCAACCGCAGAACAAACTGCAGGCATGGTTAGTTGATACCGTCCGTTCCCAGTCTCAGAAAGCCGGTATCGGTATGCCGGAGGTTGGAATCTACGAAGGTGAAGCAAATGCATTCGCTACCGGCGCTTCTCGCAATAACGCTTTGGTTGCTGTCTCAACAGGACTTCTTTCAAGCATGAATAAAGAAGAAGTTGAAGCCGTTTTGGCCCATGAAATCTCTCACGTTGCTAACGGTGACATGGTTACTTTAACTCTTATTCAGGGCGTGACTAATACATTCGTTGTTTTCCTCTCAAGAGTAATCGGTAATTTCGTCGACAGAGCAGTTTTGAGAAATGAAAGTGATGGTCCGGGAATCGGTTATTACGTCACTTCAATTGTTCTGGATATCGTGCTTGGTATCCTGGCGGCGATTGTAGTGGCCTACTTCTCACGTCACAGAGAATTTAGAGCTGACGCAGGTGCTGCAAAAATTATGGGTAGTACAACTCCTATGATAAATGCATTGGCCCGTCTTGGCTCCGTTCCAACAGAAGAACTTCCTCCGGCTGTTAAAGGCTTCGGTATCGCCGGAACAATTGGTGACTTGTTGGCAAGTCATCCGTCAATCCAGGATCGTATCCAGGCCTTAAGACAAATGGATGTCAGAAGCTAATTTCTTTCTTAGCATATAAGAAAACTTTAAAAATCGGACGCACTGTCGTCCGATTTTCATATGATTAAAAGATAGGCCCAAAAAAGTTTGGACCGGGATGACAAAAACACGCTGGTTCGCAGATTCCTTCATGAGCTCATTGAGTTAAGCACCTGACAAACCATAAAAAGCATCAGAGCAATTTCCATTTTTATCTGCAATTTCTAGTAAGTGGAAGTTCTTCTAAGAAAATCTGACTCATCCTCCTTAAAAAAGGTTTGTATTTGGAATTTCCAAGCTCTTTTGCTTGGTTTCTATACAAATTGTAAAGATAACCGGCACCTCGTTAAATCCTTCTTTGTCATATCTATCAACGTCGGAGTTACAGTTCTAACAAAAACGTATTACAGATCAATTTCCGAATAAACTGAGCAATCAGACTGTTCCAAAAATTATTGCTCTATAGGACGGTTATATAAGGACCTAATCTAAGATTTGCTTAGTAGTGTTTGATAATAATTCAAGGCATGACGTTAAATTCAGGTTGCTCTTGTGTCCTATTCTTAAAATCCAACTCAGTCTCCGGTTGACTTCATTCTTTTATCAAAATTTCAAGAAAAGTCTATAGATTTTAGAGAACTAGGCAAGCCTCATTAAAGTCAAACTCTATAATGGTTTGTAAGCTGGATACCAGGCAATAATTGCTTTGGACCGGTAAATAAGGCGCCAACTCTCTGGATTGATAACAAATCAAAAAATGATTAATCACACCATAAAAAATCAACAGTTCGACAAAGAAAGAGCTTTGTTCAGACTGTCTGATAGCGAACTTCTAAATTGTGTTTTTGCCGGGCCTGAAGATGGTGAATCACCTTTAAAGCATCCGAATAATGTTCTTTTAAAGGACTGTGATTTCTCGCTTCGATATCCAATTTGGCATGCTATCAATTTTGAAATAGAGAACTGTCGGTTTGATGAGAAAGCACGCGCAGCACTTTGGTACTGTTTTGACGGTATTATTTCTGACAGCGTTCTTGGTGGAATTAAGGCTTTGCGTGACTGCCAGAACATTCTAATTAAGAATACAAAAATAGATTCACCGGAATTTGGATGGAAGTGTCGCGGAATTTCATTGGTCGATAGTAGTGCTAAGGCGGAGTATTTTTTCCTTGACGGTCACGATTTATTTTTAAAACAAGTTAACTTCACAGGAAAATACTCTTTTCAATATTGTCAGGACATTACTATTGAAGACTGCAGTTTTGAAACAAAAGATGCCTTCTGGCACAGCGAAAATGTTGTAGTACGCAACAGCAGACTCAAAGGTGAGTACCTGGGCTGGTTTTCCAAAAATCTAACTTTAATAAATTGTGAGATTGAAGGTACTCAACCACTGTGCTTTGTAGAAAATCTGGTTATGGAAAATTGCACAATGGTCAATACCGATTTGTCGTTTGAAGATTCTTCTGTACAAGCGGAAATCGTCGGAAATATTGAATCGGTTAAGAATCCTATGTCAGGTTCTATCGTTGCGGATTCAATTGGAGAAATAATTCTGGATAAACCCGGTTCGGCAAAAATTCTTTGCAGACAGAAAACTCAAATGTAATTTCTCAAAATCGTGCGTTTATAGACAATTCTGCCGATGAGAAGACTATCCTTACCGGGATAACTTTATTGGAAACCGATACATGTTTAAACGAAGAACTGTGCTCAGCGCCGCAATTGCAGCTACTGCTGTTTTTGCAGGTTCTGTCCATGCAAAACAGAAAGAAAAAACACAAGGTAAATCAATTATTTTTGTGTATTCCAAAACAGGCAATACGTTGAGGCTGGCAGAAAGGATTGCAGAAAAAACAGGGGCTCCTTTAATTCAAATAAAGCCTCTTCACCCTTATGCCAAACAGTATGCACAGATGACGGACTTGGCCAGACACCAGATAGAAACAAATGCAACAATTCCATTGACCACAAAGATTCCTGATCTTTCACAATATACGGATATTTATATTGGCGGCCCATATTGGTGGGGTGGTTTAGATGTTCCGATGAGAAGCTTCTTAACAGAGCATCCGATGGAAGGTAAAAAGATATTCCCGTTCATTACATCGGGAAGTTCGAATCCTCAAGGCGCAATTGATGATATTAAGCGCTTGTGTCCTAAAGCAACGATAGAGCCTTTCTTTTATTGCCCTGGTTCCAGAGCTTATTCATCCTTGTCTGATTTAGATATTTGGATTGAAGCTACAAAGAAATTATCTGAGTAAATAATGAGGAGCGGAAACTAAGAACCCGCTCTTATTTACGACATAGATATGTACAGGCTTAACGCAAACGAATCTTTTTACCGGCCAAGGTATCTCTGGCAACCTTAATTGCCAATAAACCGACCACAGAGCCTGAAAGAGTCAGTCCGATAGCAACAGCGGTCCAATAACCTTCAGCTCCCATTGGAGAGGGTACAATCCAGTTTGTAAACGCAAGCATGCTCCCAAGACCAAGCCCGATTCCCCATAGTAAAACACCGTACAGTATCATTGGAGCAAAAGTAATTCTGTACCCTCTCATTGCAAAAGAACCGATGCAGTTCACAGCATCAAAAACGTGATAAAACGCAGCAAACGGAATTAATGTGGCTGCCACTGCGATAACTTCTTTGTTTTCTGTATAAAGCTCAACAAAGAACAGTTTGAAGAAATACAAAACCAAAGAAGTAATCACGGCAAAGCAAATCGCCAGCCGGAGACACTTATAGGTGGCTGTCTTTGCACTCTCTTTACTACCGGCACCTAAACTCTGAGAAACTAATACAGACGCAGTAACACCAATAGACAGCGGAAGCATATAAAAAAGAGAGGTGAGGTTGGCAACAATTTGGTGGCCGGAGACAATGATTTCGCCCATTCTTGAGATAAAAATCGTCATGAAAGTAAAAGACGTTACTTCAAAGAATGCAGATAGACCGATGGGGATGCCTAGCTTTAACTGTGCATTAATTATCTTCCAGTTAGGAAGTGCAAACCGTTCGTTTCTCATCTTAATGTAGAAGCTGTCAAACCGCCAGATGCTCCAAAAGAGCAACAAAGTGAGCCACGCTGTTAAGGCAGAAGATACTGCGCAGCCCGCACCGCCTAAAGCCGGAAATGGTCCGACACCGTACATAAAGACGTAATTGAACGGGAATTTAAGTGCCAGCATCAGTAAAGAGATATACATGGCGATTTTAGGTCTGGAGACAGCAGCATTTAAAGCAAGATAGGCTCGTCCGGCCATTGCGCCGGGTAACCCGATAGCGTTGATAATGAGAAACTCTGTAGCAATCTTTGCCGATTGTCCTTGAGCGTTTGTCAATGACATCCACATTGGTGTGTACGTCATAATGGCCACACCGATGATGGAGAGGAATAACGCTATCCACAGTGTCTGATGGAGTTCCTGTCCGATTTTCTCATGTTTGCCGGCTCCCAAATGATGGGCGGCAATCGGAGACAGTCCCTGCATAACTCCGACCAAACCCACGAAAATAGAGATGGAAACCGCAATACCGATAGCCACTCCGGAAAGGTCAGTTGGTCCTAAACGACCTGCCATCAAAGTGTCAATCGTACTTCCTCCGACAATCGCCAAGTTAGACACCCAAATGGGAGCCGACAACTTAATAATCGACCAATAAGAGGTTGATGGTGGAGTTAGACGAACCGGAGAGACTTCTGTCATAAGTTACATCACTATTAAAATGGAAGACGCTTCAACAATAGATATCGGATGTCAGAGCGGGGTCTTCCGGGAACGTTGCTTAAAACCTCCCACTTGCCTAAAACCGCACCGACTGGTGAGCCGCTGGTTCCTATCGCCTGTATAGCGAAATTACATTTATCGTTTTCTTTGGAGAAGGGAACTTTGGCCAGAGTGTAAAAAGCAGCTCTGTCAGCCGGAGATAAATCAATTGCAGAGACGCAGTCTCCGGCCTTGAAGTTTCTTTCAAAGGAAGCTTTAATAGAAGCCGCCGGATATTCCATTGACTTTGCCCCGTCAAGGAGGTTGATAAACAGACAGCAGATAATGACTGATGATACCGTCAAGCCGCAGGCTGAGATCCAGGCTCCTCTCCAGGTATTGACGGGATGTTTGAAGACTCTCCACAAGAGGGTATAAATCCAGAAGACCGTAAACGCAATTGCAATAGCCAGCAATAAATAAGAAGTACCCGGAGTCACTTGAGGCGCCAGTCTTCCCAAAGAGTGGGCCATCTTAACGAAATAACCGGTGTCCCAGGCAAAGTAATAAAGCCATGCAACAATGATGACAAGCGAGAAAACGATCCCCGAGAACATGTCGAGACAGTTCTCTTTACTACGTTTGACGCTGACAAGGCCCAGACCTGTTAACACAGCAAGAGACGGAACCAGGCAGTACATGGTTGTTCTCGGCTCTAATCCGGTAAACAGGATAGAAAAGAGCGAGATGGCGAGGAAACTTAGAGGAATAGCTATCGGAGCTGATTTAAGAGAACCTCTCCAGGCAAAAATTCCCCAAATTGCAAAAGGCCAAGCCGGGAAAGTTATCCAGGCCAAGTTTTTGATAAGCCAGGGATAGTAATTAACGGGTAGCAAAGAAAATTCTTTTGTGCTCGAGTAGAGCCACGCTGCAAACCAATTACCTGCGTGTTCAGGTAGTAGTAAAAAAACTAAAACCGGCCAAATTGCAGTTGTCACTAAAGCAGAGATCAAAGTATAGAGAACTCGCTTAGACCGGCTTGTGTAATCCGGAGTAAATACAAAAGCTACCCACGTAGCAAAAGCCAGCCATAAACTGGCTCCGATCGTTGTGGTCATTGCGGCTAAGCCGATTCCTAAACCGGCGAGTAAAGACCCACGGGGTAAGTCTTCAAGACTGAGAACGATTCCGAAGAAGCAAATAGATGCAACCGCAAGTAAAGTTGTGGCGGCAGATACTTCATGAAAGGGTTCTAAAAGCCCGTAAGTGCCCACCGTTATAAGCAAAGCGATGTCAGCTACCAATCTGCCGTAATCTTTTCTGGCGGCCTCACCACCGAAAGCAAAAGAGACGGGTTGAGCTTCGTCCCGTCTGGCAAGCAAATAGGTTGAGTACCAGATACAGGCGGTGATAATGGCAAACCATAAACCTGCAGTTAAATGGAATGCTCGTGCAGGCCCGATGAGTTTTCCAAACGTCAGAATGCTAAAAGAGCTAATCCAGGCCGTAAGAGGTCCGATGTCGTAAACGACCTCGCCTGAAATATTCGGTATAAGCCAGTCGAAAAGATTGCCGTTAATCATCGTACGGGAGATTCCGTAAATGACTAAGTTCTTAGAGCCCCAAACTTCGTTGGAAAGAAGCAGCGGTGAAATAAATACAACTAACAGTATAAGAAGAGCTAGTCGCGGCAGTTTGCTTGCAGAGGCCGCACTGACAACGGCTGGAGATGGGCGTTCACTAAACATTGATAGTCTTACTCAGAACTGGCTTAATTGATACTAAAAAAATAAGGCAGCCGAAGCCACCTTATTCTTTTCCGGAACTGCTAAATTACTTCTTAGCTTTGGCAGCTTTGGCCTGTTCGGCAGAAGCATTAAGAGCAGCTGTCTTAGCAGCGAATTTCTGACGGAATTTTTCTACACGGCCGGCTTCAACGATACGTGTCTGTGCACCAGTATAGAAAGGATGAGATTCGCTGGATGTATCAAGCTTGACCTGCGGATATGTAACACCGTCGATTTCGATTGTGTCACGGGCATCAGCTGTAGAGCGGATGATGAAAGTCTTGCCGATAGACATATCTGTGAAAGCTACTTCACGATACTTCGGATGAATATTGGATTTCATTATTTACCTTAAATTAACCGGTCGCCACCGGCCTTACGAAGCTGCTGACCTTTGTCAGTCTGACGCCAGGTATGTCGGAACGTGCCTAAAATGAATTAAACAGAGGCGCAATTATCTCTCTTTAAAAGAAAAATTGCAAGTTAAGCAGATTTATCTTCGACCCATCATGTCAAAAAATTCTGCATTGTTCTTGGCCTGTTTCATTCTGTCGACCAAGAATTCCATAGCTTGGATATCGTCCATTTCATAAAGAAGCTTTCTTAAGATCCAAGTCTTCTGTAGCACTGAAGGGTCTAAAAGAAGTTCTTCACGTCTTGTACCGCTCTTCTTAATGTTAATAGCCGGGTAGACTCTCTTTTCAGCGAGATTTCTATCCAGGTGAATTTCCATATTGCCGGTACCTTTGAATTCTTCATAGATGACATCATCCATACGGCTTCCGGTTTCGTAAAGAGCTGTTGCAATAATGGTCAGAGAACCACCTTCTTCAAGTTTTCTTGCAGCACCCAAAATTCGTTTTGGTCTTTGAAGAGCATTGGCATCAACACCACCGGTCAATACTTTGCCGGATGAAGGAACGACGGTATTGTAAGCGCGGGCCAGTCTGGTAATTGAGTCCAGCAGGATGACAACGTCTTTTTTGCTTTCGGCCAGTCTCTTGGCTTTTTCAATGACCATTTCTGCGACCTGAACATGTCGGGCGGCAGGTTCATCAAACGTAGAAGCAATCACTTCGCCTTTGACGGAACGTTCCATTTCCGTAACTTCTTCAGGACGTTCATCGATCAGAAGTACCATGAGGACGACATCCGGATAGTTTGAGGTGATGGCGTGGGCAATGTGTTGCATGAGTACGGTCTTACCGCTCTTTGGAGAGGCAACCAGCAATGCACGCTGACCTTTACCGATAGGTGCGATGATATCGATGATGCGACCGGTGATATTTTCTTCGCTTCTGATATCTCTCTCAAGCTTCAACGGCTCTGTCGGGAAAAGCGGAGTTAAGTTTTCAAACAAAATTCTATGTTTGAGTTCTTCCGGAGGTAGGCCGTTGACTTTGTCAACTTTAACCAGGGCGAAGTAACGTTCGCCATCTTTTGGGGTTCTAACTTCACCTTCGACGGTATCGCCCGTATGTAAATTAAAACGACGAATCTGGGATGGAGAAATATAGATATCATCCGGACTGGCCAAATATGATGAAACCGGAGAACGTAAAAAACCAAACCCGTCAGGAAGTACTTCCAGAGTTCCGTCTCCGAAAATCTGTTCGCCTGCTTTTGCTCTTTTTTTCAAAATTGCAAACATTAATTCTTGCTTGCGCAGTCTGCTGGCGTTTTCAACATCTAATTCCAGAGCAATATCTAAAAGCTCGGAAACATGTTTTTGTTTGAGTTCTGAAAGATGCATTATGAAGAACCGAGGCTAAAAAAGCTCCGGCTAGGTAGTTGAAAAAAGAAAGAATTTTTTGCGGTTCAAAGAGAACCTTTGAACCGCAGGAAGGATTTTATACGAATTGTTTGAGGAATGTATCAAATTGAGCAGAATTCATCATGCCTGCTTGCTGAGCAAGAAGCTCGCCGTCTTTGTAAACTGCCAATGTCGGAATACCGCGTACGCCTAACTGCTGTGCAACTGATTGAGATTCGTCAACGTTATATTTGACAATCTTGACATTTTCAGGAAGGTTTTCAGCAGCTTTTTCAAGGACTGGCCCTAACATTGAGCAAGGTCCGCACCATGGTGCCCAGAAATCTACAACCACAACACCTTTTGCATTCAATACCTGATCGACATAGTTGCCGTCGTCAACGCTTTGTAAACCCATTTTTAATTACCTCTTTAGTAAACAAATTCAAAGAGTACCCTCAAGCACTCCATATTCCAAATCCTAAACCCTTATAAATGTTTTTTGAGTGGATGGCTCCAACATTGGGTATAGTCATTATTAAGTTAGCATACTTCAGATTGATGGAACCTATCAACGGTTTAGCCAAATTTTAATCACGTTATGAATTAGAGAGGTTCGCACACCAAATGAGATTTGAAGGTTACAAATTCTGACTATTCAATGGTGCATTTATCTTTAATACAGGATGCCGGATCTTTGGTTAGAAAGTAAAAGAAGCCGGTGTATTGGATTCTTCAATACGGAAACAATAATTCAAATTTAGCTGCTTGAGGTTTTTTAAGATTCTGATAGAATGCGCATCTGCGGGCCCCCTCGCATGTGAATGTCGTAAACCTGGTCAGGTCGGGAACGAAGCAGCCATAGCGATCCTAGCAGTGCCGAGGTGTGGTCCGCTTTTCATTGCTTCTCAGTATTTAAAGTTGCATCCCGTTCAAAATCAACTAAAATCTTTTCGTACTTTCCGTACCGTTTATTATTTTCGAATTTCTGTCATAGCAGAATAAATTATTCAAGTGAGTTAAAGGATGGCTTATCAGGTATTAGCTAGAAAATGGCGACCCCACGATTTCTCAACTTTGATCGGACAAGATCATGTTGTACGGGCGTTAACTCATGCACTGACAGAAAACAGGCTGCATCATGCTTATTTGTTTACCGGAACCCGTGGCGTCGGTAAAACAACGATATCGAGAATTCTGGCCAAATGCTTAAACTGCGTAGGCCCTGACGGAAAGGGAGGTATCACAGCAGAACCTTGTGGCGTTTGTGAAGCTTGCCGTGCAATTGATGAAGATCGTTTTGTTGATTACATCGAGATGGACGCTGCCAGTACCCGCGGCATTGATGATATGGTGTCTTTGTTGGAGAGAGCCAAATATGCTCCGACCAATGCACGCTTCAAAGTCTATATGATCGACGAAGTTCACCAGCTCACAACACAGGCATTCAATGCCATGTTAAAAACCCTTGAGGAGCCCCCGGAATACGTCAAATTTATCTTGGCGACAACAGACCCTCAAAAGGTTCCAGTCACAGTGTTGTCCCGGTGTCTACAGTTTAATTTAAAGAGCCTTCCGCCTTCTCTGATTTCAGAGCACATGGAAGAACTTCTAAGGAAAGAAGGGTTTAGCTACGAATTGCCGGCATTAAGAATGTTGGCCGTCGGTGCGCGCGGATCTATGCGCGACGGATTATCTTTATTGGATCAGGCAATTGCTTTTAGCGCAGGTGATTTGACTCTGAAGAATGTCAGAGAAATGCTTGGAACCGTTGATTCGACCATGTTGATCCGCTTATTAGGAGCACTTGCAAACCGGGAACCGGAAGAGATTATGAAGGTGACCGATGAAATCGGTTCTAAGAGTCTATCTTACGGTCAGGCCCTTAAAGATATGGCTTCTTTGTTCCACCGTATTTCAATGGCACAAATTTTGCCGGCTTCATTACAACCTGATGAACCGGATGCTGAAGCCGTTAAAACTTTATCTCAGGCATTTGCTCCTGACGAAGTCCAGCTCTATTACCAAATTGCAATTCATGCGCGTAATGAAATAAGCTTGGCTCCGGACGAGTATGCCGGTTTTACCATGGCTCTCATGAGAATGATGGCATTTGCTCCTTCTCATGTAAAGAATTCAAAAAAATCAGTTGTTACTCCGATTGAACAAAAGGTTGTTTCTGAAAACAAAAAAATTGAGGTCCCTAAAGAACCGGTAACAACAGAAATTTCTTCGGTATCAGTCGCAAAATCTCAGGAACAGGAGAAGCCGCGGATAAATGAGCCGCTTCCTGAAGTTCGGACGACAACTTCTCAAAACCAAAAAGAGAGCACACCACAGAACTTTTCGGATATTCCGCCTTGGGAAGAACAGCCTCAACAGGAGGTTTCAAAAAAAAAATTAGATGATAAGCATGTCCTCAATCAGAATCTGAAACCTGTTGAAGCGCCGGAATTTCATCAAATTCCTGAAGAGGACGATCTTCCTTACGTTCCGGAAGATTACGGGTACGGATACGAGGACGCCCAAGGGTATGAAGATCCTTCACAAAGCGTACCCCCTTTTATCCCAAAAAGAGAAAAGATTTCAAAAGATATTGATGAATTTGAGGGGATTGGAGTTGTTCCAAACGAGTGGCTGAACACTGCTAAAAAAATAAAATTAGAAGATTCTTCCCAGCCACTTGTCAATTTATCCGAGTTGGAAAGTTTTGACGGTGATAACCTGACTTTGACAGTGTCCCTTGAGGCCCTTACCGGAGCTGAACACGTCAAGGCATTACAAAATGAGCTTCGGAAGATCTACGGACCGAGATTGAAACTAACCGTAAAATTGGTAAAAAAAGGAAAGGGACAGACCTTAAAACGGCTGAAACAACAAGAATTCAGACAAGAGAAGCTTGAAAAGTTAGATAAAATCTCTCAGACCAAAACGGTTAAAGAGATACTTTCAGCGTTCGGTGCACAAGTTTCAGTCGATAACATTACTTTGTTTGATAAAAACGGTGCTCCGCGTACTGTGTAATTAAAGGAAATTAAATGAGAAATTTTGGTGGTATGGGCCAGATGGGCCAAATGATGAAACAAGCGCAGATGATGCAAAACAACATCAAAAAAGCGCAGGAACTTTTGAGCACAATCGATGTGACCGGTGAGGCCGGTAACGGCGCTGTCAAAGTGACTATGAGCTGCAAGAACGTTTGCAAGAGAGTCGAAATTGATGCGTCTCTTCTCGGAAGTGCAGAAGACAAAGATATGCTCGAAGATTTATTGGTCGCTGCTTTGAATGATACTCAGAAGAAAATCGAAGCAGAGGTTGAACAAAAAATGTCCGCAGCTACCGGCGGCATGAAGTTACCTTTCTAAAGTGGCTGTTAGTTCAATTGAAGAGCTGATTGATGCTCTTAAGCGGCTTCCCGGAATCGGTCCGAAAGCCGCTCAACGTATGACATATCAACTTCTGACTACTGAAAAAGAAGAAGCACTCCGTCTGGGTAATGCATTGCTCAATGCGGTTGAAAAAGTCAGAAGGTGTCCACGATGCAATAACCTGACGGATAAAGAAGTCTGCAGTTACTGTGCAAGCACTCAAAGAGAGGATTCTCAATTGTGCGTAGTCGAAACAGTAGCTGATATGATGGTTATTGAGCAGAGTCTTTCATGGAATGGAAGATATTTCATTTTGATGGGAAGATTATCTCCATTAAACGGGATCGGTCCCAACGAACTTGAATTCAGACACCTTCTCGACAGAGCTTCAGAACCTGAGGTAAAAGAAGTTGTCATTGCAACCTCATTTACGGCTGAAGGAGAGGCAACGGCGTTAGCTATCTCCGAACTCCTGAAAAAATATTTGCCCCAATTAAAAGTGACTCGTATTGCCAAAGGCATTCCGGCAGGAGCTGAGCTCGAATATACAGACGTGAATACTGTTGCTCAGGCAATGCTCAATCGTCGTATACGGGAAAATCTTTAGGAAAATTTTTGTTTACAGATAAAATTAAATGTATTCTTTTATTTGTTAACAAATTTAATTGGAAAGAAATTGAAAACATCAACGACAGTCTCCGCAACAGAGCACCGCTCAGGTGTTAACAACTTTTATGTTGTTAACAGCATGACTGCCGCCTTTTCATTAAATTCTGTTGAATTCAAAAACAACGCAGACTTGTTATTGGGTTTGTTGCGACTTACTTTGCGTAGGTGAGGGCTGTTTTTGAATTCCTAAACGAAAATTTATAAGTGGTAGCAGAAACAGTCCGTCAAAGCGGACTTTTTTATTGGGAAAAAATCATGAAATTTACAAGACGTACACTCATTGCAGCAGCTGCAGTATCTGCCATCACGGCAATGGCTCCGACATTTAGCAGCGTTGCTCAGGCAGCTGAAAAAACAGATATCACTATCGCTGTCGGCGGAAAGAGCCTCTACTATTATCTTCCGTTGACAATTGCTGAAAGACTTGGCTATTTCAAAGATGAAGGATTGAACGTCAAAATTGTGGACTTCCAGGGCGGTTCCCGTTCCTTACAGGCTGTCGTCGGGGGTAGTGCTGATGTCGTCTCAGGCGCTTTTGAACATACCATTTCAATGCAGGCTAAGAAGCAGCCGATGACAGCATTTGTTCTTCAAGGACGTGCACCGCAGCTGACAATGGTAGTTTCCAATAAAAGAATGCCGGATTACAAACAGCTTAGCGATCTGAAAGGCAAAAAGATTGGCGTAACTGCTCCAGGTTCTTCTTCTCAAATGGTTGCAAACTACATTCTTGCCAAGGGAGGATTGACTCCTAAAGATGTTGCTTTCATCGGTGTAGGTTCTTCTTCCGGTGCAGTTGCAGCTTTGAGAAGCGGTCAGATTGATGCTCTTATTAACCTTGATCCGGTTATTACTATTTTGACAAAGAGCGGTGATGCCAAGATAGTGGCTGATACCAGAAAAGTTAAAGAGTCAGAAAGCTTCTTCGGAGGTACATTGCCTGCCGGTTGTCTTTACGCACCTGCATCTTTCGTAGAAAAAAATCCGAAGACAGTCCAGGCTCTGACCAATGCGATTGTCCGTGCAGACCAATGGATTTCAAAAGCGTCTGCCGAAGATGTTGCTAAAGTGGTACCGGAATCTTACTTGATGGGTAACCGCGATATCTATCTGGCCGGCTTTGAAGGAAACCGCGAAGCTCTTTCTCCGGATGGCAAATTTCCCGACGGTTGCGCCAAAATTTCTTTGAACGCTTTAACAACAGTTAACGATAAGATTGATCCTTCAAAGATCGACTTGAATAAGGTTTATACCAATAAATTTGTTGAAGAAGCATTGAAGAAATACCCTGCAAAATAATTAATATAGTGAGGGATCGTTTAGTAGACGATCCCTCAAGATTAATTTAGAAAAATCCAATAAAAAATAAAATGAACCATCCAGCCCTTGAATTTACTGATGTCACTTGTAGTTTTGTGACTCCGGACGGTCAACACTACACGGCCGTCAAAGACGTTAACCTTACTATCGGAGACGGTGAGTTTGTAAGCGTTGTCGGACCAACCGGTTGCGGAAAATCAACCTTGTTAAACATGTCAGCCGGCTTGCTTTCTCCTTCAAAAGGAACGGTTAAAGTTTTTGGTGAAGAATTGCAAGGCTTAAACAAACGTGCAGGCTATATGTTTCAGGCCGAAGCGTTAATGCCTTGGAGAACCGCCATTGCAAACGTTTCAGCCGGATTACAATTTGCCGGAAAACCGGAAAACGAAATTAAGGAACAGGCAAAACATTGGCTGGCCAGAGTTGGTTTACATGGCTTTGAAGATCGTTATCCTCATGAGCTCTCCGGAGGTATGAGAAAACGTGTTGCTCTGGCTCAAACCCTGATTATGGATCCGGATATTATTTTGATGGATGAGCCTTTTTCTGCGTTGGATATCCAGACCAGACAATTGATGGAAAACGAAGTTCTGGACCTTTGGGCACAAAAAAAGAAAGCCGTTCTGTTCATTACACATGATCTGGATGAAGCTATTTCTATCTCAGATCGCGTTGTTGTTATGTCAGCCGGTCCTGCATCCCATCCGATAGGTGAATTTGTTATTGACATTGCCAGACCTAGAGATGTTGCAGAAGTTCGCGTTACTCCTCGTTTCATTGAACTCCATAATGCAATTTGGGCTGACTTAAGAGAAGAAGTCCTGAAAGGGTACGAAAATCAGCGTAATAAGGTGAAAGCATGAAAAAATCAGGAATCCTTCAATCCAAGGCAAAATTAACTGCCTGTCAACTTCTTCTCCTGGTTGTCATTTTCTTCTTTTGGTGGTTGATGACAAAACCCGGACTTGTTCCGACTTTTGTTTTCGAAGACGAAAATCAGGCAGCATTCTTCTTTGGAGAACCGGTCCAAATTTGTAAAGTTATTTGGGACTGGTTCTTTGTTAATTTCGAAATCTATCCCAACCTCGCTGTCACTCTGACAGAAACAGTTTTGGCTTTCTTGTTCGGTACGGTTGCAGGTTTGGTTGTGGGACTTTGGTTAGCTCTTGCACCGACTGCCGCTGCCATTTTAGACCCGTACATTAAAGGTTTGAACTCAATGCCACGCGTAATCTTGGCTCCTATTTTCGGTGTCTGGTTTGGCTTGGGTATCGGTTCTAAGGTTGCACTTGGTATTACCTTGGTTTTCTTTATCGTATTCTTCAACGTCTACCAAGGTGTCCGGGAAGTCAGTCCGAACGTTCTGGCCAGTGCAAGAATGCTTGGAGCCAATAAGGGGCAGTTGTTACGTTATGTCTATCTGCCGAGCGCAACAAGCTGGGTTTTCTCTTCTTTGCACTCATCTGTGGGTATGGCTTTCGTCGGTGCCGTGGTCGGGGAATATCTCGGTTCGGCCATGGGTGTCGGTTATTTGATTCTTCAGGCTGAATCAACATTCGATATCAATACAGTGATGGCCGGTATCCTGGTTTTGACTTTCTGTGCATTGATTCTTGATTTCATCGTTTCATTTGCTGAGAAATATGCAATGAAGTGGCAACCGAAAGGCGGACAGAGTGAAAAACTCTAGAGTCTGATACTTAGTTTTTCCTACACAAAAAAAGAGCTCCCGAGGGAGCTCGATTTTTAAGTAGAGTAAATTACTTAATGATGACTAAGGTATTGACATCAATTTCCATTGGACCGTGGAAATCTTTGTCGATTTCGCCTGTCAGTCTGACTTTAGTTGTCGGGCTGACTTGCTGTCCGTTAAATACTCGGTCATCGATTTCAACTTTAATCTGACCGGTTGCATCTTTAAAGATGTAGTCTTCTTTTCCTACTTTCTGAATAATGTTTCCTTCTACTGAAACATACTGATCATCTTTTCCTTGTGAAAGAACAGATGCAACAGAAACGACGGCAGGTTCACCGCCGGTAAACTGAGCCTGAGCAAACGGGGCGCCGATTAGAAGGGCTCCTGCGACTGCTGCAGAGAATAATTTTTTAGAAATCATTTCATTTCTCCTTTATCTAAATGGTGATTCTGATTTTAGGTTAGTAGTTTCAGCCTGACTTTAATGTACTTTTATTTTGGGTAATCAGAAATCTCGGAATGTAAAAACTCTAAAAATTCTTTCTAACAATGGCTTTAAAAACCAAAAACGATTAAGCAAAGTTGATTCATTTAAAATGGCAAATAATAAATACCAAGGATCCTAAAAATGCTTATTGTCCTGCCTCATAAAATCATTAACTTTTCCTCTGTAACCTACATTGAAAAAACTGATCTCGGCTATTCATTCAGATTTAGTCCTTCAGAATTTATTGACACTGATTTAGATGAAGAAGATATTCAAAATCTTTTGACCGCCTATCAGTCAGGTCAGAAACTTTTCTATCCACACGATAAACAAAATATAGATGTATCTGATTTTCCCTCAGTGCTTGAAGGAGAAAATACAGGGGCCGTTTAAGCGGTTGAGACATAAAAAATCCGGCGTTCTGCCGGATTTTTGTTGGAGTTTTGATTTAGTTTTCTTCTACGTCAACGGGTTTCATTTCCAGATCTTTTTCAAGGTGACGGCTGACCAATCTTACGGTATCAATGGCTCTTAGCGCATTGATTATTTTCTGCAGGTGCTTTCCGTCACGGATTTGAATTGTCAAAGTCACTCTGGAAATATCAGGAGTCAGTTCTGATATTGAGAATCCGTGAATGCTTGAATGGGATGCTGCAATCTCATTGGTAATTTTCTCAAGGGTTGAGTGAGTGTGAGTGATTTCCACGTCAAGCTTGGCACTGTAGGTGTGCTTGCACTCCGTATTCCATTGCATCTGTTCCCAGTTTTCCGGGTCAACCCGATAGCCGCGCTGACAGTGCGAACAATCACTACGGTGAATATGTACAGTGTTGGTCGCTTTAATAAAGTGACCTTGAATCGGATCTTCCGGAACCGGAGTACAGCAGGGAGCCAGATTGTAGTTCTTTCCATGAAGATTAAGAACGGGAGGCTGTTCAGAGTCAGCTTCTGTTTTCCCTAAAGTGATTAAAGCTGTCAGTTGATGAAGAATAAGTGAAGCATCCTTATTACCACGACCGATAGCCGTTAATAATTCATCTTTGGACTCAATACCGTTACTCTTGCAGACTCTTAACCAGTCGGCCTCCGTGACCTTATCCAAAGGAAGTTTTTGTTGTCTTGCCGCATTTTGTAGAAGAATGCGGGCCGACTTGATACTGTCATCATCGGAAAGCTGTCGCAAAAATTGACGGATTTCTGCTCTGGCTCGGCCTGTGCGAACAGAAGCCAGCCATTGCGGATTTGGAGAAGGAACCGAGCCGGTTATGATTTCAACCATTTCGCCGTTTTTGAGTTCCCGTGTTAAGAGAGCATGCTCACCGTTGATTCTGCAGCCTATACAAGTGTTACCGACATCAGAGTGAATCTGGTAGGCGAAGTCGACAGCGGTCGAACCTTTAGGTAATTGAAGAATCTTGCCTTTAGGAGTAAAGACATAGACATGTTCCGGAGAGATATCAACTTTAATATTCTCCATAAATTCAAGAGATGTACCGCTCTGCCGCTGAATTTCCAGCAGGCTCTCCAACCATGACTGAGTGGATTTTTGCAGAGAAGATGTCTCATTTCTGTCTTTGTACAACCAGTAAGCGGTGATACCGTCTTCGCAGATATGATGCATTTCTTCTGTACGGATCTGAAATTCAACCGGCAACCCTTTAGGGCCGAGAACAGTCGTGTGCAGGCTCTGGTAACCGTTAGCCTTCGGTGTTGCAATAAAATCTTTGAAACGGCCCGGAACCGGATTGTACAAAGAGTGAATTACACCTAATGCACGGTAACAATCGTCACGGGTAGGAACAATAATCCGAAAACTATGGACATCCAAGACTTCGTTGAACTTTATGTGACGTTCCTTCATCTTGGAATAGATTTTCCATAAGCCCTTATTCTTGTCTTTTACATCTCCTCGGATTTTATTCCTAAGAAGAGCGTCTGAAACTTCATGGGAAATCTGGTCCAATGCTGCACGTCTTCTGGCGCGGGATTTTTCAACCGCTTCTTTGAGAACGCGGTGACGAACCGGATACATGAAAGAGAAGCTGACATCAGCGAGTTCTCTGTATACAGAGTAAAGACCAAGCCGGTTTGCAATAGGAACATAAATTTCCATTGTTTCTTTTGCAATACGGAATTTCTTGTGAGGTTTTACGGCTCCGAGAGTTCTCATGTTGTGAATACGGTCGGCCAGCTTAATCAAAATGACACGCACGTCCCGGGACATAGCCAAAAGCATTTTATGGAAACTTTCGGCTTGTGCTTCCTCATTTGAAGAAAACTTTAGTTTGTCTAATTTTGAAACGCCGTCGACAAGTTCAGCAACTTTAATGCCGAACTTTTCACTCATTTCAATTTTGCTGATCGGAGTATCTTCCAGCACATCATGCATTAACCCGGCTTCGATAACCTGGGCATCCATATGCCAAGTCGCAAGAATTTCAGCAACCGCAATCGGATGAGTGATGTAAGGGGAACCGGAGTTCCGGTACTGACCTAAATGAGCCTGGTCTGCATACCGGAAAGCCTCTCTAATCTTATTAACATCTGCATTGGACAGATAAAGCCGGCAGCGCTCGGCCAGGGCATTTGCTGAAGCAACCGGGTTTAGCTTTTCTGCAGCAAACTCGGGTGCGTCACTTGTTTTTTCCGTCTTGGGCGCAGGCTTACTAACAGTGTCTATTCCAACAACTCTTCTAAAAACATCTGCCGTCTTTTGGGCAAAACTGCTGGTTGTAGATTTTTGACTAACTGCGGCACCTGTACTCATAGACTTCTTCTCTCCCTAGGAATCGAGGTTGCGAAAATTATTTTTTATTATCTTATTTTATTTAGTAAGGACAAGTCGGTAACACCCTCAGCAATTTCACGTAATGCAGCGACGCTTGCCTTATCTTTGCATTCGATCTTTGGGGCATGCCCTTGTGAGAGCTGACGGGCTCTATAAGCTGCTACTAAAACCATCTGGAAACGGTTCGGAATTTTCTTTAAACAATCTTCAACAGTAATACGTGCCATTTAAAAACCTAATTAAATAAAATTAGCTTGGAATACCAAGCTGAACAAAAATATCGGTATGTCGTGCGTATTGTTTAGCAAAACGGAGTCTGCTGGAAGTCACGACAGAACAGAACTCTTCCAGAGCCTGTTCAAATTCTTCGTTAATTATAACGAACTGAAATTCTTTAGCGTGCACCATTTCTGCCCCGGCTCCTAATAAACGTCTCGTAATCGTTTCTTCTGAGTCTTGACCTCTCTTATAGAGTCTGTCTTCCAAGGCTTTAATAGATGGAGGTAGGATAAAAATGGTTACAGCTTCGGGAAAGATCTTTTTGACTTGAAAAGTTCCTTGCCAATCAATCTCAAGCAACACATCTGTGCCGCTTCTCATTTTGTCTTCGATCCACTTTTTATTGGTACCGTAATAATTTCCGTGAACTAATGCACTTTCCAGAAATTCGCCCCGTTCTTTACAGGCTAAAAAGTCCTCAACTGTCGTGAAGTGATATTCCCGGCCGTTAACTTCTCCGGGGCGCGGAGCACGGGTGGTGGTTGAAATAGAAAGTTCAATTCCGTTCATGCGGGCCAGCAGCGCGTTAACTAATGAAGATTTTCCGGCGCCACTCGGAGCAGATACCAAAAAGAGAGAACCTTGCATATTATGTGTTGTCATACTAAATAAGTAAAAATAAAAAAGGAGCCGGTTTTATATTTCCGGCCCGTCTAAAGAAAAGAATCCTTTATAAGGTCATTAACAATTCTTTTAGTTTCATTGTGTCTGTAACAAAAGAATTAATACCTTCATTGAGCTTTTCAGTGGCCATTGTGTTGGCACACATCGTAAATAAAAAGTTTGGTTGAGTTAGCATCTCGGGAGGTAGTTTGGGGACAGACTCAACAAACAATTTCTGCTCAACTGCTTCAGTGGAGCTTTGCAATTCTGCAATAAGTTTGGGAGATATCGTCAATAAATCACATCCGGCCAACGCCAGAATTTGTCCCTTATTGCGGAAACTTGCCCCCATGATTTCAGTCTTGGAGCCGACCCCTTTGAGTCTTTCGAAAATCAACTTGACACTTTTAACTCCTGGATCGTTGTCTCCGCTATTTTCTTCTTCATTCCAGGATTGTCCGGCCTGTTTTTTATACCAGTCGTAGATTCTTCCGACAAACGGAGAAATTAGCGTAGCGCCGGCCTGAGAAGCGATTTCTGCTTGTGCCAAAGAAAAAATTAAGGTTAAATTACAGTGAATGCCTTCTTTTTCTAAGACTTCTGCGGCTCGACATCCCTCCCAGGTAGCAGCGATTTTGATTAAAACCCTGGATCTGTCAATTCCTGCACTTTCATACAACGAAATAAGCGCCCTTGCTTTTTCTATTGTTTTTTCTGTGTCGAAAGATAACCTTGCATCGACTTCTGTAGAAACTCTTCCTTGAACATGATTGAGAATTTCAATACCGAAATTAACCAGGACACGATCTGCGGCTGAAACCAAATCTTTTCCGTCCCGTTTTGCTTTAATCAAAAGTTCTCTATAGCGGGGATCGGTTGCTGATTTCAGAATGAGAGAAGGATTCGTGGTGGCATCTCTTGGTTTAATTTTGGCGATGGAGTCAATATCCCCGGTATCTGCAACGATCGTTGTCCACTGTGCAAGCGCTTGGAGTTGGTTCATTTTTGTCTGTATCTGTTTATCCGTTTTTACGTATAAGGTGAAATTCTAATCGTAACAAGCACTTTTTAATAGAAAAATTAAAACAAATTGGACAGTTCAATGATGTTTGTATAGTCGGGAAAATTCTATCCTTCACCTAAGGTTACTCAGGGTCGGTTGGCTATAATCAAAAGGTTTAAAAGTACCTCAATAACATATTTGATAATTCTGCGACCGGGACCGAAACGGCGTCTCGGTGGCATTACGGAGTCATAGTGAATATAAACTTAATTAATGACACCCGACCTGAAGCTGCCTTAGTGCTTGCGGACGGAGCTGTTTTTAA
>CANTYJ010000047.1 GCA_947854175.1 uncultured Turicimonas sp. | reverse complement strand
CTTTATGAGAGCGAAGTTTAGAATAGCAATGGTTGTATTCTCCGTTCATGTACAACTTTAATCTACTTTACAAAAACGGATGTGGCCAAGTTACGGTAACGGAGTCTTTAAGCTGAGAACATCAAACAAGCAATTTTCTCAACCTGCGTCAGTCCGTTCGCTTGCTTTAATAAGATCGTATTAGACATAAGGTTCGTATAGCATTAGGCTATACAGTGCTGGACCGGTCATAATGTTCATTTCCCTAGATTTATCTCCTAGGGGGCTCAGAATTCAGGATGTAATTTTAAAAACCGCTATACATTCTGATGTTCAATGGATAGCGGTTATTTATTTGATGAAAAACTTCTAAACTTGGGTTCTTTCGGGAAAGTATTCTGACAACCTATGCACCCAACAGGTAATAATGATGACCAGATCGAAAAGTCAAGGTAATTCTTTTGCATGAGTCCAAAAACAAACAACTCAAAAGTTTTGCTTGATTGTGTATTCTTCCTGTCGTAAAGTTGATACACAACGATAATCACTTTCGATATCTGTTTTCTTTTCGAAGTTCAAGGAGAGTTGAGTGGATATAGTCGATAGGTTCGTTAATCTTTCTATTCGTGTTGGCTCTACCTTCGATTCTTTAGGAAAAATTCCTGAAAATCTGAGGTGTGTACTGATGACATTTCAAGGAACTGCCTCAAACCCACAAAAACCTTCAATTTTTGAAGCTCAGAAGTTTTTGGAGTCTGCGGGCTCTTGGTTGAGTGTCACTGCTGAAGAGTTAGTCAGAGAAGCAAATTTGATCAGACCCGCTCTCTCAGCACAAATCAATCTTCAGCATTTGTCAGATAGAATTTGTCGTCGAAGAGAAGAAGAAAAACTTAAAAGAAAGAACTTTGCGCTTCGCCGTGAACGTGAGTTGGTTGATCAGAGGATTGATACATCCAAAGATGAACAGTTTATGAAAGAAGCAATTGACTGTGCCAGAGTAGCTGAAGAGATTGGAGAAGTCCCTGTCGGAGCAGTTGTCGTAGATGAAAATGGAATCGTTATTGGACGCGGATATAACAAAGTTATTGCCAATTCAGATCCGACAGCTCACGCTGAAATCATGGCAATCAGACAAGCGGCACAAAGAAAAAAGAATTATCGTCTTGATAATTGCTCTTTGTATGTCACATTGGAACCATGCCCGATGTGTGCAGGTGCAATTATGAATTCAAGGTTTGCCAGGTTGATTTATGGAGCTCCTGATGAAAAAGGCGGCGTTGTCGAAAATGGAAACCGCTTATTTGATAACAAATCACTAAATCATCATACAAAAGTCCGCTCCCGTGTTTGTTCCGAAGATTGTCTTGGCTTGTTACAGGAATTTTTTATAAAAAAGAGAAAAAAGGAAAGTTAGGAGTGTCATCTAAATTAGCCGGAATAGTTGCACCAAGCGGAAATGTCTTAAATCCGGATGAAATTAGCCATGCGGCTACTTTGCTTGAGAAAAACGGTTGGACTGTTGAGATTGGTACTTCTGTTTTTAATTCCTATCAGCGTTTTGGAGGAAATTCTGATGAGGAACGGTTAAAAGATTTTAATCAATCTCTTAAGAAAGTTAACCTTGTTCTTGCAGCCAGAGGAGGCTATGGCTTAAACCGGATATTAAGTGGCATTGACTATGAAACGATTAAAGAAAGAAATGTTTGGGTAGCCGGTTTCTCTGATATCACTCTTTTTTCCTTGGCTTATTTAGCTCTGTACGGAGGGAAAAGTCTCCACGCTCCTACAGCAAGTGTTTTGGGAAGAAAAACAGTTTCTTCATATACCATAGACTGCTTTTTTAATGCTTTAAACAAAAAAACGGTTTCAGTTGAATTTGAGACGGAAAGCACAGATGTAGAAGAAAAAGGGATTCTTTGGGGTGGAAACTTGTCTGTTCTAGTTTCGACTCTAGGAACAAAATATTTCCCTGATATTAAAAATGGAATCCTGTTTGTGGAAGATGTAGCAGAACCCGCATACAAGATAGAAAGGGCTCTAATGCAACTTCATGACTCGGGGATTCTTGCACAACAAAAGGCTATATTGCTAGGAAGTTTTACCGGAATCAGACACTCTGCTCACGATTTCGGATATGGCTTGTCAGAAGCCATTGCTTATATAAGAGCTAATACGGCAACGCCTATTATTGAAGGACTCCCATTTGGTCACTCAGATAATCTTTGCACATTAGTGGTAGGAGCACAATCGGTTATTACAGTAAACTCTAATCATTGCGAACTTATCATGGACGGTAGTCCCGGATTTACTAAATGACTTTAAAAGAAGGGTACAAAAAATTTATCGAAGTTTTTGAACCGGGTCCGAGTATTTATGAGTACATGGAAACAGGTTCAATTCAACCGGGATTTAAAAAGAAACTTCAAATGGGGCGGTTGGCTCAGATGCTTCACCATACGTCCGCCTCTATCCTAACCCGATTTTTGTTTTGCCTTGTTTTTACTTTTTTGACTTGGCACTCTATCGGTGGTTGGGTAATGGGATTTTGGCTGGCGTTTGTTTTAATGCATTGCTTGGCCAGCGTAAAGTCAACCGACGATTTTTTTGATTGTCCGGACTTAGAAAAAGAATTCAAATTTTGGCAACAGCGTTCGTTGCAGATGATCTTCGTCTCAGGTTGTGCTTTCGGTTTTGCCGGATTCTTTTTTATGATTCCGGGAGACATTGAAGTACAGATGGCTCTTCTGACATTAATTATAAGTGTCACTTTCGGAAGTATTCCTTTATACTCCTGCTGGCTGCCTGCCTTTTGGATCTTCCTGCCTCCGGTTATTCTTCCGACAGTCCTCAAACTATGTCTGATATATAACATTCCGTTTTGGACGGCGGCTTTCTGGCTAATTATTCTCTTTTTATTGCTTGGATATTTTTCAAAAAGACTAAATGCTGTTTTTTCGCTATCACTTTATAGAAGTTTCGAAAAAGAATATTTAGTGGAAGAATTGATTCAGCAAAGACAAGCAGCGGATTTAGCCAAAGAAGCGGCTGAAGTGGCAATCGAATCCAAAACTAAATTCTTTGCGGCAGCTAATCATGATTTAAGACAGCCTCTTCAAGCCATGGGCATTTTTATATCTGTTCTGGAAACTCAGGTACCGAAAGATAGCAAACCCCTGGTAGAAAACTTATCCCAAGCCTGTAAACAGGTAGCCACGTTAGTCGACCAGATCCTAATTCTTTCAAAACTGGATTCCGGCAGTATCAAAATTAATCCGACAACATTTCCTCTGTCAGAAATTTTTGATGAAATGAAAATTGAATTTGAACCCGTGGCTAAAACAAAAGGGATTGAATTCATAATGCAACCGATTGACGCGAATATTTGCACAGACGGTCAACTGCTCAGTCGGGTCATTCGTAATCTTCTGTCAAATGCCTTCCGATACACCGTCGAAGGCTCGGTTATTTTGAGGGCTAAAAAGCTTTCCAGCGGTTCACTGGTGATTACAGTGGCTGATACCGGCATCGGTATCGGAGAAAATGAAAAGAAAGATTTATTCAAAGAATATTTCAGAGGAGAATCCGGTTATGCCGCTAAAGAAGGTTTTGGGCTGGGTTTATCTATTGTTAAAAAGATTTGTGATCTACTAAGCTTTAATCTTTCTTTTCAGTCCAGAAAAGGTCGGGGGACGATTTTTAAAGTAGAGATTCCATTCTCACGTGAACTTAACCAGATTAAGTTGTTGTCAAAACAGGAAACGTCCAAGAAGTTCTTTTCTCTTAGAGACAAGCGAGTCTTGATCATAGAAGACGATCCACTGATCCGCAGAAGTCTGCAGGCATTAGCTGAAGCATGGGGCGCAAAAGTTAGGATTGCAGAATTTTATGACGCCCAGTTAGCTGCAGAGCTAGTAGTTTCAAGCCCATTAGATTTTATTTTGACTGACTTTAATCTTGGACCAAACCGCCTGACAGGATTGCAGGCTGTTCTAAGAATTAGAAGTGCGGTAGGTAGGAGAATTCCGGCGATTGTGATGACTGCCACAGCCCGAGAAGAAGTCATGAAACAGTACGAAGAAGAAACAGAAGGGCTGAACTACAGTGAGTACGGAACCGATTTGACAGATCTTCCGACCATTCTTCAGAAACCAGTCTCTCCGACTGAGATCAATAATGCAATATCAAGGTTATTAACTCAGGAAAAGAGTAGGTAAAAATACTATATGAAGTTTTTTTAGTTGGAACATATTTGAGTTATTCTAATCAAATTCTTCCAAACCAAAGAAGAAAAAATTCGAGTTGACTCTTTTTACCGGAAGAGGATATGTCGAAGCACTAATCGAATAGCCTGTTGCCTGTCAAAAATAGGTGGACAAGCCATCCGATCAATTTCCCTCGGACTTTGAAAGGATTTAATTGATGAATCAGAACAGTGCGGAAAAACACGCAGAAATACTTAATGGATCAGAAATTCTGGTCCGCGCTCTTGCAGAGGAAGGAGTCGAACATGTTTTCGGCTATCCGGGAGGGAGCGTCTTAAATGTTTTCGATGCTATCTTCAAGCAAGATAAATTCAAACATATTCTTGTCAGACATGAACAAGGAGCAGTTCATGCTGCCGATGCATATTCAAGATCAAGCAACAAAGTAGGTGTCGCACTGGTAACCAGCGGGCCAGGTGCGACCAATGCGATTACCGGTATTGCGACTGCCTATGCTGACAGTATTCCAATGGTTGTTTTTACCGGCCAGGTTAATACGGGAGCGATCGGCCAAGATGCATTCCAGGAAGTTGATACTATCGGCATTACACGCCCATGTGTAAAACACAATTTTCTGGTTAAAAATGTCGAGGATTTGGCCTCAACCATTAAGAAAGCTTTCTATATTGCCACGACAGGCCGCCCGGGTCCGGTCGTTATAGATCTTCCGAAAGACGTGACGGCGGCCAAATGCGCCTATCACTATCCTAAAGAAATTGAAATCCGTTCATATAAACCGGTTTCAAAAGGACATTTAGGTCAGATTAAAAAAGCACTTCAGCAGTTGCTTTCGGCCGAGCGTCCGCTGATTCATATTGGCGGTGGCGTTGTTTCAGCCAATGCCAGTGAACTTCTTCAGCGTTTTGCCTCTGAACTCGGTGTTCCTGTTAATTCAACTTTAATGGGGCTTGGCGCTATCAAAGCTGATGATAAAAAGTTCCTGGGTATGGTTGGCATGCACGGTACCTACGAAGCGAATATGGCAATGCAAAACTGCGACTGTCTTGTTGCGATTGGGGCCAGATTTGATGACCGCGTGGTCGGATTACCATCTAACTTTGCTCAAAAAGCAAGAAAGATTATTCATATCGACGTTGATCCTTCAACGATTTCAAAACGTGTGAAGGTTGATATTCCAATCGTTGGCGATGTCAAGGTTGTTTTGGCAGATATGCTTAATCTTTTGGAAGAAATTCCGCAACGGCCGGATGCAGAAAAAATGGCTGCCTGGCAGAATAAGATTGACGAATGGCGTAAAACCAATTGCCTTAGCTACGAAAAGAGCGATAAGGTTATCAAGCCACAGTTTGTACTGGAAAAACTTCAAGAAGTGGCGGGTCCGGATTTAATCATTGCCAGCGATGTCGGACAACACCAGATGTGGTGTGCACAGTTTATTCATTTTTCAAAACCCAGACACTGGCTCAGTTCCGGCGGCCTTGGAACCATGGGTGTCGGCTTACCTTATGCAATCGGTGCAGCTGTTGCAAATCCGGACAAACAGGTGGTCTGTATTACCGGTGATGGCTCTATTCAAATGAATATTCAGGAATTAGCCACTGCCAAACAACTGGGTATCAATCCAAAGATTATTATTTTGAACAATAATTATCTTGGAATGGTACGTCAATGGCAGGAACTGGAGTACGCGGGACGTTATTCCCACTCTCATATGACACCGACTCCTGACTTTAAAGCATTAGCAGAAGCTTATGGACATGTCGGTATTGTTGTAGATTCTCCGGCTGAGCTTGAACAGGCACTTAAGGATGCCTTTACAAAATACAAAGACGACTTAGTGCTGATGGATGTGCATGTTGATCCAACAGAAAATGTTTGGCCGATGGTTAAAGCCGGTAAGGGTTTGACTGAAATGATTCTTGGTTCGGAGAAAATTTAATATGAATAGACATGTTATTTCTGTCCTTCTGGAAAACGAACCGGGTGCATTGTCCAGAGTTGTCGGCTTGTTTTCTGCCAGAGGTTACAACATTGAAACATTAACGGTTGCTCCGACCGAGGAGCCTTCCATTTCAAGGATGACGATAGTCAGTCTGGGAAACGATGAGTTGATTGAGCAAATCACTAAGCATCTGAACCGATTGATTGAAGTTATCAAAGTTGTTGATTTGACCGAGGGAGAACATACTGAACGTGAACTGATGCTTATGAAAGTTCATGCAGTCGGTAAGGAAAGAGAAGAAATGAAGCGGTTAAGCGACATTTTCCGCGGCCGAATCATTGATGTTACTGATAAGACATATACCATTGAACTGACCGGAAATACTGAAAAGCTAGATGCCTTTATAAAGGCGACCGATCCAGCCAGTATTCTGGAAATGGTACGTACGGGAGCCTGCGGCATCAGCCGTGGAGACCGTATTTTAAGGATTTAAAATTTTTCCAATCATCTCATTATTTTAAAGAGGTATTCTCAAATGAAAGTTTATTATGACAAGGACGCCGACCTTTCCTTAATTAAAGGCAAGAAAGTCGCCATTATCGGTTATGGTTCCCAGGGCCATGCACATGCTTTGAATCTCCACGATTCAGGCGTTGACGTAACAGTCGGCCTGCGTAAGGGCGGTGCTTCCTGGAAGAAAGCAGAAGCTGCAGGACTTAAAGTTGCAACTATCGAAGATGCAACAAAGGGTGCTGATGTTGTCATGATCCTTTTGCCGGACGAACATATTGCTGAAGTTTACAAAAAGCAGATCGAACCGAACATCAAAGAGGGCGCCGCTCTTGCCTTTGCTCATGGATTCAATGTTCACTACGGTCAGGTTAAACCTCGTGAAGATTTGGATGTCTGGATGGTTGCTCCGAAAGCTCCGGGTCACACTGTCCGCAGAACATACACTGAAGGTTCAGGCGTTCCTCAATTGATCGCCGTCTATGCCGACAGATCCGGCAAAGCCCGTGATGTCGCCATGTCTTATGCCGCTGCCAACGGCGCAGGCAAAGCCGGCATTATCGAAACAACTTTCAAAGAAGAAACTGAAACTGACCTGTTCGGTGAACAATGTGTTCTTTGCGGCGGCTTGGCCGAGCTTATCAAAACTGGCTTCGAAACATTGGTTGAAGCTGGTTATGCTCCGGAAATGGCTTACTTTGAATGCTGTCATGAAATGAAGCTTATTATCGACCTTATCTATGAAGGCGGTTTGGCAGACATGAACTATTCCATTTCCAACAATGCTGAATTCGGCGGTTATGTTACAGGTCCTAAGGTCATTACCGAAGAGGCCCGCAATGCTATGAGAAAAGCATTAAGAGATATTCAGGACGGTACTTATGCCAAAGAGTTTCTCCTTGAAAACAAGGTCGGCGCTCCGAAGCTTGGCGCTATCCGTGCTTTAACAGCTGCTCATCCGCTGGAACAGACCGGTGCACGCCTGCGCAAGATGATGCCTTTCATCGCTGCACACAAGCACATTGACCGTTCCAAGAACTAATTTAGTTAATTAGCTGAAAAAACCTGCTGACCTTTTCCGGGAGGCAGGTTTTTTTGGGTGATAGTTTTAATCGGGTGAAGTTTAAACCGTGATTAATGCTTTTTCTTATAAATTACAGAGCTGACTAATCCAAACATCACTAATGTAATACTGCCGATAACAATCCAGGAGAGATTATTCTTAACAAACGGAATGTGGCCTAACCAATAACCCAAGAAAGTCATTATTGAGCACCAGACCAATGCACTTGCATAACTGTAAATATTAAAGAGAGTGAAGTTCATTTTTGAGGCGCCTGCGACTAACGGCATTAAGGAACGGATCAAAGGAATGAAACGGGCCAAGGCTACTGCATTACCTCCATGCAGATTGAAAAATGTCTGAGCCTTGTTTAAGTTATCCTGATTTATCCACTTACCGGATTTATCAGCAAATAATTTTTCTCCGGCCCAAGCTCCACAAACAAATCCAAAAGTATTCCCGATTCCGGCTCCGATGCAACAAGCGATAACCACGACCCAAGGGTCTAAGACACCGGCAGCACAGGACGCGCCGGCTACAAATAATAAGGAGTCACCGGGAAGGAAGGGGCCGGTAAAAAAGACACCTGACTCTAAAAAGAAGATTAACCCCAAAATTATGTATAGCCAAAATCCATACAGTTGATGCATGTGAGTAAGAAACGCATCAACGTTTGTAAACAGTTCTAGAAATATGTTCGCACCCGACATAGTACATCCTCTGATAACTTTTCTATGCTAAGTCATTAGGGGATACACGGATAATAAAGAAGACCAATGTGGTGATAAACAGACGAAAGAAAAAAGAAAGCTTTCTTTAACGTCAGCTGTACTATGATAAAAAAGTTTCATTTAATCAATATAGCTTCTCTTTTTTTATAGCTGATTTAAACTCTTGAGAGTCTACCCTTGATTAAATTCGTAAAGAGATAAGTTCACGCGTTTACAAAAAATTAAGAGAACTATTAAAAGTGAAAATCATTACTGAAGTTTGGTAACTATTAAGTTTAGAAACGGAGACAGTTCAATTATGAAATTGAAAAAAGTAAACAAAGCAATAGCAACAACGGTACTGTTACCAGCTTTTGCTATGACCATGGGGGGGGGTAACCTATTCACAAGATAACCTGCCCGTTTATGGTCAGGTGGTGACTGAAGGGAAAATATTTACATCTAATAACTCGTTATTTGAGGGAACTGAATACGGTTTAGTTTCTCAAGTTGGTGGAGTAGCAAATTTAACAGCTGAATCTATTAGTATAACTGGCTTGAATCAAGCCTCCATCATGGCATTGGCCCAAGGAACTGTTAATATTGGTGGAGAAAATACTAATACAGTTTCAATTTCAAGCAACAGTAGAGGGATTGAGGCGAGACAACTCAATTACAAAGAATACACTGGGCCTAGCTATGTAAAAGTAAAGGCTTCAAACACTATAATCATTAAAGCTAAGGTTGGAATTCATACACAACAAAATTCTGAAAAAGATGTTCCTCCTGCAAACAAGACAACTGTTAACTTAGAAGCACCAAATATCGCAATTGATGCTAGCGAAAATGCAATTCAAGCTCTATCGAATAGTGAAGTCAGTATTTCTGGTAATACAACTATTAATGCTAAGGATTCTGCGATATATGCTAGAGGCTTTTCGACAGTCAACATTAATGTTGACAACCTCAACTCTACAACAGTTTTAAATGGAGATATTTCGTTCGGAACTCCTAATGAACAAGGAGGTGACTCACATCAATCAGGTAAACTTCTAGACGCCTATGTAACTGTAAATTTTAATGGGGAAGACTCTTCGTGGACGGGGCGTTCTTATCAGACTTATAAAGACAACGGAAAGGATGTTATTACCTCAGAAATAGGAAACAATAAAGAATATCACGGCCAAGTTTCAGGCTTGAAATTAGCTTTCAGTAATGGGGGCACATGGAATTCCACCGGAGATTCTTTCTCAAATGTTTTATCACTAAATAGCGGAAATATTAAGCTTTCTGGGAAATCAACTCTTCATACAAATGATTTCAACATAACAGGGGATAATAACTCTTTGACTTTTGGTGATAAGAGCAATGTCAATGGAGTTATTAACGATAAAGGCACACTTTATGTAAACGGCGATACATCCGGCTTTACCGGAACCCTTAATGTCATAGGTAAAGCAGCTATCGGATTAACACCGGAAGAAGCCGCTGAAACATTTAAATCCTCCGAAGGCTCTGTTCTCCTTGTAAAAGCCGGTTCCACGCTAAACGGCAATACAATTGTTGGGGCTAACGCAGCTGGCACAAATGACAAAACAAATGCATTGTCTGTTCTTTCAGACGGAACATTGGCGATCATTGCTACTGAAGATTATGTTGCAGGAACACCTCTGGTTTCAGTCGGAGCTGCTTCAACTGA
>CANTYJ010000046.1 GCA_947854175.1 uncultured Turicimonas sp. | reverse complement strand
TATAAAAGAAAGGGGAAATGCTAATCCGATAAAAGTCGAATTTTGCAACATCCCCTTTCTTATATGCATCCTCCGATGATATCTATAAACGTCTTATTGCGTCTTTCATCTCTTTAACAAAACGACCGACGTATTCAGGTGAGTCCTTCTTATATTTTTCAACAATTTTGACAATAGCAGATCCTACAATCACGCCGTCTGAAACAGAGGCCATTTGACGGCCCTGTTCAGGTGTGGCAATACCAAAACCGACTGCACACGGGATTTCAGAATTGGCTTCCTTAACCTTTTTGACCATTGAATCAACATCAGATGTAATTTTGTCACGTGTTCCTGTCACACCTAAAGAAGAGACACAATAGACAAAACCTTCAGCGTTTCGTGCAATGGTAGAAATTCTGTCCTCCGAAGTTGGAGCAATTAAAGATACAAACGTTAGCCCATGGTCACGACACACTGAAGCAAACTCTTCTTTTTCTTCAAAAGGAACTTCAGGAAGAATTAGTCCGTCAATTCCCACTTCCTTGCATTTCTTTATAAAGCGTTCGGTACCATAGCCGTAGACAACATTGGCATAGGTCATAAAAACAAGCGGCACTTGTACCTGCTTGCGCAGTCCCTTAACCATGTCAAACACTTTATCGGTTGTCGTTCCTTTTGATAGTGCTCTTACATTAGCAGCCTGTATAACCGGTCCTTCAGCGGTCGGATCAGAAAAAGGAATGCCCAGTTCAATCAGATCAGCACCATTTTTTTCCATCTCAATAATAATCTTCTTGGTTGTTTCTAAATCCGGATCCCCGCAGGTTACAAACGGGATAAAGGCTTTGCCGTTCTTAAAAGCTGCTGTAAGTTTATTCATGGATATTTTCTCCTCTGTATCTGGCAATGGCGGCGCAATCTTTATCGCCTCTTCCTGAAATGTTGATAACCATAATCTCATCTTTACTCATGGTCGGTGCCAATTTCATTGCATGAGCAACGGCATGAGCCGATTCAATGGCCGGAATAATTCCTTCTGTCCTAGAAAGATATTCAAAAGCATTAACTGCCTCTTCATCGGTTACCGGTACGTACTCGGCCCTACCGATGTCGTGTAACCAGGCGTGTTCAGGTCCAATTCCGGGATAATCCAGTCCGGCTGAAATGGAATAAACCGGTGCGATCTGCCCATATTCATCCTGACAGAAATAACTCTTCATTCCATGAAAGATACCTTTTCTTCCTGTTGTAATTGTTGCAGCTGTTTCCAGAGTTTCGGCTCCTCTGCCGGCAGCTTCACAACCAATCAATCGAGTCTGTTTATCGTCAATAAAATGGTAAAAGGCTCCTATTGCATTACTTCCACCACCAACGCAAGCAATTACAGCATCCGGTAAACGTCCTTCTTTTTGAAGAACCTGTTCTTTGATTTCTTTCGAAATAACCGCCTGGAAATCTCTGACGATGGTCGGGAACGGATGAGGTCCCATCACCGAACCCAGGCAGTAGTGAGTGTCATGAAGTCTTCCGGTCCATTCTCTCATCGCTTCACTAACCGCGTCTTTCAGGGTTGCAGTCCCGGATGTAACCGGAACTACGGTGCTTCCCAACAGTTTCATACGGTAGACATTCAATGCCTGTCTTTCAGTATCTTCTTTACCCATAAAAACAACGCATTCCATGCCGAGCAAAGCTGCGGCGGTTGCTGTCGCAACGCCATGTTGTCCGGCGCCGGTTTCTGCAATCAGTCTGGTTTTACCCATTTTTTTCGCCAACAGAGCCTGTCCCAGGACGTTATTTATTTTGTGGGCACCGGTATGGTTGAGGTCTTCTCGTTTCAAGTAAATTTTTGCACCACCCAAATCTTCGGTCATATGTTTAGCAAAATACAGCCGCGAAGGTCTTCCGGCGTATTCATTGAGCAACTCATTTAGCTCAGCATTGAATGCTGGATCGTTTTTGTAATGGTCATATGCTTTTTCCAGCTCAATGACGGCATTCATTAAGGTCTCGGGAACATATTGACCGCCATGATCTCCAAATCTACCTTTACTCATTTCAATTCCTACTTGTTTAATTAATGTTTATTTAGTGTTGATAGTTCTTATTTTTTGGACAAAGTTGATTATCTTTTCTCTATCTTTTAGTCCGTCCGTCTCGACAGAACCCGACACGTCTAAGCCATAGGGAGAAAATTTTTCTATTGCTTCATAAGCATTTTTTTCATTGACTCCACCGGCTAAAAAGTACGGTCTGTCGACAATCTTCAAAACTTCCCAATCAAATTTTTTTCCGGTTCCTTTTCCATTATCAAGAACAATCATGTCTGCATTTGAATCCATTGCCCTTTCAATGTCGTTTTCAGTACGGATCTGAAAAGCCTTCCAAACTGAACCCTGAGGTATCATTTTTTTTATAGCATTCACATACGCCTTATCCTCATTTCCATGAAGTTGTGTGACTTGTATCGTCTTACTATTCAAAAGATCCGCAACCGTATCGACAGATGCATCAACAAATACTCCGACGGGCACAATGCACTTATCCAGTAGCGACACCAATTCTTTTAATTTTTCAATACTGACGCTACGCCTGCTTTTCGGAAAGTCAATGACAAAGCCCGCATAATCAGGTAAACACGCATTGACCGCATGAATGTCCTCGACTCTGTTGAGACCGCATATCTTAATTTTTGTCATGACTGTCCTCTTGCTGTCCCTGCAATTCGGCGCATTTCTTGTAATAGCCGGACCTTATCATTTGAGCGCATTAAATACTCACCGATTAATACGGCGTCAGCTCCTATGGAAGATACCGCTTCAATGTCTTCGAGTTTAGAAATCCCACTTTCAGATACATAAACGATGTCAGACGGAACCAATTCACGTAAGCGCGCTGCATTATCCAAGTCAACAGAGAAATCTTTCAGGTTTCTATTGTTAACTCCGATAATTTGGGCTCCGGCCGAGACGGCCGAAGCTATTTCATCTTTAGTGTGAGCTTCAACCAGAACCGACATTCCAAATTCGGAAGCAACCGATAAATATCTGTTCAATGTCGGTGTATCAAGCAAAGAGCAGATTAACAAAATAGCATCTGCTCCCATTAATGCCGCTTCATAGATCTGATATTCGTCAACCGTAAAGTCTTTTCTAATCATCGGTTGTTTAATAATTCCTCGAACAGATCTGAATATCTCATCAGAACCCAAAAACCAGTTAGGTTCAGTCAAACAAGAAACGGCATCAGCTCCGGCCAGAGAGTAATCTTGAGCAATAGACTCATACGGGAAATCTTCACTGATAACACCTTTAGAAGGAGAGGCTTTTTTAATTTCGCAAATAAAACTTAATCCGTCTTTCTTAAGAGCCTTTAGAAAACGATTTGAATCAGCGTGTCTTGCTCTCTTCTCTAGGGCCATTTCTTTTATTTGAGCTAGAGAAATAAAAGCTTTTGCATCCTGAGCTCTTTTTTTAGAAGAGGCCGCAATGACTTCTAGAATATTTTTTGCCATTGTTAATTCCGACTTTTCCGAATGATTTCTTCCAGTTTTGCCATTGCTTTGCCGGAATCAATCAGCTGCTCAGCTATTTTTACTCCGTCTTCAACTGAATTAGCTTTTCCTGCTAAGTAAAGAGCAGCCCCGGCATTCATGCAGACAGCCTGTCGTTTAGGTCCCTTTTCTTTTCCTGAAAGAATATCTCTGGTAATTTGAGCATTCTCCTGAGGAGTACCTCCTAATAAATCAGTCTTAGAACATTTTTCAAACCCAAACTGATTGGGAGTCAAACGATAGGTTTTAAATTTGTCTTCAGTAAATTCACAGACGAAAGTCGGCGAACTCATTGAAATTTCGTCAAGTTTATCTTGCCCGTAAACCACCATTCCTCTTTCAACTCCCAATTTCTTTAAGACTTTTGCAAGGGGCTCAACTAACGAAGGATCGTAGACACCAAGAAGTTGCTTTTTAGGGCGAGCCGGATTGGTCAGAGGTCCCAGAATATTAAACACTGTCCTGATTCCAAGTTCCTTACGGATAGGGCCGACAAATCTCATCGAGGTGTGGTACTTCTGTGCAAAGAAAAAGCAAAATCCAACCTCTCTCAGTAACTCAAGACATTTTTCCGGTGTTAAATCAATATTGACTCCTAATGCTTCCAGACAATCGGCCGTACCGCATTTTGATGAAGCCGCTCTGTTACCATGCTTAGCAATTTTGACTCCGCCGGCAGCTGCAACAATTGCAGAAGTTGTGGAGATATTAAAACTGTGAGCTCCGTCACCACCGGTTCCTACAATTTCCAGAACATCCATATCGCCGGTATCTACTTTTAAGGCGTGCTCTCGCATTGCCGCCGCACATCCTGTGATTTCGTCTATCGTTTCGGCCTTGGTGCTTTTTGTTGATAAAGCGGCTAAAAAAGCGGCATTCTGTGTCGGGCTTGTTTTACCTTCCATAATTTCATTAATTACGGCATAGGCTTCGTCATAAGTTAAATCTCTTTTATCTACAATCTTTACAATGGCTTCTGCAATCATTCTTTGTCCCTCTTACTTATCGGCTATCTCTAAAAAATTCTTGATGATGGTATGTCCGTTCGGAGTCATAATCGATTCCGGATGAAACTGAACACCGTAAATCGGATAATCCTTGTGCTCAATTGCCATAATCTCCCCATCCGATGTCCGTGCTGTTACTTTCAACGTTTCAGGAATGGAATCTGCAGAAGCAGCCAGAGAATGGTACCTTGCAACCGGTATTGAAGAATCAAGGTTTTTAAATAAGGCAGAATCGTGATCAAGTTCAATCATCGACTGTTTTCCATGCATCAATTGTTTGGCGTACGTTACTTCAGCACCAAAAGCCGCACAAATTGCCTGATGTCCTAAGCAAACGCCAAGAATCGGATATTTATGCCCCAATTCTTTTATGACATCAATCAGACAACCGGCGTCTTCCGGTCTCCCGGGGCCGGGTGATAAAACGATACTGTCCGGATTAAGTCCATCTATTTCATTCACAGACAGTTCGTCATTGCGGATAACTTTTATATCCTGGTTAATGGAACCTAATAACTGAAAAAGGTTAAAAGAAAAGCTGTCGTAATTGTCGATTAGTAAAATCATAATTCACCTTCCTTTTGAGCTTTTTCTAAAGCTTCAATAACCGCCTTGGCTTTGTTGATACATTCGAGATACTCTTTCTTCGGTTCAGAATCCGCAACAATTCCTGCTCCGCTACGGATAAATACTTTGCCGTTTCGCAGATAAGCCAAACGAATGGCTATGCAAGTATCCATATTTCCGTTAAAGCCGATATACCCGACGGCTCCCCCATAGATTCCTCTTTTGTCTTTTTCGAGTTCGTCAATAATTTCCATTGCCCTGAGCTTCGGGGCTCCGGAGAGAGTGCCTGCAGGCAGTACCGAAGAAACTGCATCTAATGCATCTTTTCCGCAAGCAATCTTTCCTTTCACAGTGGATCCAATGTGCATGACTCGGGAGAAACGTAGAATTTTTAAGTATTGTTCGACTTCAACAGTTCCGAACTGACTGATTTTCCCTAAATCATTTCGACCTAAATCAACCAGCATGTTGTGCTCAGCCAGTTCTTTCTCATCATTTAATAATTCATGTTCAAGCAACTTGTCTTCTTCTGATGTCATCCCTCTTGGTCTGGTTCCGGCCAAAGGATAAGTATGAAGAACACCGTCTTCAAGTTTTACAAGTGTTTCCGGAGAGGACCCTGCCAGTTCCATGGCATCTCCGCAGAAATAAAACATGTATGGGGAAGGATTTCCGGCCCTTAAACAGCGATAGGTATCTAATAAAGAACCCGCGAAATTCGCTTCAAGCTGGTTAGACAATACAAGCTGAAATATATCGCCTTCCTTAATGTAGTCCTTAACCCTTTCAACTTTTTCACAATATTGTTTTTCGTCAAAAAGTGGTTTGATTGGAGACAAGAGCTTTCCTGATTTAATCTTTTGTGGTTCTCCGTGACGTAACAGTGCAGCGAGATTTTCCAGTCTTCCGCAGGCCTGCGGATAAGAATTATCCAAATCGGTTATATCTGCATTGGTAACCAAAATGATTCGTTGTCTGAAATTGTCAAAACAGATAACGTTCTCAAAGAGCATTAAATCCAAATCATTGAAGTTTTCTGAATCTACGGCTTTTAGATTTAACGAAGGCTCTGCATACTTTAAGTAATCGTAAGAAAAATACCCTACCAGTCCTCCGGCAAAAGAAGGCATCCCGGGAATAGTTGGAGCTGCATTTTCCGAAAGAATCTCTCTGATAAATTCTTCAGGATTTGCTTGAACACTTTTTGTATTGAATCTGTCTTTAATTCTGACGACGCCGTCTTTACATGTCACTTCAAGAGTTGGATTACTTCCAAGAAAGGTATATCTGCCGGTACCCGCAGAGTCCGAGGCAGACTCCAATAAAAAGCAGTGGTTGCTCTTTCCGAGAAGAATACGTAAAGCCGAGATAGGAGTAATGAAGTCCGAAAAAATCTCTTTTGTCACAGGAATCTTTTTATACCTTCCTGTGAGTGCATATTCTCGTGCTTTGGCAAGCGTCGGTTCATACATTTTAAATCCCCTTTTTTATCCGGGAAGAACCAAAAAGCCCGTCCTCGAATAAAGATTTTTCCAAAAAACTTTTATTCAAGGACGGGCGATATTTCGCTCGCGGTGCCACCTTGTTTCACTAAAGCTAAACCATTTCAATTTATCTCTAGTGCGCTTAACAGAGAACCATCATTCTCCTGACAACTAACGTATGTCTTTACGTCGCAGAATACTAGGTTTTACAACTTTTCCTTGCGCCCTCAGCGACCCATTATGCTTAACTGCGTTCTGCCCGGATCTCAGCTACCCGGACTCTCTGTAAGTGCACAAAAAGCTTTACTTTCGCTTCATAGGTTTAACTTATATTTTTAGAATATCAGAGAATTTTCAACAAACAGATCTTTCTGATAATTTTTTATTGCTCAATTTCAGTTTTTTCAATTTTCGTGAATTGTCCTTCTTCCTTCCAGGTCGCAATCCACCCGTCAAGAAGTACTGAATCTTCCATTTGTACTCTTAACTGATACAGTCCGGGCTTGATTTCTTCTATTTTTTGAGTCCTATTAAAAGGTGTCTCCTGAAGATTCCTTGCAGTTATTGCGTTGGTAAACTCAATAACAAGTTCAATCTGCTTGCCTTTGCCATAGTTAAAGTGATGCTCTTTAACGTATCTTTTGAGGTTGAAGTTTGCCGGCTTTTCAGCGACGAAGGTTGTCAGTTCAACTTGTTCCATTCTGTGCAGTGCAAGGTGTCTGATGCTGTCTGATGAAACGTATTTACAAACCAGATAAAGCCTTACTGCTTGTTGTACCAACCCTAAAGGATTGACCAGGACCTTTTTTAGCTCTCCGTCAATTTTTCTATAAGTTATTTCCAGCTGTTTGCCTTCAAAGAGCCCTTCTGAAACCGTATTAAATATCCTGGGGAGGATTTTCGGCGGAATCATAGGTATTGAACTGCTGACGACAGCCACCTTATCAATCCATCTGTCCGTAGGACTATTAGAAGAAGCTGCCTCCCTGCCTTCTTCAAACAAGTAATCTAAAGAAGTGCTGACTTCTGTCGGAATTTGATATTTCAAATGTTCTCTTGCCAAGTTCAAAAGCAGTTTCGCATTACTATCCAGACTAAGCGTTTCCAACCCTGCAACGGTTCTTATTTTTCTATACCCGAAAGGCTTTTCCGAGTCGTCACACTCGACCCCGCAATCATTATCCACGATGGCCTTAAGATACCTCTGAAGTCGTCGGCGGATAATAGAAATACCGGAGTTATTCAGCATATTTAATAATTCTGTTGAAGATATTTTCCTGTCATAGGGAATCCTCTTCAAAATTTCTAAAAGAACTTTAACTTCATCAACGCCGGACGTTAGTCTTGCCATGCCTGTTTTTCCTCAAAATTTTGTGCTTATTGTACTGTGCCTTCAAACTTCATTAAAGAAAAACACCTCAGGCAAACGAATCTGCGTGAGGTGCATTAAGTCAGTAAAGATCAGACAGTTTTAACAATGACTGTTAATAAAGTCTTTAACTTCCTGAACATTGACATCCATTTCAACCACCTTCTGTGGTTTCTGCAGAAGGTTTTCATAACCGTGAGGAACAGGCGGTTCGAATCCAACTGCTTCCATAATAGTTGTTCCAAATTTTGCAGGAAGAGCTGTTTCCAAACAGATTGTTTTAACGCCGTCTAATTTCATTTTGTAAGCCGCATTTAACCCGTCAGCGGTATGAGGATCAATCAGGAACTGATATTCTTTCCATGTTTTACGAATCCTCTCAATGCGTTCTTCGTGAGTGCTTCGGGCTGCACAGAAGCCGCTATCTTTGACTCGTTGCCACTCTTCATTGTCTAAAAGGAATTCTCCCTTTTCTTTGAGCTGATCCCACAATTCGTTTACGCGTTCCGGATTCTTTAAACAAATATCGTAGATATAACGCTCAAAGTTGGATGCTTTGGAAATGTCCATAGACGGAGAGCTGGTGACGTAAGTATGTTCCGAGTCACGGATTTTGTACCTTCCGGTTCTGAAGAATTCATACAAAACGTCATTCTCATTGGTTGCAACAATTAACTGTTTGACAGGCAAGCCCATTTGCTTGGCAATCCATCCGGCTAACACATCTCCAAAATTACCGCTGGGAACAGCAAATGCAATTTCTTCATCATCATTTTCAGTTGCCTGTAGCCATGCACTGAAGTAATAAACAACCTGAGCTGCAATACGCGCCCAATTAATGGAATTAACTGTACCAATGTGATGACCGGTTTTAAAAGCCAAATCAGAAGAGACCGCTTTTACGATATCCTGTGCATCATCGAAGCTTCCTTTGACCGCAATATTAAAAATATTGTCATCCAACAAAGAATACATCTGTGCTTTTTGGAAAGCACTCATTCTTCCTGCAGGAGATAGCATGAAAACACGGATACCTTCACGGCCTTTCATTGCATACTCTGCTGCACTGCCGGTGTCTCCGCTGGTTGCTCCAAGAATATTTAGATTTTCCTGTCGTTTGGCCAAAACGTATTCAAACAATGCTCCAAGGTATTGCATTGCCATATCTTTGAACGCCAAAGTCGGACCATTGGACAGTTCAAGAATAGCCAATTCATCATTGAGCCAATGAAGCGGCGTGATTTTTTCGAAATCCGTTCCGGCACGCCCGAAACAATATGTCTCTTTGGTATAAGTCGATTCACAAAGATGGGCAATCGTGGAGCGGTTCATATCTTTGGCAAAAAGAGCCGTCACAGCAGTGGCAAGCTGAGCATAACTCAATCCTCTCCAGCTGTTTAGAGTCTCTTTTGTTACTACAGGATATTGAGCCGGTACAAAAAGACCGCCGTCTTTTGCAAGTCCCTGCAAAATGATTTCTGTATAGGTTGCTGCAGGAACTCCGCCTCTGGTAGATACATATTGCATTAAACCAACTCCTCTTTCCTTAGTAACACAATAGGACCGTTAACGCTGCTGAGTGCTTGCATCGTACGAATTGCTTTTTGGACAGCGGCCTCTTTTGCAGAATGAGTCATCATAATGACTTCTGTTCCTTTGTTATCAAGAGACTCTTTCTGAATCAGTGATTCGATAGAGATGTTGTTATCAGCGATAATTCTTGTTATTTCTGCCAACACGCCGGGTCTGTCTTCAACCGGGATTCTCATGTAGTAAGAAGCCACAATATCGCCAAAATCGGCCCACGGCAATTGCTCTCCGGAATGTCTCAGAGTCGGCATCTTCGGTCTTTCAGAAACGTCAACGTTTAAGGTTCTGGCAATATCAACCAAGTCGGCAATCACAGCACTTCCTGTAGGTTCACCACCGGCACCCTTTCCGTAATACAAAGAGCTCTCGGCGGCGTCGCCCTTAACAACGACAGCATTCATCGCACCTTCAACATTGGCTAACAGGCGTCTGTTCGGAACGAGAGCCGGATGAACACGGACTTCAACACCGTAATCCTGATTTTTTGTGATACCCAACAATTTGATCCGGTATCCCAGCTCTTCGGCAAATTTAATATCTTTGGCTTCTAACTTACTAATGCCTTCTATGTGAACCTTCTGCATATTTACAGGTACACCGAAAGCAATAGAAGAAAGAAGCATAATTTTGTGAGCTGTATCGATCCCTTCAATATCAAATGTCGGATCTGCTTCCGCGTAACCCAGTTTCTGAGCTTCAGCCAACACATCGTCAAAAGCCCGGCCGGTATCTCTCATTGTTGAAAGAATGAAGTTACAGGTGCCGTTGATGATACCGGCAATCCACTTAATATCATTAGCGGCTAGACCTTCTCTTAATGCTTTAACAATTGGGATGGATCCGGCAACTGCTGCTTCAAATGCAACATTGACCCCGGCTTTTTGAGCTGCGGCAAAAATTTCGTTTCCGCATTCGGCTAAAAGTGCCTTATTTGCAGTAACGACATGTTTTCCTTTATTAATCGCTTCCATGATGAAGCTTCGGGCCGGTTCAATGCCTCCCATTACTTCAACTACAACATCGATTTCCGGATCATTAATTATATCTTTCCAGTCGTGCCCGACAATAACATCCTCACTTACAAGAGGAATCACTCTTTCCGGTTTACGGACAACCACTCGTTTCACAGAGATGTCTGCCCCCGATCTTTGAGCAATGAGGTCTTTATTCTTCTGAAGAACATCGTAAGTTCCTTTACCAACATTGCCGAAGCCGGCCATACCGATTTTTATCGCTTTAGTCATTTAAAAACATTCCTATTTCTTTGAGGTTTCGGATGATTTAGCTTTTGAATTTTTTGTTGCCTTGGCAGCTACTTTTGTTTTCTTTTCCGTTGTTGTTCTGACCTTTTTCTTGGTCTTGGTTTTTATCGCTTCAGACTTAGTCTTGATGTGGGGAACTTCTACCGGTTTCAAAGAAACTTTTGGTTTTTCCTGAACCTGCTCTTTAGACGGAACCGGCATTCCTTTCCAATGACGGGTGACGCTCTGGCGCTTGCGTGCAGAAGACTCGATCAGGCCGTCTTCCATAAACATCTTCTTTATGCCTCTCAAAGCTTGTCTAATTCGGTCAACGTTTTCAATTAGCGCAATACGGACATAACCTTCACCATATTCCCCGAATCCAACACCCGGGGATACAGCAACTTTGGCTTTGTCTAATAAGCGGTTGGAAAATTCAACGCTACCCATGGACTTGTAATGGTCCGGCAACTCGGCCCAAATGTACATTGAGGCCTTCGGTTTCTCAACCATCCAACCGATATCGTGTAAACCTTTTACCATCACATCACGACGATGTTCATATTCTTTCCGGACATCTTCAACGCAATCTTGAGGACCGTTCAAAGCCTCAATAGCTCCAACCTGAATCGGTGTAAAGGTGCCATAGTCGTGATAGCTTTTAATTCTTGTTAATGCATTGACTAAATCTTTATTTCCAACCATGAACCCGATTCTCCATCCGGCCATGTTGTAGCTCTTACTCATGGTAAAGAACTCAACGGCCACATCACGGGCACCCGGTACCTGCATAATAGACGGAGCTTTATAACCGTCATAGACAATATCTGCATAAGCCAGATCATGAACAATATAAACACCGTATTTCTTGGCCAATGCAACCAGCTTTTCAAAGAAAGCTAAGTCAACACACTGAGCTGTCGGATTGCTTGGGAAACCCAGAATCATTAATTTAGGTTTAGGAGTTGTTTCAACGACTGCTCTTTCAAACTCGGCAAAGAAATCTGTTCCGGGTGCCATCTTGACGCTTCGAACGTCAGCACCGGCAATAATGGCACCATAAATGTGAATCGGATAACTAGGATTCGGAACAAGAATGGTGTCTCCGCGATCCAGAGTGGCCAGCATCAAATGTGCAATACCTTCTTTTGAACCTATAGTGACAATAGCTTCTTTATCCGGATCCAAATCGACATCAAACTTGCGTTTGTACCAGTCACAAATGGCTTTTCTTAAGCGGGGAATTCCTTTTGAGGCGGAATAACCGTGTGTCCCGGGTCTTAAAGCTACTTCAACAAGTTTGTCTACGATATGTTTAGGAGTATCTCCGTCCGGATTTCCCATGCTGAAGTCAACAATGTCTTCGCCTCTATGTCTGGCCGCCATTTTCTTTTCATTTGTGATATTGAAGACATAGGGAGGTAAGCGTTTAATTCTTGGAAAATCGTTATTCATCTGGATATCCCTTCGGTTTAACTAGTTTTAGGTTCTGTTTGTAAAAAACATAATTTAATGAATTTAGCATTAGAACCTTCAATTTTTCAGGTTTTATCTTTGGATTTGTAATTTTGAAAAAGAATGCCTTCAATTGTGGAGAACCGTTGATGAACCGTCTTTATTTCAGAACCGGGTAATAATCGAGTAGAGAAGGATTTTACTCCCGTCCGTCTCACACCACCTGGCACGCTGTTCGGCACCAAGGCGGTTTTAATAAACATACTCTACTGCCTTTCTGCGGCTCGCAGAGCTTTTCTTAGGTATACCAACCTTCCCATTCCAATATTTTATTACTTAGGGCTTTCTGTAATGGGGAGCCTTTTGCAATACGCCAATATCGGTTGCTCGAGTACGCATATTCTGAATTTCTAAGAGGGCTCTTTCATCTTCTTTTGAATTCAAGATAACGCCTTTCAGGTTTTTTCCACTGTTTCCAGAGAAGTTACCTAACTTTTCTCTTTATCCAGCTGTCAAGCTCTGTTACCCAGTTAGTGGGTATTGCTTTCTTGAAATAGTTTGCCCGGCCCCTGAGTTTTAATTTCAGTTTTCTCTTAACAACCTCTATTCCTCCAGGTTCCCTTCGGTCAAGGAATTCTTTCAAGGCTTGCTTGAGTTTCTTCCTTTTCTTCTTGTGCACAACAGGTAAATATCGGTATTGAGGAAATCTGAGCTTTTTGGACTTGGAGACGAATGTCGTAAAACTGAATCCCAGAAATTGGACTTCAGAACTTCCAACTTTTAGAATCTTCGTTTTCTCTTCGTTGACCTGGAGATGTAGCTTGTTCTCGATGAATCTCTTTATCCACTTCAGCGCACGCTCGGCAGCTATTCTGCTCTTACGTAAGAGTCCCAAGACCCGGTTTTTTGTAAACGAGGGCTCTTTATGAAGTGAGTTATGGCAGGTTGACTACTATCTCGACGGATTTGCCTTCCAAGGTAGCCACGAAGAGAAGTCAAATCCTTTGCGGAGCTCTTTAAAA
>CANTYJ010000045.1 GCA_947854175.1 uncultured Turicimonas sp. | reverse complement strand
TTACAAGGCGGTTGCTCTACCACTGAGCTAAACGGGCAACTCAACAACGAGGGTGCATTCTACACAAAAATTAAGATTTGTATAGGCCAAAAACCCAATATATACATTTAGCAACAACAAACGCGCCTGACGGCGCGTTTGAAATTAATCCACCTGTGAGAATATCGGTTTTTTAGGCCGTTGATCCTCTGATTTCTTTAACCTCTTGTTGGGGAACATATTCGTTGGTAGACCAAACTGATTCTCACGGTTAAACATCAGCACCACATTTTCGACCGGAAAATGAATATGATGGACCTCCCCGCCAAACCTAGCATCAAAATCCACATAATTTTCGCTGATATCTAAATTCCCGCAAGCCTCGGCTGAGATATTAAATACAATATCTTTGTCCTTTTCAAATTTGGCAGGTACACTGATTTCATCTTTATTTTGATCCAAGCGAACCTGGATCATAGGAGTGTAATCATTGTCTGTCGCCCATTCATAATAGGCCCGCAAGATATACGAAGTAAAAGGAGGAACTTCAGGTTTCTTAAAAAACATATTATTTACGCATAACTCTTTCGGATGGAGTTAAGGCCTCAATAAATGCAGGACGGGAGAAAACTCTCTCAGCATATTTTTGGATAGGCATAGCTGCCGGAGGAAGTTCGATCCCGTAGTAATTCAGCCTCCAAAGTAATGGAGCCAACGCAATGTCAAGCATTGAGAATTCATCGCCATTGAGATATTTCTTCTTAGCGACAACCGGTGCTAAACCAACCAAAGCGTCTCTAATTTTTGCTCTGGCTCTTTCACGCTCTTCTTCTGTAGAGTTTCTGTTTTCCAATGTTTTTACGTGAACAAAAATTTCACGTTCTAAATTGAAAAGCATTAACCTTGCTCTGGCCCTTTCAACTGGGTCCGGCGGCATTAACTGTGGATGAGGGAAACGTTCATCAATGTATTCATTGATGATATTGGATTCGTAAAGAACCAAGTCGCGTTCCACCAGAATAGGAACTTCTCCGTAAGGATTCATAACATCAATATCTTCCGGTTTGTGGAAAAGATCGATATCACGAATTTCAAAATCCATTCCTTTTTCGAAAAGAACAAAACGGCAACGCTGTGAGAATGGGTCGGTGTTGCCACTGTACAGGACCATCATGAGGCAATATCCTCTTCTAATTAGAAAAAATGTTTATAAACGGGAGAATTTTAAAATATTTGTCAAGAAATCCCAACTACCGGAGGACCCAAAATTGAACTTAGTCCTTTATTCAGCACTTTTTAGCTTCTAAAATCTGCCATTATTTTATTTACTTTCAAGAAAGGAACGTTATGAGCTCCATCCAGAAACAAGCCTCAGGCTTCTTTAAAGAGTTTCAGGCTTTTATTTCAAAAGGGAATGTGATTGATTTAGCAGTAGCCGTAATCGTCGGAGCTGCTTTTAATAATATTGTCAGCTCTTTTGTAAAAGACATCATCAATCCCATTCTTGGGGTGCTTATTGGTAAACCGGACTTTTCCAATTTGTTTTGGGTAATGAAAATGCCGGCTGATTACGCCGGACCTTATACGTATGAGGCTTTAACAAAAGCCGGAGCAACTGTTCTGGGTTACGGCACTTTCCTAACCGCGGTGATTAACTTTCTTTTACTGGCTCTGGTGATATTCAGTATGCTGAAACTCCTCTCCAATATGAGAAAGAAATTAGAGGCTCAGTTGAAGGTAGAAGAAGAGGCTACTCCTCCGCCGCCCACTCCGGAAAATGTCCTTCTCTTGAGAGAGATTCTGGCTGAAATGAAAAAGCAGAATCAAACAGAATCTTCCGGAAAATAAAAAAGCAGGAAGACTTTCGAGCCAAGTTTTTATGACTTGGCTCTTTTACTTGATTTAGAATTTCCAGCTTGCTTTAATGCCGCCGACGCCGGTAAACCTAACGTCTCCGGTATTTCCTGAAATAAAAGCACTCATTTCAAAATTCTTATTTTGTGCCTTCACTGCTAGAGATGCCCCGGCCTTCCAACGATTAAATCTATCTAAACTAATTCTCTCTACGGGACTCAGACCGGCGATCTTCAAATCTCCTTTTCCTTTCAATTGTCCAGCACGGATTGAGGCGTCAATATCTCCATTCAGGTCAATATCTAATCCCCGGACACTGCCTAGAGCAGTCTTAGCACTTACTTTTAGCGGTAAATCAACAAAAGTTTGCGATTTGTTTTTCATCTCGAAGGCATTGCTGTTACCTATCTTGATTTGTTGATTAGAGCTTGGGAAATGCCATATTGTCGGAGAAAAAGATATTTGACCGTAATCGTTTAAATTCACTCCCCCTTCAATTGAAAATCTTAAAAAGTTAAAATTAGGGTCCGACTTCACATCTTCCATCATCATTGAAGAGGGCATCATGGCAGACATCTTATTTGAGGAGTGGAAGAATCCAAATCCGCTCCCGACATAAAATTCGCCTATATCTTTTCTTATCCCAACATTGAAACCAAGATTCCACTGTTTATTTTTCCCTTGTGTAACCGCATGAGATGATTTAGCCGTGGAGCGGTTAGCTACAAGATTCATAGACAGACCTGTGGAATCGGAAATCCCATAACTTGCCCCAATAATTACTTCCTCGTTATAGGCTTTGAACTTCACATTATTCAGATAAGAATTTAAATGTTTGGAAAAAGAAGCTCCACCGGAAATACCTCCGTAAAGTTTCACTTCTCCTTGTCTCAAATTGCTTTCTTCCAGTTCATTATTCAATGCTTTTAAAGAAATACCTGCACCGTTTAAGGCGGTTAATTTTCCTCCCGTTAAGACTGCAAGTTGGGTCACTTCAGCGATGAGTTGATTGCTGAGTTCCGCGGACATATAAAGCTCATTGTCTGCCTTAGCAAAAAATTGTGCTCCGATATTTTCTGAATTAACGGTAAAGTTTTGATATTCGTTGTATAAAAAGTTCTGAATCACCGGATAGATAAAGTTTTTCTCGGAGATAGAAACCTTTTCAAACGCCCAACCGTCTTCTTTTTGAACTAAAGTCAATTCGACGTTCCGGTTGGCCGAGAGAATCTCGCTTTCTTCATACTGCCCGGAAAGTTCCACATTTTTATTGGTCAAATATCCGGGATTAAATGGATCGAGAACCAGAATTTTGCTGTCTTTATCGAGTTGAAGGCTTGTTTTTTCTTCAGAAACAAAAACCGGTTTATCGTTCTCCGGATTAAAAATCAGGACAGAATCTTGTCCTAAGACTGCGTTTGCTGAAGGTTGTTTTAAGGACTGGGTTCCAATGACGATCGACGAATCTTTATTGAGCAAAAGAGAGGAATTAACAGCCAGAATCGTCTTGTCTTTTACGTTGTGTTCTTCAGCTATGCTAGTTATATTTTTTTTGTCGAATTGGATGTTACCGACACCTTTTCCAACTATTAAAGCGGAGTTGCCTTGAACTTGTAATGTGCCGCCGCTTAAGTTCAAATCTTCAATAGTTGCCCATGTTCTTTCACCCGAATGTTGGCCCTTTACATCCACAAGTCCAGCTATTAATTGAAGATTTTCAGTATGAAATTGTGCCCCCTCTGATACTAAAACCTGACCGGCTTTTTTTGCTGTTCCGTCAAGCGTTACCTTCAGAGCAGCTGCCGTAAAATTTCCCTTAATATCGATGAAACCACCATGATTATCCACATCGTTAGCTTTTAGTTCGCCGTCTACAATTAAAGAGCCTCCTAAGTTATCGATATTTCCTTCAACAAACGTTTGAGAGGTTTGTTTAAATGTTGTCGTACCGGTTGAAGTTTGGATCAAAGAGCCGAGAAGATTAATCCTAGATTTAGAGGCTATCGACACATTGCCGGAATTATTAATTCTTTTGTCTCCTGTCATGGCAACGCGACCAGACAAGATGAGCTCAGAATCCTCCCCGATATTCAATGAACTATCAATTACTGTCCTTTCTCCTGCAACATAAAGCTTCTCGTAAGAATCTTGTCCGTGAACAAGCAACTTACTATTGCCTGTCAAAGAAACCTCTGAAATATTATTCGTTACGTTTCCGATATTTCCATACAAAGTGAAGTCAGAGTTCTTTAGTTCAACGGATCCGGTTTGATCCAATGAAAGCCCACCAATCTTGACTTTCTTGTCTTGGACGACACCTGATGAACCAAGATTCAATGAGACGTGAGTCAAAATCAAATCTGTATTCTTATTGAGTAACTCAAGTTCATTAAATGATACTTCGCTGATAACTGTATCTTTGACATATACCTCTCCCAGGACAATCACTGGAGAAGTGTTATAAAGTTTTTGGGCTTCCAATAAATAATCTAAAGAGACATAGGCATCCGTTAATGATATCGAGTTAAATGATCCTGAGGAAGTCACAAACTTTTCTTCTTGGATTTGGGTTCCGTCCCAGTCTTTCTCGGCAATTTTGTAAAGATTGGATGTTGAAGTAAAGATATCTACATCTTCAAACGTCCAGTTCTTAATTTTTCCTTCCAGATCTGTATTTAACTCACCCTGAAGATACAAAATTCCGCCCTTTTGGGAGTAATTTCCAGTGAAATCTTTAAAAGAACCGTCAACTACCACATATTTTTGAGGAGAACTTTTATCAGTTTCACCCTGTTTGAAATTAACAACAACTTCACCACTGCCTTTAAAGACATTATCAGCTTTGATAATCAAAGAGTCATTAACATTGAATTTTGAGCTTGTAGCTGTCAAAACAACGCCTGACGATCCACCGATTTCCGTATTATCGATGAAAGAGCTCACGGCAGAAGTTGTTACTGAAGAGCCGGAGGAGATGTTTAAGAAATCACATCCTGCGTACCCTGATTGGGTCATGGTCAAGGATGAAAGAAAATTAATTGCTGAATCCGATGCCGTTGTAATAATCGGTTTTTCGGAGTATTTTGAAATAAGTTCGACAAAAACTTTGTTGGTAAAGGAAACCTCACCTTTCAATGAAATTATTGAAGATTCGATTGTGCTGTCAGTCCTATTCCTAACAGTCAAACTAAGTGCGGGATTGAATTCCTTTTTCTCCAAAGAGAGAACAGGCACAACTCCATTGGATGAACCTATCTCATAACCAAAATTTATTTTTGAAACGCCTTCTAATCCTACAGCCTCAACAAAATCATTTAAGGTATAGTTGTTCGAGACGAATTTCTCACCATCCTTAAAAAATCCGATCAGTTCCTCTTCATCTTCAGAATACTGAAATCCGTTTTCTTCCCAAATGGCATACCAAGGTCTATCTGCTTCTTGAGCATACAGGCTCCCAATTCCGATGGTCGCGTTAAATATAGCTATAGCAAGGCACGACTTTGCCCGGCCTTTCAAGTTTAAAGGCATTTAATTTCCTATTTGTTATGGGCTCAGTCGCTGTAACTAGACGGTTTTAAACCGGATTCTCTATGTTTACGAAAGTAACCTCAAGTTCAGGGAACCGTTCTTTGATCCATCTGGATAGCGCTTCGATTCCTAAGGTCTCACTTGCGTGATGGCCAACCGAGAAATAAGGAGTATCTAACTCTCTAGATTCCAAGACGGTTCTTTCACTTATTTCCCCGCTAATGAAGGCTTGAGCTCCTTCTCTATAGGCTAATTCCAAATAATCTTGCGCTGCGCCTGTAGACCAAGCAACGGTGCTTAAAAATTTGTCGGAGTCTAAAAATATTGTTAAAGGGGGTCTATTGAGGGAATTACCTATTAAATCAGCCAGTTCACTTACTTTCATCGGATGTGGAAGTGTTCCGATATGAACATATGGATGCCCTTGAATCTCCCTCCCGTCGCTGATTCCAAGCATTTTCCCAAAGAGAACATTGTTGCCTAAAACCGGGTTGATATCGAGGGGGAGATGGTAGGCCAACAGGTTTATATTGTTTGTAAGCACTTTTGACAATCGTTTCTTTTTGACACCAATGATTCGAGGATCTTCATTCTTCCAAAAATAACCATGATGAACAATTATTGTCTGCGCGTTCATTTCAATTGCTTTTTCTATCAATTCCAATGAGGCAGTTACACCGCAAACAATCCTGTGTGTTTCTAAATTGCCTTCAACCTGCATTCCGTTAGGGCAATAATCTTTTATGTTATTGATGTCGAGAAAGTCGTTTAATGTTTGTGTTAAAAGTGCTGTTTTCATATTCTTTTAGAATTAAAAAAAAGCAACAGGATCACTGCTGCTTTCTGTGGCTAAACCTTATTAAGGCATCACGATTCCGCTACCTTGAGGAGCGGAAAAACCAGGCTGTCCCGGAACTACTAATTTGCTAGCTTCCTGACGACGAAGTTCCTGTAATTTTTCAATTGTTTCCTGAACCCCTTTCTTTGCTGCTTCGCCATATTTTTCGACAGCTTCTGCGAGATTCTGAGCAGGAATTTCAAAGGAAATCGGCAATGGTCCCATCTGAGTCATGATTTGTCCTTCGCCGGTGTACAAAGTCGTCCTCGTATCATCAAACTCTCCGCTGATCTTGATTGGAATCAAAGCACGAATCACGCCGATTTTGCGATCGGTGTAAATCTCTTCACGGTAAAGAGCATCTGGATTCATTCTGGCTTCTTTTTCCTGAGCCTGTTCAGTATTTTCTGTTTGAATTGGTTCGGACATTTATTCACTCCTTTAATATAAACTCTTCCGTCTATTTTGAACGTATTGATGTCGCTTAATGGCGGAAGGTCCCTAAAAAGAGACCTTTCAAAGAAAATACTTGAGGTTTATTTTCAGAAAATCAACCCGTTTTAACGGTAAACCATAACCGGGATTTTTGAATGAGTCAGAACTTTCTGAGTTTCACTGCCCAGGAGAACCGCAGCTAAACCTTGACGACCGTGGGAAGCCATAAAAATCAAATCACATGTAAATTGAGTTGCTGCATCGATAATGGCCTCTGCCGGAGAAAAAGACTTAAAAGCCACTACCTGACATTCGACGCCCTTTTTCTCGGCCAACTCTCTTGCGGCTTCAAGTCTCTCTTGCGCCAGTTCCCTTACTCTAGAATCATACTGATCAATACTTTCAGGTCTGTACTCTGAAAGATTGGAATAACTGTAAGGTTCAATCACCGTCGTAATCAGCACAGATGAACCCAATGCCTTTGCAAAATCGACGCCGGCTTCAAGCGCTTTTTCTGACAATTCTGAACCATCTGTAGGAATTAAAATTTTTGAGTACATATGCTTCCCGGGTTTAATTATTTTTAGCAACTCTTTATATTACTCGTAACTTACTAGAGAAAAGTATTTCTTTTCTTTTTCAACAGAATTAACATGACATTAACAACTCAATTTTCAATCGTACAGGCTTTCTTTGCTTAAACCGCTTTTTTTACAACACTATTTAGTGCAATCGAAGCAGCTGCAAGACCTAGCGAAGCAGTAACAACTACGCCTGAACCATAACCTGCACAGGATAAACCTCCCATTGTCTGAATCTCACACTGTGAAGAAGGCTTTTGAATCGGTTCATTGGAGAAAACTGCAGTAACACCAAATTTTTTTATTTTTTTATTGCTTTCAATTTTGGGAAATCCAAATTGTTTTCTTAAACGGGCTCTCACCCTCGAAAGTAAAGGATCTCCGGTAGCCAAAGCCAAATCTGCTGTATTGATATTGAAAGGATTGACGCGCCCTCCGGCTGCTCCACAAACAAAAATTTCCTGTTTCCTGCGAAGAGCCGTGTTAATCATTGCGGCCTTAGCCCGAACATTGTCAATACAATCCAAAACTATTCCGTTGGCCGGAAGAAGTTCTTCTACATTTTCTTCTTCAATAAAATCTTCAATGACATCAACTTTGCAGTTTGGATTGATTAAAGCAATTCTTTCAGCTAGAGCCTGAACCTTGGGTTTACCAAAATTTCCTGTTAGGGCTTGGATCTGCCGGTTTGTATTGCTTTCAGCAACATTATCAAGGTCAATAAGTGTGAGGCGACCCGCTTCTGTTCTCGCCAGAGCCTCTACCACCCAGGACCCGACACCTCCCAGACCTACAACGATAAAATGAGATGACACAATCGCATCTCTTCCTACCGGAGTATACAAACGGCCGACCCCTCCGAACCTTCTTTCTATATCAACCATATTTATCGATGTTTTATTCCGTAATTAGACAATTGTCGACGAAAATCTATAGCTTACAGCGAATGATATCTTGAAAATCCTGGTCAAATAACACACCAACAATTAGAATAGGATTAAACAATAATAAGCGGAGATCCTTATGAAAATTTTAGTTCCCATCGACGGTAGCGAATTCAGCAAAAACTCTATTGACTTTGTTAAAACCAGAGCTACCCTTTTAGGACACAATCCCACAATCGAACTTCTTAGCGTCCAAGCAGCTGTACCTTCCCGTGCGTCTAATCTCGTTGGCTCAGGAACTCTAAAGACTTACTATGACGAGGAAGCTCAAATAGTTCTTGCTCCTGCTATTGAAGAACTCAAGAATACCGGCATTAATGTGCAATCTAGATTTGCAGTCGGGGAGGCGGCACAAACTATTGCACAAGTTGCAGAAGATACTGAGGCTGACTTGATCATCATGGGCTCTCACGGTCGTTCCGCTTTGAAGGGATTACTACTTGGTTCTGTTACCAATGCGGTTTTGGCTTTAAGCAATAAACCGGTCTTGATTCTCAGAAACAAACCTGTCCCGGCAAGTGACGCCCTTAAGGTCGGTTTAGCCATCGACGGCTCAAAATATGGTGAAGCTGCCGTTGCTTACCTTCTTCAGAACCACGATTTATTTGGCGACAATGCAGAGTTCCATTTAATCAATGTTGTCAGCGACTATTCCGGAGTTGTCATGCCGGATATGGCAGGAATGGCTCTACCAACACTGAGCGAATCAGAAGTCCGCTCAATGCAAAAAGAAGCCTTCGAAGAAGCAGTCGGCCCGATTAAACCTGAATTTGAAAAAGCTAATTACAACATTAAGGAAGTCTGCCTTGTAGGCAATCCCGGTGATGAAATTGCAGCTTATGGCAAAAAAGCCGGACTAGACTTGATTGTCATGGGCACCAGAGGCTACGGTGCGTTTAAAGCAGCTGTTTTAGGTTCTACTGCAACCCGTATTGCTGCAATCAGTGAAACTCCTTTGTTAGTTATTCAAGCTTAATTTTTTGTTCTCCACTCAGGAGGTTAAATGATTAAAGTCATCAAACTCATAGCTGTTATGGCTTTGATGCATTGTGGCTTTACATCCTCCCGAGTGATTACTACTCTTTACGCTCTCGCCCATGACCAGCCTGCCTGGATCGTGGGCGTAATCTTATGCCTTTACGCATTGATTCCTGCCTTAATTGCAATACATGTGGGCAAATGGATAGACAAAGTCGGCGTTAAGATTCCTTTTGGCATTGCCGCTTCATTAATCGGCAGCGCATGTCTGATTCCGGTTTTCCTTCCATTTTCTTCATTTGGAATTTACCCGGTTTATCTGACCTGTCTTTTAGCCGGAACGGGTTTTCTTTTTGCGTTAATCAGCGGGCAAGGCTTGATAGGTTTTCTGACCACGAATAAAACAAGAGCCGCCGGTTTCACCTATCAATCCATTGCGTTTTCAATTTCCAATTCCATCGGGCCGGTAATCGCCGGCTACTTTATCGATCTGGGAAATTTTAGTTATGCCTATCTTGGAGCTTTCGGTTTTAGCTTTTTAGGTGCCATCATTTTTCTTTTCCTGATTCCGGTTCTACCGGCCTCTTTCAACAACATATCCAAGTTGAAATCGGCTCAAAAACATAGTGTCTTCGAATTATTTGGCCACCGCGAGGTAAGAAATGTCTTGTTGGCCTCTTCCTTTGTTTCTATGGCTTGGGATTTACAGGCTTTCATGATTCCTGTTTACGGAACCGAGCTCGGGTTTGATGCCATCAAGATTGGTTGGCTATTGAGCGCATTTTCTATATCCACTTTTGCAATCCGGATTGCAATGCCGGTTATATCCAAAATGTTTGAGGAATGGAAAATCATCATTTTTGTTTTGATTAGCAGTGCACTGATTTTCATCGTTTTTCCATTTGTACATTCACTGATCATTTTATTTATTTTGGTTTCTATTCTCGGGATGTCTTTGGGAGCTTCACAACCAAATGTCATGTCCTTACTTCATCAAGTCACCCCGGAGGGCAGGATTGGAGAGGCCATCGGTATCCGTACAATGCTGATGAATGCCAGCCACTGTATCTTCCCGCTTCTGTTCGGAGCCGGAGGAAGCCTTGTAGGAGCAGCCGCTGCTTTTTGGTCTCTCGGAACAACGTTACTGGGGGGTGCCGTCTTCCTTAATTCTTCTATCAGAAAGAACTAAATAGTTATAAAACAGCTCCTCTTTCATCTCAAGCAGAGCTTTTCAGGACTGAAATATAACTTTTTCTAAACTTTGATGTTTGAATTTTTATACAAAAATCCACCGAATTTCTACTATAACCGTCTAATTTAAAAGAATAAACTTTGTTTATAACACTGGGAAAACTATAGTAGTATTTATCTTTAAGGGGTATTCATAACGAAATCAAATAAAGTACTTATGGTTATTTTCTAATTAGCCTATTAGAATATAGTCATGAATAAACCCACCTTTTGCCACTTATTAAAAAGTTTTTACCACCGAGGCCAAAAGGAATATGTTTTTAATTTGTAGGAGGGTGTTTTGTTTAATCACGAGATCTCAGTACTGATCGTCGAGTCTGATCTTGAAACTCAGCGATTGTACCGTCAAAGGCTCATTCACGATCCCAATATCAGCTTAGTCGGGATATGCTCAAGTATTTCTTCTGCAACCTTGCTGTTGAGTCAAACAACCTGCGACGTGTTATTTACGGAATTAGATCTTCCAGACGGTAGCGGTCTTGAATTAATCAAAAAAGCGGTTGAAGATTTCGATGTCTCTAATTGCATTGTTATTAGCTCTCAAAAATCAGCTACCGAAATAAAGGAAGCATTTGAAAGCGGTGCAACAGGCTATATCTTCAAGGATGAACCAGGGGCCGGAGACATTGCCTCTTTTGTCCGAATAGTTGCTTCAGGGGGCTGTCCCATTACACCGCTAGCCGCAAGGGTTGTTCTTGATTTAATTCACGACAAAAGCAGAAAAGGCATTCGAAGAAAATCAGGAACCAAAGTCGTTGATTCTCCGGACAATCCCTTGTCACCAAGAGAATCAGAAATATTAGAGCTGTTAGCAAAAGGCATGAGCTTCTCAGAAATTAGTGACATTCTTCAAATTTCATGCCATACCGTAACCGCCCACATCAAAAAGATTTACAGAAAGCTTCAGGTGCACTCCCGTGGAGAAGCGGTATATGAAGCAACGATGTTAGGCATTTTAGAAAGGTAGTTACTTAGCGGCGAACCAATCGCCGCTTTTGCCACCATGTTTTTCCAACAGCCTGATATTGTTCATGATCATGCCTCTGTCTACTGCCTTGAGCATGTCATATATCGTTAACAAACCTACTTGTACAGCGGTTAAAGCTTCCATTTCTACGCCTGTTTTGCCCCAAGTTTCACAAGTTGCGACGCAACGAATTTTTGATTCCTCATCAAAAATTTCAAAGTCAACGTTGACATGAGTCAGGGAGATGGGATGGCATAACGGAATTAAATCCGGGGTTTTCTTTGAACCCATGATTGCAGCAATTCTGGCAACTGCAAGGACATCCCCTTTTTTGGAAGTACCTTCCCGGACTTTTAATAAGGTTTCCGGATGCATTGAGATCCACCCCTCAGCAATTCCGATACGACGAGTTATATTTTTTTCGCCCACATCGACCATGTGAGCTTCCCCGGCACGGTTAAAATGAGTAAGTTCTGACAAAACGAGCTCCTAAAATTAGTTACAACTTATGCGGATTCGTTTAAGAACCGATAAGCTTTTATAGTTAAAGTTAACAGATATTTCTTCTGACATTAACACAAGGTGAGAATTGAAGCTTAAAGCATTATGCTGTTTGGCAGCGTCTTTTTTTCTGGTTTTGACACCGGCATCTGCAGTGTACAGTCAAAGCTACAACCTTCCTGACCTGGGAGCAGCAGGAGGTGCTACCCTTTCTCAACTGGAAGAAAGACAGCTTGGTGAACAGATCATGTCGGAAATCAGAAATGATCCGACCTATCTTCCTGACCCTGAAACGACAGAGTATCTCAACAAGATTGGTTACAAACTCATCTCGGCCGGACCTCCGAATCCATACTCATATAATTTCTTTGCCGTCCGAGATCCTTCCATTAATGCGTTTGCCCTTCCCGGCGGTTTCATTGCAATCCATACCGGTTTGGTAACAGCCGCCGGCTCTGAAAGCGAGCTCGCTTCTGTTATGGGACACGAAATTGCTCACGTTCAGCAACGACATATTGCCAGAATGCTTGAGGGACAAAAAAACAATTTAGCCTGGACTCTTGGTTCATTGTTAGTTGCCATTCTGGCCGCAAGAGCGGGGAGTGGTGACGGAGCAGCGGCCGCAGTTGTCGGTACTCAAGCTGCGATAGCTCAAAACTACCTGAGTTTTTCCAGAGATGCTGAAAGGGAGGCCGATCGCGTCGGCTTTAATTCTCTAGTACGTGCCGGCTTTAATCCTAAGGGAATGGAAAGTTTCTTCGAGAAACTAGACTTCAATAACCGGGCTTATGAAGGTGCGCATGCTGCGCCGGCATATCTTAGGACTCACCCCATGACGGTTGAGCGGATCAGTGAAGCTCAAAACAGAAGCCGCCTTACAAAGAATTCTTCTTATAAAGATTCACTGGATTTTTTTCTGATACGTGCCCGACTCAGAGTTCTTCAGTCTAACCGGTTCCAAGGATGGGAAGATGCGGTTAAATATTTTAAGAATGATCTGAAAACAGCCAAAGGATATGCCGCTATTGCCGATCATTACGGTTTAGCTGTGGCCTATCTGAGAATGAATAAGATATCAGAAGCATTAGCTGAGATAGAGAAAGCCAAATCTGCTTCTCCTGTGCGCTCCAACATCATTAACAAACTGAATTCGGAGCTGGTATTTAAATCTTCACCTTCTCAACGCAACAGAGGTATTCAGTTAGCCAAACAAAATTTTGATGCTAATCCTCTTTCTCAGATGGCTTTATTAAACTATGCCGATCTTCTGTATAAAGGTAAGCGTTACAAAGAGATGACTAACCTTCTACGTAAGCAGCATGCCCTGTCAAGTCAAACACCGGCTTACCAAAGCATTCTGGGAAGGGCATATCAGGCACTCGGAAAGAAAAGTTTAAGCCATCAGGCCATCGGAGAGATGTATGCTCTCAATGGTCAGAAAGTGGCAGCTATTCAACAGTTTCAAATCGCTCAAAAAGCTAACGACGGTGATTTCTACACAATGAGTGAAATCGATGCCAGGCTTCGAGAGTTGAGAAAGCAAGTTGAGGATGATAAAAAGTACGAAAAATGAGTCGTTTAACCGACTCTATAAATGAGAAAATATTGCGATTAACCTATAGAGACACAAAAAGTGACAGAGACAGACATTAAGAAACCGATTGAAACCGATGCTGTGATTATCGGTGCAGGCCCTGTAGGCCTTTTCCAAGTTTTTGAACTTGGTCTTTTGGAAATGAAAGCGCACGTTGTCGATTCACTGCCGAGACCAGGCGGTCAATGTGTTGAACTTTATCCGGACAAACCTATTTATGACATTCCGGCAGTCCCGGTATGTTCAGCTCAGGAACTGACAGATAATCTGTTAAAGCAAATCGAGCCTTTTAACCCGACTTTCCATTACGGTGAAGAAGCTACTGATCTTAAAAAACTTGAAGACGGCCGTCTTTATGTCAAGACAAGCAAAGGTACTGAATTCCTTGCTAAAGCAGTCTTCATTGCAGCCGGCGTAGGCAGTTTCCAATCCAGAACGCTAAAAGTTCCACACATTGATAAATTTGAAGGCTCTCAACTTCATTACAAGGTTAAGAATCCTTCAATATTTGAAGGAAAGAATATTGTTATCTGCGGTGGCGGTGACTCAGCCTTAGACTGGTGCTTAAACCTTATCGGAAAAGCAGAAAGCGTCGTTTTAGTTCATAGAAGAGACGGCTTTAGAGCAGCTCCTGCCTCAGTTACCAAAATGAAAGATCTCTGTGATAAGTGGGAGATGCAGTTTGAAGTCGGCCAGGTAACAGGTTTCACGGAAGAAAACGGCATTATGACTGAAGTGAAAGTCACCGGTGCAGACGGCGTTACCCGTCGTATGCCGATGGATCATCTTCTTGTTTTCTTCGGACTCCAGCCGAAACTCGGCCCAATTGCAGACTGGGGACTCAAATTAGAGAGAAAACAGATCGTTGTTGATACTGCCAGGTTCGAAACAAACATTCCCGGTGTCTTTGCTGTAGGTGACATTAACATTTACCCCGGCAAGAAAAAATTAATTCTTTCCGGCTTCCATGAATGCGCGTTGGCTGCTTTTGCTGCGGCTGATTATGTCTTCCCGGAAAAAAGAGTGTTGCTGCAGTACACAACAACAAGTCCAAAACTTCATAAAGTCTTAGGTGTAGAAACACCTCATTTTGATTAATATCTCTTTCCGATAGAAAGAGGAAAAGGCTGTTCTAATAATGAAAAACAGCCTTTTCTTTTATCGAAAACTTAAAAATTAGTCCTCAGAAATCTTAATTGACGGCATTTTTGCTGAGTAGTCTTTGTTTCTTTCAGAAACCAGAACTCCAATCTTACGGGCAATCTCTTTATAGACGGCAGAGACTTTACTATCAGGATCTGAGGCAACGATAGGCTCTCCCTTGTCCATGCTCATACGAATATTGATATCCAGTGGAATTTCTCCGAGCAGATTGACGCTGTATTGCTCTGCCATCTTCTTGGCTCCGCCTTCTCCGAAAATATGCTCTTCATGACCACAATTGCTACAGATATGAGTTGCCATATTCTCGATAATTCCAAGGATTGGAACATTGACTTTTTCGAACATTACCAAACCTTTCTTGGCATCCATCAAGGCAATATCCTGAGGAGTTGTCACAATAACTGCGCCGGTAACAGGAACTTCCTGTGACAAAGACAATTGAATATCGCCTGTTCCCGGGGGCATATCTACGATCAAATAATCCAAGTCTTTCCAATTGGTTTGTGTCAGAAGCTGTTGAAGCGCAGAAACTGCCAACGGACCTCTCCAAATCATTGGCTGATCAGGATCAATCAACACGCCGATGGATGCTACTTGCAAACCGTGGCTCATCAACGGTTCCAAAGATTTGCCGTCCAATGACGTCGGTTTATCGGTAATGCCAAGCATAGTCGGCTGGCTCGGACCATAAATATCAGCATCAAGCAAGCCAACTTTGGCTCCTTCTGCCTGAAGGGCCAACGCTATATTGGCAGAAACAGTACTTTTGCCGACTCCGCCCTTTCCGGAAGAAATTGCAATAATGTTTTTGACATTGTCAAAAACCTTGACTCCTCTTTGAACCTGGTGAGCAATGATGTTTTGTTTGACTTCCACATCTGCAATGATATTTTCGGATGAAAGTTTGTCTTCAACCAATTTCTTAATTACCGGAATCTGAGTTTTTGCCGGGTAATCCAAGTCGATAATGATTTTTAATTTGCCGTCGACATCTTCAATTTTCTTTAGTGATTTTGATTTAACAAGATCCTTACCTGTGTTCGGATCAATGACATTTTGTAGAAGGTGTCTGATTTTCTGTTCAATTTTTTCGTCCATCTAAAACTCCGGATTATTTTTGATTACTCGGAGTTTACAACTCTATGAATAAATGCACCTTAATTCTTTTAATCTAAGAGTTTCAAACTATGAACTGCCCCGTTACATACTAGGCCTCTCGGAGAGTTGTCTCTAATTTTAAATATTGTCCGGTATTTTTATAATTTCGGACAATATCGGGCAAGTTCACAATGCGTCCATCGAATAACAATAACTCTTTGAGCCATATAGCCCAGTTGTTTCTTTCCTATATTCAACGCTAGTTTATATCCACGTTCCGCAGTCGACTTGATGAAGTCTTGTGCAGGCATCTTTATCTTCGCCTTCCACTATATTCGGATTTTGTAACGACTGATATCGCTTGAAAGTTATTAGAAGCTATTGAAGTAGAAGAATAGTTAATAATAGAAATTACGATGTTGACAAACAAAAGAGCATGCTCAATTTGTTTGAAAATTACATCCGCCAGCACTGGTCGATTGAGAGCAACACTCATTGGGTGCTCGATGTGGTGTTTAACCAGGACCGGCTCCAAACGGTGAATCCTGAATATTTACTGGACCGGACCTCGTTAACAAAAATTGGGTTAAATACTTTGGAGAAATACGGAAAAATCCTTAAAGACGAGAATCTATCAATCTCCTCAATGAGGGTGATGATGTCGAACATTGACAAGGCTATCGATTGTTTGGAAAAAGTTTACAATCAGAAATCAGATTTCTCAATGCGTAGGCCCTGCTTTTCTTTCTTTCATTAAATTAAGAGGTCCGCTCAAAGAGTAGAATCAAAGGTTTAGAGAAAAACTGTATAACCGTAATTATCAAAGAAATTAACATGAGTAAACGCACAATATTTCTAACAACTGCATTGCCATATGCAAACGGAAACTTTCATATGGGGCATATTGTTGAGTACATTCAAGCTGACATCTGGGTCCGCCATCAACGGATGGGCAACAATACAGTGCACTTCGTAGGTGCCGATGATGCTCACGGTGCGCCAATCATGATTTCCGCTCAGAAATTAGGAATTACTCCGGAGGAGTTTGTCAGAAAAATTTCTTCAGGAAGAAAGCAATACCTCGATGGCTTCCTTGTTAAGTTCGATCACTGGCACTCAACAGACAGCGCTGAAAACACAGAGTTGTCATGCGAAATTTACCGTCGTTTGAAGGATGAAGGGCTTATCTACACTAAAGACATCGAACAATTCTATGATCCTGAAAAGAAAATGTTCCTTGCGGACCGTTTTATTAAAGGTAAATGTCCTAAGTGTGGAGCAGAAGACCAGTACGGTGACTCCTGTGAAGTTTGTGGCGCAGTCTACTCTCCGACAGAACTTATTGAACCATATTCAGCCCTTTCAGGCGCAAAACCGGAATTAAGAAAGAGCACTCATTACTTCTTTAAGTTATCTGACCCGCGGTGTGTGGACTTTTTACGTGAGTGGACTAAAGGAGTTTCCACAGACGGTTCTTTAAGATTACAACCTCAGATTATTGCCAAAACTGAAGAATGGTTAGGTAAGGACGGTGAACTGGCAGATTGGGATATCTCAAGAGATGCCCCGTACTTCGGCATTCCGATCCCCGATGCACCAGGTAAATATTTTTATGTCTGGTTAGATGCACCTATTGGTTACCTTGCCAGCCTTAAATCCTATTGTGCCATTAAAGGTATTAATTTTCAGGCACTGCTGGAGACTTCAACGACTGAGCAAATTCATATTATCGGCAAGGATATTGCTTATTTCCATACTTTGTTCTGGCCTGCAATGCTCAAGTTTGCAGGAAAACCGTTTAAGACTCCCGATCACGTCTGGTGCCACGGATTCTTAACCGTCTACAACAGAAAAATGAGTAAGAGTCGTGGTACAGGACTCGATCCAATCGCTTATCTAGATTTAGGAATGGATCCCGAGTGGCTAAGATATTATCTTGCCTATAAGCTCAACTCAAAAGTTGAAGACATTGACTTCAACCCGGAAGACTTCATCGCCAGGACTAATACAGACCTCGTCGGGAAATATGTCAATATTGCCAGTCGTTCAGCCGGCTTCTTACTCAAGAGGTTTGAAGGAAAAGTTGATTCGGACGCAATTGCAGACAGTGACTTAATCACCAATATCAAGTCTTTCTCTAATGCTATCCGCGATTTTTATGAAGCCAGAGAATATAACAAGGCTATGAGAAAGGTTATGGAAATGGCAGACAAAGTCAACGAATTTGTTGATGAGAAGAAGCCATGGGAACTGGCAAAATCTGAAGAAAAATCTGCAGAGTTAAAGGCAGTGTGTTCTATTACCTTAGAAGCATTTAGGCTTCTAACCTTATATTTAAAACCGGTTCTTCCCAAAACAGCTTTAAAGGTTGAAGACTTTCTTGGTTGTGAAGAGTTGAACTGGGAAACGGTACATGCCAGTTTGAACGAAAAAACTGTGCTTAAACCATTTAAGCATCTTATGACTCGTGCTACTACTGATCAGCTTACCCAGCTTTTCGAGCTGAGTAATCCTGCCAATCAGAACAAGGAAGAAAAGAAAGCAGAGAAAAAAGAAGAAGCTCAGAAATCTAAGGAAGAATTCGTTTACGAGCCTCTTCAACCGAACGTCACATTTGATGACTTTGCCAAACTCGACTTAAGAGTCGCAAAAATCGTTAACTGCGAAAAAGTTGAAAAGAGCCGCAAACTTCTTCGTCTCACAGTTGACGCAGGTGAAGGAAAAACTAGAAATATCTTCTCCGGTATTGCTAACTTCTACAAACCGGAAGATCTAATCGGAAGATTAACCGTTATCGTTGCCAATCTTGAACCGAGAAAGATGATGGGAGAATTTTCTGAGGGCATGCTTCTTTCTGCTTCTGATGGAAATGAGAAAACAACGGCACTTTATTTATTGACTCCGGACTGCGGAGCCGTGCCGGGAATGCGTTTACACTAAGTAGATTTACCTAAAAAACTCCAACTTTTCACGAAAGATGAGCAATCTGAGTGAAAGTTGGAGTTTTTCTTTAATTGAAGTTTTAAACTCTTTGTTTAACACTTAGAAAAACTTTTCAAAATAATTTTTATATTCGACATGACTGCACGCCAGCACATAGTGGATGCTTTGCATCGTTTTCCTTTAGCGACATTTCATCCGGCATCTTTAAACATACTTAAAGACTATTCATTAAATAAATTTACCAACGACGTTTCAGCCGGTCTGACCGTCGGTGTTGTAGCTCTTCCTCTGGCGATGGCTTTTGCAATTGCATCCGGAATGACCCCTGAGGCAGGCATTTACACAGCGATTGTGGCAGGCTTTTTAATTTCTCTATTAGGCGGATGTAAAGTCCAGATCGGAGGCCCTGCCGGCGCATTTATTGTTATCGTTTACGGCATCATCGCGCAGTTTGGAGTCGGAGGACTGCTTGCGGCAACCTTTATCTCCGGAATCTTCCTATTCATTATGGGATTGCTGAAAATCGGAAGTTTTATCCGCTTTATTCCGGTCTCAATTGTCATCGGCTTTACCAATGGTATTGCGGTTCTTATCGGGCTTTCTCAGGTAAAAGACTTTTTGGGTTTGAATATTGCCAAAATGCCTGCTGATTTCTTTGGGCAGATCGGAGCTTTATACGGAGCCATAACGACAGTCAATCCCTACGCCGTCGGCATCGGCATCATTTCTCTGATAATTGTTTTCATCTGGCCCAGAAGCTGGAACCAAGGAGGTGCTCCCTGGAAACGCTGGCTGGCAAGAATCCCGAGCACGGTTGTTGTACTTGCAATCATGACTGCAGCCGTGACATTTTTGAATCTTCCTGTAGAAACTATCGGTTCAAAGTTCGGAGGAATTCCTCAAGGCTTACCAAAACTTCAGTGGCCTGAAGTTTCCTGGACCTCTTTCAATCAGTTAATAGGACCGGCTCTTACTTTGGCCCTGCTCGGTGCTATTGAATCTCTCCTTTGCGCCCGAGTCGCTGACGCAATGACTGATGACCGTCATGACCCTAATCAGGAACTGATGGGACAAGGTATTGCTAACTGCATTGTTCCTTTCATCGGAGGTCTTCCTTCCACAGGCACGATTGCCAGAACTGTGACGAATATTAAGAGCGGCGCGGTTTCTCCGGTCGCAGGTATGGTTCACAGTATCACTCTTCTTATCATTGTTTTGGTTGCTGCCCCTTTAGCATCTAATGTTCCATTAGCCTGCCTTTCAGCCATTTTGTTGTTTATGGCCTTTAACATGGGTAACTGGCATGAGTTCGTTCGTCTAACTCATTTCACGATGTCCTATAAGGCAACCTTGCTGGCAACCTTCTTCTTAACCGTGATCTTTGACCTGACGGTTGCTGTCGAAGTCGGACTGATGACAGCTGCTATCTTCTTCTTATACAGAATGAACACATTGACAAGAGTGCTTCCTGTTCATCTCCCGTTTAATACACCGTACGGTATTGAAGCATGGGTCATGGAAGGAGCTCTTTTCTTCGGTTCCGTTTCGAAATTAGAAATTGTCACCGATCCGAAACACATCATTGATCCTCATTCTCCTGACGTTATTATCTTTAATTTCAGCGATCTTTTATCAATTGATAACAGTGCACTTGACATCATTGAGAAATTCCAGAAGAACTTAACAGCTCACGGCAAGGTATTGATTATTGCAGGTGCAAACGGTCATCCTCTCAAGCAGATGGAGCGCCTTGAGCTGAATAAGGTGATGGGCAGGTACTTTGTCAGCGATATGGATGAAGCCATCAAACTTGGTGAAGAATTCCTAGAAGAAAAGAGAAAAAAGAATGAAACTCAACACAAGTCTGACGATCTCCTAATAATAGAAAAATAAAACTGTAGACCTAGTTAAAACGAAACCCGCCACCGGCGGGTTTCGTTTTGTCAGGAATAAAACTTTTTATTCCATGTATTTGGGTTTATACATGTACTCTTCTAAAGCTTTTGTCAGATCTTCAGGTCTTTCAATCTGTGCTATTCCGCTGTTCAAGCAATACTCGGCAACACGCTGAGCAATGTGTCTGGAGACAGTTCTTACCTCAGTAAGCGGAGGCAATAAGCTTCCCTTAGCCAAATCTTCCTGAGAAACTGTTTCAGTCAATGCTCTTGCGGCTGTAAGGAAAACGCCGTCAGGAATCAATCTAGCCTTTGTATACAAAGCACCAAGACCAATACCCGGGAAAACATAACTATTGTTACCCTGGCGAGGAATATAAGTTTTTCCGTTTAATTCAACCGGTGGAAACGGACTTCCGCAAGCAAATAAGCATCTGCCTTCAGTGTAGGTATAAGCCTCACGGGCAGTACATTCAGCCTTAGAAGTTGGATTAGACAATGCAAAGATGATTGGGCGTTCGTTCAATCTTGCCATTGCACCTAAAACATAAGCATTAAAGGCGCCTGACTGGGCTGCCAAACCAACGATAGCAGTCGGTTTAACAGTTTCAATAGCATCCAAGAATGTAGCGCAAACATCCAGATCCTTGGCAAATTCAAGTTTAGATTCAGAAAGATTTGTTCTGGATTTAACTACTAAGCCTTTAGAGTCAAACAAGAAGATTCTGTCCTTAGCCTGTTCTGCTGTCAGACCTTCTTCCATCATAGCCTGGACGAGCAGTGCAGAACAACCTAAAGCAGCTTCACCTGCTCCAAGGAAGAGAATCTTTTCATCGGATACTTTTGTGCCTTTTGCCTTAGCTGCCGACATGAATGCAGAAACAGTTACCGAAGCAGTTCCTTGGATATCATCGTTAAAGCAAGTGACTTTTTCACGATAGATATCCAGCAACTTAAATGCATGGCGATTGGCAAAATCTTCGAACTGAATAAGAACATTCGGCCAACGCTTTCTAACGGCTGTAATGAACTCATCTACGAGTTCATAGTATGCATCACCGTCGACTCTAGGTTGCTGGAGTCCAAGATAGAGAGGATCTTTCAAGAGAGCCGGGTTGTTTGTTCCGACGTCAATGACGACTGGCAACGATCTTTCCGGGTGAATGCCGGCACAAGCTGTGTAAAGAGAGAGTTTTCCTTTTGGAATTCCCATACCGCCTGTTCCCAGGTCACCTAATCCTAAAATTCTTTCACCGTCTGTAACAACAATAATGTCAACCTCTTCCTGAGGACAGTTTGCAACAAGTTCAGCCACTTGTCCTTTATCTTCGATTGAGACATACAAACCGTCTGTATTACGGAAGATATGGTCATAATCCATACAAGCCTTACCTACAGTCGGAGTATAGACAATCGGCATGAGCTCTTCGATATGGTTGATCAATACATAGAAGTAGAGTGTACGGTTTCTATGTCTTAAGGAATCGAGTAATTCATATTTAACAAGATTATCTTCTGTTTCTCTAACGCGTTCCATAAAACGCTTAGCTTGTAACTCGATTGTCAAGATCCTCGGGGGCAGGAGTCCGCGCAGTTTTAATCTTTCCCTAGCCTCTTTGCTGAAGGCTGTGCCTTCATTAATATAGGGATTTCTTAAAACCTGTACTCCTTGTAAAGGCTGACCCATAAATATTTCTCCAAAAGAAAAGAATAATTGTGGGCAGTAGCACATAACTCCTGCCCATACTTTGGTATTGAAAGTGTATAACTATATAACTGCTAAATTTAATAAAAAGACTAGAAATTGTTATTGTTGTTAACTTCCAAACAAAACTTGTTGTCCTCTTTTCTGCATAGCCTTTACTTCAGGAATTCTTAATCTGAGAGCCGTATAGATTGGCAAATCTTTAAGCAATTTCGCTGTAAAGAAGGCCACTGCGCTAGCACCAATCATAGCTAAACTCAAATCCCAACAAGCTGTCATCTCAAGAATTAACAACACTCCGGTAAAGGGTGCTCGAATTGTTGAAGCAAAAAATGCACTCATTCCGACAGCACAGAAGGCCAATGGATTTACATCCAGACCTACGAGTGAGAGTAACCAGGCAAAAACATGTCCTAAGATACCTCCCATCAGCAACAGAGGTGAGAACAGTCCTCCCGGTACACCGGTTGAATAACACAACGGTGCAAAAACCCAACGAATCAATCCGAAAATCAAAACGATTTGAATCGGATACCTGTAATTGAGCATATCGTTAGCAATGTTGTCACCGCCGCCCGCCAAATAAGGAGCAAACCAAAGAAGCAATGCTACGACAATGCCAACGATACCGGCTTTGATTTCAGGGAGAACGTGATCAAAATAATGATTGAAATCGATTAGCTTCAAAACGCATTTGTTGTATAAGACACCCATCACACCGATAAAGATTCCAAACAACACCAACGCGAAAACATCCAACACACCCGGAATCTTAAAGCTACGCTGTACTACGCTGTAATCAGGTTGCTGTCCGAGGATATTCATCGAGACTGAACAACCTACCAACACGCAGAGCATGGTACAAATAACAATCTTTGGTTTAATGTCCTTTGTGACTTCTTCAAAAGTGAACATTGCCCCGCCGAGTGGTGCAGAAAATGCAACTCCGAGTCCAGTTCCGGCTGAAGCGATTGTTAAAAGTTTGAGCTTTTCATAATCTAATTTAAAAATCCGCCCGAGCGTCCCTCCTATTGAAGCGCCCATCTGTACTGTCGGACCTTCTCTACCAAGAGCCATTCCGCTTCCGAGAGTAAGTAGGCCACCAAAAAATTTAACGAAGAACGTCGGAAGTCTGGCTGGCTGTGTTTCGTCATGCCACATCGCTTCTACGTACTGAATTCCTGATCCTCCGGCTGTCGGTGCGAACCTTACAAGGAATCTGCCGATAACGGCACAACTAACGCAAACAGCGATCAAAACCAATAGGCCTTCAAATGTTCCTGCTGAATGGGCCCATGCGGCCAACTCATTTCTATACCGGTCTGCCATATGCAGGAAGTATTGAAAATAACCTCCGGCTAATCCGGTAATTAGTCCGGCAATCATGCACAAAATCAGAAAGAAAATCAGTTGCCCGTTATTTTCTTCAGTAGAAGTAGTCGGCGCTGAATTTTGTTGAGTTTGTGTTGGCAATCTCCCGTCCGGGAATAAACCGGAGCTATTTTGTTTTTCGTTTGACATGAGTGCCTCTTACTTATTTTCTTTAAGTAAGCTAAGGATATAAGCAACAGCTATCGGGAAGATGCTACATACCTTCAAAATGAGAACAGAGCCATAATGGCTCTGTTCTCAATCAGATACTTGTCATCAGGATTAAAGCTGAGTTTTAGCAACTTTAGCGGCTTCACTCCTCGGAAAGCGTTTTATCAAGTTATTGAAGGTCTTCTTAGCTTCTTCAGACTTCTTAGAGTCCAATTGAGCCATGCCAAGAACTAACATCGCTTCCGGGACCTTTGCGTGCTTGGGATAGGTTTTAATAAGATTAGATTCTACTTCTATCGCTTTATTAAAATTACCTTTCCCGTAATAGCTACTTCCCAACCAATACAAAGACTCAGGATAAAGAGTACTGCCTTTGTATTTTTTACCAAATGCTGTTAATGCAGATATTGCTTTATCGTACACACCCTTATTAATGAGTTTCAAGGCACTATCTAATTCCTGTCTTTCCTGAATACGGCGGTCCTGGGCTGCGGTATTTGCCTGAGCTTTCGGATCCATTTCCTGGAGTTTATTACTCAAATCTCCAACCATATTTTGCTGCTTACCGTAGGAGTTACTTAACACTTCCACTTGTCCGCGGAGACTCTGAACTTCTTTGGTGAGTTTCTCCAGACGTTCATACAGTTGAAGTTGGACTTCTTGTTGAGACTGGACCTGGTTACGCAACTCCACAATAGCTCTACGGGCCTCATCATCACCGAAAAGAGCATGGGCCGGTGAAGACAAAACGGACAGAGCTAAAAGAGAAGAGACAAAAATTGTTAATCGCATTACTGACCGGACTGGTTAACTAAATAATGAATATCGACACGGCGGTTTTGAGCGTAATCTTCCTCTGTATCACCGAGTGCCTTCGGACGTTCTTTTCCGAAGCTAATAGCTTCGATCTGTTCAGGAGAAACTCCCATTAAAGTCATGCGTTGTTTAACAGCCTCGGATCTTTTTTGTCCAAGAGCCAGGTTGTATTCTCTGCTGCCACGGGCATCAGTATTACCTTCGAGCATAACTTTAATTCCCTTGTTACCCGCCAGGAATTTCGCATGGTTATTGACTACAGGCATGTATTGCGGGCTAACAGAATAGCTATCGAAATCAAAGTAGATTTCTTTTTTAGCCAATGGACCGTTCTGATCATTAATCATTTTTTCAGCTTCGGTTGCATCAGACACTGTAGTCTCTTTATCTTTATCAAGATCTATGCTGGAGCAAGCTGTTAAAGATAACGCAGCAAGAATTGCAGCAGCCGACAAAGAAAAATGCTTTAAATTCATTTTGAATTTCCTATTTGATAGTTGGACCCCATGCGGGCTCTCTTATGTCCCCGGATAAATTGGATAAACGGGAACGGGTACTTCCGTCTGTTGAGACGGTTGATAATACACCTTTGCCTCCTTCATCTGTCGCAAAAATGATCATATTTCCGTTTGGAGAATAACTTGGAGACTCATTCTTTCCGAACTGAGAAAGAGGAGTGACGTTTCCTGTTGCCAAATCTTGTTGAACTAACTGGAAATTTCCGCCTGCCCGAACCACATATGCAATTTCATTGTTTTTCGGACTAACGGTTGGGCTAACTGAGTAGGCATTTCCAAAACTAACCCGTTCAACATTTCCGCCGGCTAGAGCTTTACGGTAAATTTGGGGGTTACCGCCTCTGTCACTAGTAAAATAAATATATTTTCCATCAGGCGAGAAAACCGGCTCTGTATCGATACTATCACCGCTAGTAAACGGTCTGACATTGAGCCCGTCAGGATTCATTAAATAAATCTTTGTGCCACCGTCCTTTGATAAAGCAACGGCCATCGTTGAACCATCAGGACTGAAAGCCGGCGCGCTGTTATTGCCTTTGAAAGCTGCAACCTGCTGACGCTTTCCGGTATTTAAATTCTGGAGCCAGACAGTCGGTTTACCTGTTTCAAAAGTTGTGTATGCAATTTGACGTCCGTTCGGAGCCCAGGCTATTGACATGATAGGATGCCTGCTTTTTAGAGCAACCTTCGGATCATGTCCGTCGCTATCGGCAATCATAATGCTAAATGAGCGGGGACCATCTTGACGGACAAAAGCAATCCGTGTTGCAAAATCTCCTTTTTCCCCAGTGATTCTTTCGTATATTCTGTCTGCAATACGGTGTGCGGTCAATCGAAGATCTTCTTTGGGGCATACATATGATGCCTGATCAGTTTCCTGTTTTTTAACGACATCATAGAGTTTAAATTTAACTTCAAAACGGTTATCTGCAGTCTTTACAATCTGACCGACGACATCAGCATCAGCTCCTTGCGAGGCAAGAATGTTCCAGTCGGGAGTAGCATCTAATGCGACAGCTGTTGTGCCGGCACCTGCAATTCTGAATACACCGCTTCTAACTAAATCTTCCGTAATGATCTTTGAAAGATTCTCCGGAGATTCGCTTTCTCCTTCGAACGGTTGAACCGCAATTGGAAACTGATTAGCTCCGACTCCAAGAATATCGACTTGGAACTGAGCATGGGCCAATCCCGAAACTGCCAGACCGGCTAATGCTCCGGTCCCTTGCATGAAGTAACGTCTTGTGAACTTCTGATGTGTCATATTGGTCATGTCTCTTAGGCAAAGTAAGCCTGTTTATATTAACTATTTTGTTTAGTCAAAACTAAGTACAAAAACAAATTGGGTTAACAACTGTTAAGAAGGCCAAGGTGTTGCTCCTTGGCCCGTTTTTATTAATCTAATACTTAGTATTAATGACGGAAATGACGCTCTCCGGTAAAGACCATTGTAATTCCACGTTCGTTTGCAGCGGCAATTACTTCATCATCACGGATGGAACCGCCGGGCTGGATAACTGCTTGAGCGCCTGCATCAATAATGACATCCAAACCGTCACGGAACGGGAAAAATGCATCAGATGCAGCAATACTTCCCTGCAAGGACAGGCCGGCCTCTTTTGCCTTGATAGAAGCTATACGGGCAGAGTCAACACGGCTCATTTGTCCTGCACCAACTCCGAGAGTCATGCCGTTCTTTACGAAAACGATGGTATTGGATTTAATGAATTTGGCTATCTTCCAGGCGAACATCATGTCTGAAATCTGATCGCTGGTAGGTTTCAACTCGGTCACAACTTTCAAATCTTCTTCCTTAACTGTCTGAGAGTCAGGAGTCTGAACAAGCAAGCCACCGCCGATTCTCTTCATATCGAAGTCATTCTGTGCTTTGCCATTAGCTACGATTAGCAGCCGAAGGTTTTTCTTCTTCCCGAAAATTTCTAATGCTTCCTGAGTAAATGACGGAGCGATGATAACTTCTGCGAACTGATGAGAAATTTCTTCAGCAGCTTCCTTGCCAACTTCACAATTGAAAGCGATGATTCCACCAAAGGCAGAGGTTGGATCACACTTGAAGGCTTTTGCATAGGCTTCGGCGGCATTTACACCGATAGCTGCACCACAGGGATTGGCGTGTTTAATAATGACACAAGCCGGAGTATCAAAACTTCTGACTGCCTCCCAAGCGGCATCAGAATCCGCAATGTTATTGTAAGACAGTTCCTTACCCTGAATCTGATCATAGCCGGCAAGCAAGCCGGGAGCGACCTGTTTTTCTCTGTAGAAAGCAGCTGCCTGGTGAGGATTTTCACCGTATCTCATATCTTGGACCTTGACCCATTGACGAGTTAAAGATTCCGGGAAACGGGTACGGGTTGAAACATCACTACCTTCCATGCTGGTGAGATAGTTGGAAATCATCGCATCGTAGTGGGCAGTATGAACGAAAACCTTTTTTGCCAATTCAAGGCGGGTCTGAGGTGTTACATGACCAACCTCTTTGATTTCTTCCAGAACCTTTCTATAGTCTCCCGGAGAAACGATGACAGCAACGCTTTCATGATTTTTTGCGGCAGCTCTAATCATTGTCGGGCCGCCGATATCGATATTTTCGATAGCGTTTTCGAATGTGCAGTTCGGATTAGCAATAGCTTGTTCAAATGGATATAGATTGACAGCCACAATATCGATCGGATCAATATTGAATTTTTCCAAGGCTGCCATATGCTCCGGAACACCACGACGTGCCAACAATCCGGCATGGATTTTTGGATTTAAAGTTTTAACACGGCCGTCCAACATTTCAGGAAACTCGGTGTAGTCAGCAACTTCCTGAACAGGAATACCTGCTTCTGCAATCAGTTTGGCTGTGCCGCCTGTTGAAAGAATATGGTATCCGAGTTCTGTCAAACCTTTTGCAAATTCGACAACGCCGGATTTATCAGAACAGCTGATTAAAGCTTGCTTTTTCATTAGTTTTTTACTCCTCAAAGACATTTACCGAAAAACGCGAACTACCCAAGAGGTCTCTGGTTCGTTCAATTTGCTCACCTGCATTCTTTGCTAAATAGATTTTCTGTAGCTCATCACCATTTAATGAGAAACGCTTAACGTATTGATTTAAATGCTTTCTAATTGTTCTTATTCCAAGCATTTCTCCATAAAAAGCGTAATGTTCTTTCATATGATCGATAATTGTATCCTCTATATCGGACCGCTTTAATAATTGTGGTTCGATACCTGAAAGAATTGAATTAATTTCTTTAAAAAGCCATGGATTGCCCAAAGCGGCACGGCCAACCATAACCCCGTCAGCGCCGGTATATTGAAGCACATCCAAAGCCTTCTTCCCGGAATTTATATCTCCATTGACGATGACCGGAATTGAAACGGCATTCTTTAACTGTCTTGCCGTCTCGTATTCTGCCTCTCCTTTAAAGCCTTGTTCACGGGTTCTACCGTGAATCACCAACATTTTTACTCCTGTATCCTCAGCAAGTTTTCCAATATCGACTGCATTTAGAGAAAACGAATCCCATCCGGTCCGAATTTTTAAAGTTACGGGAACAGTCACGGCAGAGACCATTTTTTGAAGTATTTCTCCGACCAATTCCGGTTGCTTCATTAACGCTGAACCGCAAGCAACTGAACAAACCTTTCTGGCCGGACATCCGCAATTAAAGTCAACAATTTGAGCTCCTGCTGCCTGAACTCTCACCGCCGCTTCAGCAAGCTCTTCCGGTACAGAGCCGATTAATTGAATACCTCTTGGTTCACTTTCCTCGTTTAACGTCATTCTCAGGGATGTTTTCTTCGTTTTTTGAAGATTTTCTTTGGAAGCCGTCATTTCAGCTACTGCATAGGAAGCTCCCCATTTTCTGCAAATGTTCCGATAAGGCAAATCACTAAAACCGGCCATCGGAGCAAGAAAGACTTGCCCTGGTATATCAACCTCTCCGACCTGAATATGTTTCATAGACTTAGAAAAGGAATTTGTTCCTCAAACTTGGATAATTCTTCCGGGGTCCCGACATTTGCCCATTTACCTTCAAAGATCTCACCGGTAATCAGTCCTTCATCAATAAACCGATAAAACCAGGGAAAAAGAGGAACATCGGCAATCTCAACATTTTCAAAAAGGAGCGGAGAAAATATTCCTATATTCCCATAGGTGTGAGTTCGGTTTGTTCTACTAACCAGACCGTTCTCGATTGTCATATCTCCGCCCCGGTGATAATCGGGGCTTGGAACAAGAATCAAATGTCCTTTTGATTTTCCATCGAGAATTTCTTGACGCTTTGAAAAAAGCTTCGAGTAATCAAATTCCGTCACGATATCCCCGGATACCACAACAAAAGGTTCTCCGGAGCCTTTTTCTCGTAGTAGATCCAAAGCGTTAACAATTCCTCCGCGGGTATTTAGAGCCTCCTCAAACGTCAATCCTTCTGATGAAATCTTTATATCGACGTTCCACTTAGCACCATCTCCTAAAAATTCATTTAGTTGAGCTCCGCAATAAGCAGTGTTGACTACCAATTCAGAAAAACCTGCTTTTTTCAATCTCAGAATTTGCCATTCAATCAGAGGTTTTCCCCAAAGTTTCACAAGAGGCTTAGGACAATTCGCGGTCAGATGCCTCATTCTTTTGCCGCGGCCAGCGGCAAGAATCATTGCTTTCATATCGGTTAGAAGGTATATCCGACCTGCTCTTCTGTATTTTGAATCCGGTCAATAATTTTAGATAAAGGTTTGAGCGCATCATAACGCTTCGCAGTCTTGCTGACATACTCTATAAAACGAGGAGTATCTGCTAAATATTTTTCTTTACCGTCGCGATAGTTCAGACGTGCAAAAATTCCGAGAACTTTCAAATGTCTTTGCAAGCCCATCCATTCGACGTCCTCCCAAAATTGTCCAAAATCGCTTCTAACCGGAAGGTTGGCTTTTCTTGCCTTGTCCCAGTAGCGGATAGTCCAGTCAAGAATCCGGTGTTCTTCCCAAGAGATAAAGGCGTCTCTACATAAAGAAGCGATGTCATAGCTAATCGGCCCGTACACAGCATCCTGGAAGTCCAGAATTCCCGGGTTGTTCTCCTTCTCAACCATCAGGTTTCGCGGCATATAGTCTCTGTGAACAAAAACGTATGGTTGATCCATATTTTTAGCGATAATCAGATCAAACACACCGTCAATAAGTTTTCTCTCTGTTTCGGAAAGCTGAATTTTTAAATGTTTCTCCAAGAACCACTCAGGAAAAAGCTCCAACTCTTTGCGTAGTAGTGCAGCATCATATTTTGGTAATCCGGAAGCATCTGCTTTAGATTGAATAGTGACCAGTGCATTTGTAGCATCATTCATGAGAATATCGGCATTTGACTCATCTATTACATCTAAATATGTCGTGGTCCCAAGGTCGGACAAGAGCATAAAACCTCGTTCATAATCCACTTTAAAAATCTCAGGAACATTAACTCCTGTCGAAGCTAATAGATTTCTGATTTTCACGAAAGACTTCATTGAATCTTTTTCTTTTGGACAGTCCATCACAATGAAGCTTTGAGAGGCACCTTCAATTCTAAAATATTGTCTGAATCCGGCATCGGCCGATGCGTGTTCAAGCGTATCTGACTTTAATCCGTATAAAGAAGAAAATTCTGACAACCAAATTTTTAACTGCGTCTGACGTTCCATTGAAAATACCTCATCTCATAAAGTTCAGATAACTTGTATTACCTTTATAATCTAGCCACCCAACTCCGTGCAATTTTAATGACTAGACATATCTCACAACAAAAACTTGTTACGGCTTGTTTGAAAGTAAAGCCTTTGATCGGCTCTCTTATGACGGCCTTATTTGTGCTGTCTGCGGGATCTGCTGCGCAGGCAGAATTAAAAGCAACCGAGCAAACTTTGCCCGTTCGTCTTAATATGGCGCGGACTTTAGATGCAAGTGCTCCAACTGAAGTAGATGATACGAATATCTATTTAAGTGCTTACCATATGGAAGCAGTTCCTGATGAAAAAATTATTTTGACAGACGGTGCGGAAGTCAGAAAAGCAGGAGCTGTTCTTAAGGGCGACAAGATTACCTATACCTTTTCTTCTGATGAAGTGTATTCCAAAGGCAATGCTCTGGTTGCACGTTCCGGAACAGTCTTTGAAGGCCCTGAACTTACCTATCGGTTGGATGCTGAAACCGGAAACATTCCTAATGCAAAGTTTAAATATTTGCCGAACAATCTACGAGGTACGTCTGACGAAGTCGAACTCCTCGGAGATGGCAACGCTAAACTTTGTAATGCCATGATTACTACCTGCAGAGAGGGAGATAATTCATGGTGGATAGAAGCCTCCACTCTCGATTTGGATAACAACGAAGAGGTTGCGGAAGGACGCAATGCCAGACTCTATCTGGGCGGTGTACCGGTTTTTGCCTCTCCGTACTTCACATTTCCTATCGGAGAGAAAAGAAAGAGCGGTTTTTTAACTCCAACTTTCGGAGTGAACTCTACCTTCGGCTTTAATTTAGAAATTCCATACTATTGGAATATTGCTCCAAACTACGATTACACCGTCGTTCTTAAGCCAATGTCAAAACGTGGCATTACGATCGACAACCAGTTCAGATATTTACAACCAACATTTGGCGGTGAAGTTAAATACGAGTTCCTGTACAAGGACAAAGAAACTAAAACATACCGATACGCCTTGGACTGGAAACACACTCAAAGGCTTCCGGGAGGAGTTAATTTAGGGATTGTCTATCAGAAAGTCTCCGATGACGACTATTTGTCAGATTTTTCAACTAATTTGAGACAGTCCAGCGAGGATGTGCTTCCCCAAAATGTTTGGCTCAGTTATGGCAGAACCTATTGGAGCACGTCACTAGGTGTTTATAAGAACCAGACGTTACGACCGGACGGCGAAATGAACGAGGAGCCTTACGAAAAAGTTCCTGAATACAATTTCAGAGCTTATGCAGCTGATCTTAAAGGGTTCTCTCTTTCATCGACCTTCACAGCTACAAGGTTTAAGCACGGAGACAACTTTGACAAAGCAGGTCGACCACTTGGAAAGACTCGAAGCGGCAACGGTAACCGTTTCATGGTCAACAGCTCAATTAGTTATCCGTTGATCGGCTCCTTCTGGCATTTGACTCCTTCTCTTGAATACAGTATGGCCTGGTACAGAAACGTGACCGGAGAAAAATACAACGGAGAGCCGGGAATTCGGGGAGAACTCTATCGTTCTTCTCACCGGAACATTCCCATCTTTACTATTGACTCAGGGCTGGTTTTCGAAAGAAACACAACCGTTTTGGGAAGAAGTACAGAACAGACTTTAGAGCCGCGACTTTACTACGCCTATATTCCTTATAGAGATCAAACTCACCTGCCAAACTTTGATTCCTCTTTGGCAGATATGAATATGGCCCAGCTTTTTACACCGAACCGGTTTATCGGCTATGACAGAATCGGTAACGCCAACCAACTGACTGCTGCTTTAAGTACGAGATTTATCGACTCGCAAACCGGGCGAGAATGGTTTACTGCAACCGTTGGTCAAAGATACCATTTTGCTGATGAACGGGTTCATTTGTACTGGGATAACATCAAGAACAGAAAGCTCAAGAGCGACATCATCGGAAGCACGGAATTTACTTTAATTAAAGATTGGAAAGCTGAACTTGGTATTCAATACTCCACTTTATGGAAAAAGTTTTCCAAGACAACTGCAGGCGTCCGTTACAACCCGGCCAAATACAGCAATGTCTCTCTCTACTACCGGTACAACTATGATCCGGATGATAGAAACGAAGACCTGCTTGAGAATTCCAATATCAAGCAGATTGACTTTGCATTCCAGTGGCCCGTTTATAAAGACCTTTATGCTTTAGGCCGATACAATTATTCACTTCGTGACAAAAAAGTGATTGATTCTTTGTTCGGACTTGAATATCGTGAAGGGTGTTGGATTTTCCGTTCAGTCGTACAAAGATATGTCAGAAGCGAAGGAAAAACTACTACAAACTTCTTCTTTGAGCTCGAACTCATTGGCCTAGGCGCTTTCGGATCCAGTCCTCTTGAAACCTTGCGACAAGGTATCATCGGTTATCAACCGTTGAGCCCAAGACCTATCGAAGTCGGAAGATATGATTATTACGAATAAAAGTTTATGAAAAAAATTAAATTACTCAGTTTAGCCGTCAGTCTTAGCCTCAGTACACTTGTGTGTAGTCCTGTTATGGCTCAGAAAGCAGATTCGGCCAAGCATACTCAAAAATCTTCCAAACTCATTCCTGTCGATAGGATTGCAGCGGTGGTCAATAATGACGTGATTACCGAAGTGGAACTCCAGTCCAAGGTTCACCAGGCTGCTCTTCAACTTCGTCGCCAGAACATCAATCTGCCCCCGATGGATAACTTAAGAGATCAGATTCTGGAGAGAATGATCTTACAAAGAATCATTGAGCAGAAAGCCAGAGAAACGGGTGTCCGCATCGATGACAATATGCTTAACAGTGCAATTGAACAAATTGCGATCAGCAATAATATGACTGTTCCTCAGATGGAAAGCCGTCTAAAACAAGACGGTGTCACGATGAATAGTTTCAGAAACGATATTCGTTCTGACTTACTGACCCAAAGACTTCGCGAAAGAGAAGTCGATGATACGATTAAGATCCCTGAAAGCGAAGTGGATCAATACATTAAAGATCAACTGGGACCGGAAAAGCGGCGTCAGTATAATCTTCAGCGAATCATTATTAGCTTGCCGGAAGCACCGACCAGACAACAGTTTGAAAATGCTCAGAGGACAGCCAATAAGGTTCTGCAAGACGCACAAAGAGGCGCTAATTTCAGTCAGCTTGCCGCTAAGTACTCCAGATCATCCGATGCTATGGAAGGCGGTAACATGGGCTGGAAAACAGCCAGTTCTCTTCCACCGCCTTTGGTTGATTCACTAAAGGGAACTAGGGATGGAGCAATTATTCCGTTACGCGCACAAACAGGTTTTCACATTTACAAGGTGTTAGGTGTCAGAGATCCCGGTGAAAGCGATGCAAATGTATCCGTCAAGCAAACCAGAGTTCGTCAAATCTTCTTGAGACCGACAGAACAGACTCCGGAAAATGTTGTAATTAACCGCTTGAAGGATATCAAACGTCGTATTGAAAGCGGAGACTCCGATTTCCAGACTCTTGCAAGATTACATTCAGCGGATCCTTCAGGAACCCGTGGTGGAGATTTAGGCTGGTTGTACGAGGGAGATTTGCCGCCTGTTCTAGAAGAGCAACTGAATAAGCTAAGAAAGGGTGAGATTAGCGAACCCATTAAGACACCTTATGGTTGGCATATCCTTCAGGTCACTGACCGTAGAACCCAACAAGGTGTGAATGAACGTCTTCGCAACCAGGCTCGTGATAACCTCAGAGAGCAAAAACTGGCAGAAGCAACTCTCGAGTGGGAAAGAAAACTCAGAGATCAGGCTTATGTCGAAAAAAGAATCAACCTTCCGAATGATTAATTAATTGAGAACGCCGGTTCACGGCGTTTTTTCAATCATGGCACTAATTCTTAAAAGTCATAAAGCAAAAAAAAATTTCGGGCAGAATTTTCTCCACGATGATTTCTGGATCGAAAAGATTGCATCCGCTGTCGATGCCAAACCGGGACAAAACATTATTGAAATCGGTCCGGGCCAAGCTGCTTTAACACGACTCTTAATAAGAGATTGTGGTCACATCAGCTGTGTAGAGATTGATAAAGATCTGGTCCGCTGGCTTTCCACGCAATTTAGTTCTGAACAATTAACGATTATTGAGACCGACGCCCTCAAATTTGACTGGAAGGCCTTTGCAGAAAAAGAAAAGCTAAGACTAGTCGGAAATCTGCCATATAACATTTCTTCTCCTATTCTTTTTACTTTGGCAAAAATTTCAGATCGAGTCATCGATCAACATTTTATGCTGCAAAAAGAAGTGGTTGACCGAATGGTTGCACGGCCGGGAACCAAAGCGTTCGGGCGTTTGTCTGTCATGCTTCAACATCTTTACAAGATGGTAAAACTTTTTGATGTTCCTCCTGAAGCATTTTCACCCGCTCCAAAAGTCATTTCTTCTGTAGTCAGAATGATTCCTTTGGAGAAACCTCTTCCGGTTGACAGAGAACTTTTTGAGCGCGTAGTTGCTCAGGCTTTTTCCATGAGAAGAAAAACGCTGAAAAATAACTTCGTCAAGTATTTCGATACCTCCATACTACAAAAAGCTGGAATTGAACCCGGCTTAAGAGCAGAAGCCATACCAATGGAAAAATATGTTGAACTGACGAATTTACTTCAATCAGAAGGTATTGAACTCAACGGGATAAATCACACAGAGTTAGACTAAATTAAGGTTCAGAAATTACGTTTTGTTCTAAAAGAGTTCTTGCTATGTCCATTGATGGATAAAAATTTCTAAGTCTTTGCCAGAACCGAGGGCTGTGATTCATATAAGCTAAATGACACAGCTCATGACAAATCACATATTCAGCCTCTAATGGCGTGAGAATCATCAACTTCCAATTCAAGGAGATGATTCCGTCACTACGGCAGGTACCCCATTTTGTTTTAGCTGACGAGATCCTGATACCTTGAAACTTAGCCCTAAACAGTGGGTCTTTTGAAGCAAACTCTTTTGTTAGGGCCAACAACTGCTGCTTCGCTACCGTTTTAATGAACTCGATGAGTGAAATAAAGAAAAGCTCCCGATTGGAAAAGTCGTCCCCTACTCTAAGATAGATACGCAATTCATTTTCTCCAAAGCGGCTTTTGCCGGTTGAAATCAATGAAATTGGGATTTTTGTTCCGATCCCGAGCAAAGAGATTCTTTTATTTTCCCAAATATCTTGCCAAAATTCTTGGTTCAGATTTGAAACAAGACGCGTTCTTTTTAACGTGCGGAGAATCCAGTCGTATTTGGATTCTATAAACAGTTCAATGTCGAAAATATGCTCGTTAACCGGTGCTCTAACAATGAGTTCTCCTGCTTTTACATTTAAGCTTATTGTGCGTCTCTTATTACTTCTAATGAGTGTGTATGGAAGCTTTTCTCCATTAAATCGGACAGTGGAGATTCGAGAGGTTTTTGTTTCTTTTCTATGTTTTGCTTCGGCTTTCTGCTCTTCCAGAAATTTTTTATCCTCTTTTTTTGATTCTTCTATAAGTCTCATTAATTCTAGGAACTCGGATAGCTTGCTGTCACTCATTCCAATGGACTCTCTTTTTATTTTTCCGCTTTTCACACGATAAAAAAAATCTTCCATGCAGCGTTCTAACTGTTCTGCAAATTTTTCGTACTTATCTTTTTCCATATAGCTTTCAGGCGACTAGTGTACTTAAAACAATATTAACCAACCTTGTCAAGTCTCTTCATTTCTCCTTCAATCCAACTCTGGACTTCTTCATTAAGTTCGTGAACACTTAGACCTTCGGGTCTAATTTCCGGACCGAAAACAACTTCGATATGGCCCGGATAAATGATGAAGCTACCTTTCGGCCAACGGCGTCCTGAATTCAACGCGATCGGGATAATCGGTGTACCTGTATCAATTGCCAGTCTTGCTCCACCGCTCTTATATTTAACAGTCTGCCCAGGTTTTGTTCTTGTTCCTTCAGGAAATAAAATCAGGGCCCAGCCTCTGTCTAAAAATTTCGGAACTTCCGTTTTCATTTGTTCGTAGGCTGCTCTTCCATGTTCGCGGTCAATACTAAACATTCCCAATGAAGCGAGCCCCCACCCAAAAATAGGAATTTTATGTAATTCTTTCTTATATACAAAGCTAAGTTTGCGCGGCACAAAGCCGAATAGAGCAAGCGTTTCCCAACCGGATTGATGTTTGCTCAGAAGAATAACGGGACCGATATTACGGACAGACTCGATATTTTTAAATGAAAATGTCACTCCACAAACACCGCTCATGGCCTGAATTATCCAGCGGCACCATCCTCTAACCAATCCATATTTCTTATCAGCAGAGCAAAACGGACTGATAATCAAAAGAATCAAACCAGCCATCAAAATACTGACCGCAAAAATAAACCAAAACATACAAGAACGAACTAGTGCAGCCATTTTCATTTTGACACCTGACAATGTATTTTTAGAACCGATTGAGCGGGAAATGAGAAAAGTAAGAAATGATTTTTATAGGAGTGCCCCGGATGCTCCGGGGCTTATCAAATTAAGAAGCTAGACAGGAGAGTTTTGCGACCTGGTTCATTGCATTATGAAGTTCATTTAACAATGCCAAGCGGTTACGTCTGACCTGTTCATTATCTACATTGACCATGACTTTATCAAAGAAGGCATCAACAGGGGCCTTTAACGGAGCCAAAGCAAGCAAAATATCCTCATAGAGACCTTGTTCAAATTTGCCTGCAACTGCTTGTTTGACTTCTTTCAAGGCTTTGTAGAGAGCTTTTTCTTCATCAGCTTCAAGCAACGATTCGTTAACTTCAGCCGGAATCTCTTCTTTGCTCTTCTTGAGAATATTTTCAATTCTCTTATTGGCAGCACTCAGACTCTGAGCTTCATCCAATTTTGCAAAAGCCTGAATCGCTTTCAGACGTGCAGGAATTTCTCTTAAGAATTTCGGTTCAACTGCTAATGCGGCCTCTACATCCAAAGCCTGAGCACCGTTTTCTTTGAGCATCACACGAAGACGATCATAGAAGAAGTCCTTCAGTTCCTTGGAAGCATCCTTAACACCGCTGACTTTAAGCTCTTCGTTAATTGCAATTGAAATCAGATCATCCAAACTCAAGGGTAAATCTTTTTCGATGAGCATTCTGAGAACACCAAGAGCGTGACGTCTTAAAGCAAAAGGATCTTTATCACCTGTCGGCATTTGACCGATACCAAACAAACCGGCCAATGTATCGAGCTTATCCGCGAGTGCCACAGACAAACTTTCAGGACTTCCCGGAAGTTCGCCGCCGGCGTAACGAGGATAATAATGTTCCTTAATAGAAACAGCGACAATCGGGTCTTCGCCATCATGGAGAGCGTAGTACTCACCCATGATGCCCTGAAGTTCAGGGAACTCACCGACCATCAATGTGCGAAGATCAGCTTTGGCCAGTTTTGCTGCACGTTTAGCAAAATCGGCATTAGCTCCCAATTTTGTAGCAATTTCGGAAGCAATATTCTGAATTCTTTCGCTTCTTTCCAATTGATTACCGAGCTTGTTGTGATAGACAACGTTGGCCAATCCTGGAACTCTGGAGTCCAATCGTTCTAACTGATCCTGTTCGAAGAAGAATTTGGCATCGGCCAAACGAGCTCTAACCACTCTGGCGTTACCTGAACGAATGGCATCGCCGCCGTCTTTTGCATTAATTTGAGATACGACCAGGAATTTATTGATCAATTTGCCGTTTTTATCTCTCAATGCAAAGTACTTCTGGTTTTGCTGCATTGTTAAGATTAGACATTCTTCGGGAACTTTTAAGAAGTCTTCATCAAACGTTGAAACATAAACAACCGGCCATTCAGTCAATGAAGCTACTTCTTCTACCAAATCTTCAGGCATGATGATTTCAGAGTCCAACTCTTTTGCATTTTCTTTTAGAGCTTCAACCATCTTTGCACTGCGTTTAGCAAAGTCTGCAATCACCTTGCCTTCGTTTTCCAACTGTTCTTCATAAGTATCCGAAGATTTAATTGTCAATAAATCTTTGGTGTGGAAGCGATGTCCTGCAGTCTTATTTCCGGCCTTTAATCCAAACAATGAAACGTTAAGTACCTTATCTCCATACAGAGCCAAGAGATGTTTTACAGGACGAACAAACTCAACTGTCTCACCATTGGCCAGTTGATAACTCATGACTTTAGGAATAGGAAGATGAGTTACAGCGTAATCCAAAGCCGTCTGAAGGGCGCTTTCAAGATCTACACCTTTCTTTAACCCTTCGTAATAAAGTTGATCCTGTTTACCGTCATTGACAACTTTTAGTTCTGAAACATCTGCTTCAATTCCAAGAGCCTGAAGTTTCTTTGTCAGAGCCTGTGTGGGCCTACCTTCTGCATCTAAACCAACCTTCGTCGGGACTAAGCGTTGGCTAAACGGTTTATCCGGAGAAGTTGCCAAGACGTCCGTAATGTAAACGGCAATTCTTCTCGGTGCTCCAAAGGCTTTCATCTTGGAGTCGGGTAATAAAAAATCAGCCTTCTTTAATTGTTCAAAAACTTCTTTTGCAAAGGCATCTGATAACTTCTTTAAAGCTTTCGGAGGCAGTTCCTCTGTTTGAATTTCAATTAATAAAGAGTTCATTTTTCTACCTCTTATTGTTTTTCGCACATTGGGAAGCCCAAACGTTCACGTGAGTCATAGTAACTCTGGGCAACCGCACGGGAGATTTGACGGATACGACCGATATACGCGGCTCTTTCTGTTACGCTGATTGCGCCTCTTGCATCCAACAAATTGAAAGTATGACCGGCCTTTAAAACCATTTCGTAAGCAGGTAAAGCGAGATTAAGATCCATCAGGCGTTTTGCTTCGCTTTCAAAGTAGTCGAACTGCTTCAAAAGTTTTTCCGGATCGCTGGCTTCAAAGTTGTAGTGACTCTGTTCTACTTCGTTCTGATGGAAAACGTCTCCGTAAGTGAGTATATGTTCTTTCTCTCCGTCATTCCACTTGGTATAGACAAGATCAAAGACATTATCACAATTCTGAAGATACATGCTCAGTCTTTCCAAACCGTATGTAATCTCTCCCGTAATCGGTTTACAAGGGATACCGCCAACCTGTTGGAAGTATGTGAACTGAGTCACTTCCATACCGTTCATCCAAACTTCCCAGCCAAGACCCCAGGCGCCTAGAGTCGGGTTTTCCCAGTTGTCTTCTACAAAACGGATATCGTTTACTTCAGTGTCGATACCCAATGCTCTTAATGAACCTAAATATTTATCAACAATATCAGTGGGAGAAGGTTTTAAAACGACCTGAAACTGATGATGCTGGTGCAAACGGTTAGGATTTTCACCATAACGTGCATCTTTCGGACGGCGGGATGGCTGAACATAAGCCGCTCTCCAAGGTTCAGGACCTAAAGCTCTTAAAAATGTGGCTGTGTGAGAGGTACCTGCACCTACTTCCATATCAATCGGCTGTAACAATGCACAACCCTGATTATTCCAGTACTGCTGCAAGCGCAAAATAACTTCTTGAAAGGTAATCATAATCTTATAATCTTCGAACTCTGAGTGAATTCAACACAATCTTTTCATTTTAATGAAATATCGTCTTTCTGCCCAAATCCTGCCCTTTAATTCTTTCAACTCCTGTCAAAAAAGTCGTTGGAATTCATTTCATACCTAAATATCTGACTTCAACGCACCTTCGTGTGAAAGATCAGAGAAAAACCCGGAAATTTCTTTAGCAATTTTTATGAGACTGTGATCCGAACATTTTTTTGTTCCAATCATCAGGCCAAGAGGTACGCCATTTATTTTTCCCACCGGAATGGCGAGTGAAGGTCCGCCCCCGATTGACCACCAATCAATAAAGGACAAGGAAATCAAAAAGCTAGAACCGTATTTTTCTAAAATAGTCTCAATCGTTGCGTTTGCTCTTGATACATTCTGTTGAACAAGATTCTTCAAACTCTTTTCAGCCATGGGCTCTAAATTGAGAGCGTCACCCAGTCGTTCCATTCCAAATTTATGAGAACTCGGGCGGATTCTATAGAGTGATACAAGTTCTTCAAAAGAAGAAGGTTCTGCTTTGGAACCATAGCGCTTCAAAAAAGCTGATAAATCTTTCTTGATCTCAAGAGAGCTAATTGTCTTGTAATCGAATTCAACCATCGGCCGATCTAAAAAATTAATCATGAATCCTGAGTTCTTAAGTGTCTCTAACAATGGTGACAGTGGGCCCAGCAGTAGGTCCAAATGACCTGCCTGTCTGTCAATCAAGAAAAGAAGGTTCCTTTGGTACGATGAATCTTTTGCGTTGTTAGAATTAAAATCGAAGGATTGTGGATCTTCATTATCTTTGCCTAACATAGAATTAAAGACCGTTTCGATAACTTCTAAGTTTCTTCCAAGTACTCCCGGTGCATCCAACGATGATGAGAGAGGAACGATACCGGTTCTAGAAACTGTGCCTCTGGTCGGTTTAAAAGAAAATACGCCGTTAAGCAAGCCGGGAATCATTAAACTACCACGTGTTTCTGTGCCCAAAGCAGCGTCGCAAAAGCCTGCAGAAACCGCTACTGCCGAGCCGACACTCGAACCTCCGCAATCTAAGGCGCTTCCATGAGGATTACGACCAAAACCACCCAGCTCCGAGTAACCTTTCTTTAGAACATTTGTTGTTACGAATCCTGCAAGTTCCGTGAGGTGAGTCTTTCCAAATATGTCTATTTCAGAATTTTTTCTTAGTTGAGAGATGCAAAAAGCATCCGGAACTTTCATATTCCGTAAAGCATATGAACCCGCAGAGGTAAAAAAGCCCGAAACGCCTATGTTGTCTTTTACAAGGAGGTGGATTTTCTTATGGATATTTGGGCTTTTGTAAGACCTGATAGCATGAAGAACATGGTTATATCTTTCAATACGTTCTTCCATGACTTCACAGGTTAAAGGGGCGTCCAGAGGAAAAGAATAATCATTCATTTTTTAACTTTAAAGGCTAGCTTCTTGTGTTCTTCCGAGTTTTTGTCAATTAGTAGCATCTACCAAATAAAGAACCGATTGTTTAGTCTATCTAAAAATAACAATCGGCCAACAAATGAGATCAAATGGATTAAGGCTTACTCGCTCTTTTTTTCCGTTTATTTCCGGCAACTAAAGTTACACCTGACAATATCAACAGTAATGTTATGAAAACAATAACTGACGGCATGTCGCCGTATTTTGCATATGGTGTAGGCAGCCCTTTCCTTGATACGACTTGAATATCCAGCTTGCCCGGTGCCATATAGGGCAAACGAGCAATCACGATACCTTTTTCATTAATTGCGGCAGTTGCTCCGGTATTTGTGGCTCTGACTATCGGACGAGAAAATTCGATAGCTCTCATACGAGAAATGTTTAAATGTTGGGGGAGCGCCGAAGAGTCGCCAAACCAACCAAGATTTGAGAGATTAATTAAAATTCCGGGCACAGAATCTGTCTGCCACCACTGGCGTATAACCTGGCCGAACAAATCCTCATAACACAATGTCGGAGCTGCAGAAACATTATTTAGTTTGAACGGGGGTTGTTTATCTTCCCCGGCCTGAAGGTCCGCCATTGGAATTCCGAGCATATCAATAAACCAACGGAAGCCAAACGGAACATACTCTCCAAAAGGAACCAGGTGTTTCTTGAAATAGACGAAAGGAGCGGAATCCTTTTCTATCAGAACCGCAGCATTTGCAAAACTCCCTGTTGGTGTTCTCATGAATGTGCCGAAAATTAGAGGATTTCCTTTTGTCTCGGTAATGGAAGTCAGTTGCTTGAGCAATTCTTTCGGAAGTCTTTCAAACGGTATGGGGAAAATGGTCTCCGGCAGGACTATAACTGCATCACTCTTGAGGCCGGGGCTTTTCATTTCTTCGATATAGCGTTTAAAAGAACGTTCGGTTCCCATCGGAGAGAACTTTTCATCCTGAGCAACACCACCTTGAATTAATCTGAAATTAATCGTTTCGCCCGGCCGACTCCATTCGATGGTTCTTAATCCGAAAGCCGAGCCAAGAATCAAAAGAAAAACCACTGCGAGAAGATTGGCTTCGAGTACTTTTCTTTCTTTCATCGAAAAGATAAAAGCACAGATGAGCCCCGCAACCAATGCTGCTAAGAAATTAATACCGGTTGCCCCAACAATTGGAGCGAATACGATCAAAGGGCCTTCAATGTGTGCATAACTTCCGGCTGCCCAAGGAAAACCGGAAAGTACCCACGTCCGGAGCCACTCAGTCAAACCCCAAGCTGCCGGACACAACAAAATGAGAAAAATTAATCGTGAATAACTAGCTAATTTATTTAACAATCCACAAATCAGACCGGCTAGAGCCGGGAATAGGCTCAAAAGAGCTGCAAAAGCCACAACCCCGGCTACAGCAATCCAAGCTGGCTGATAACCGTAATCATGAATTGAGTAATAAACCCAGTGGATAGAAGTTGAGAACCAACCGAGTCCGAAGAGAAACCCGAACAACAATGAGTTCTTAACATTCTTACTATTCAAAAACAAGTAGAAAAGAACCGCCAGACTTAATAACTGTACTAATGCCCAGTGAGGTGCAATGGAAACACCCTGCGCAACACCGGCCACAAAGGAAAGCGCAAAGGCAGCCTTTAAATTAATTTTTAGTTCCATCTTCTAATGGCTTGGACGGAACATCAGAACTGTGTTCCTTTTTATCTTCTTCCAGTTTTTCAACTAGAAGCATTTGCACTCTTCTTGCCAACGCTTTAGTCACTTTAAATTTAAAGCCGCCTAAAGCAACGACTTCACCGACATGAGGAACATGTTCCAACTCATCAGAGACTAAACCGCCGACAGTCTCATAATGATCATCTGAAAAATCAGTTCCGAAGAAAGAATTAAAGTCTTCAATATGAGTTGATGCTTTTACACGCCACTTACCCGGAGAGAGCGGAACAATGTTTTCAGATGACTCGTCTACATCGAACTCGTCGTCAATTTCACCGACAATCTCTTCTAATACGTCTTCGATCGTTATTAACCCGGAGACAGAACCGAATTCATCTATAACTAAGGCCAAATGATTTCTTTTTAAACGAAATTCTTTTAAAAGAATATCAACAGGTTTGCTTTCAGGAACAAAAACCGGGGCTCTCAAGTGGTCTCTGACCTGATATTGCGGATCTAAGAATAATCTCAGAAGATCTTTTGCGAGAAGAATTCCTACAACGTTGTCTCTGTCTCCATCAACAACCGGATATCTCGAGTGGCCTGCGTTAATTACCTGTTTTATCCAACTGGTAGGATCTTCAGAAATATCGATCACCTTCATATCCGCTCTTGGAACCATTAAGTCATCAGCCCGCAGTTCTGCAACTTGTAGCACCCCTTCGATCATGTGTAGAGCGTCTTCATTGAGGATTTTCTTTCCATGAGCTAAATGAAGTCGTTCAATAAATTCTTCTTTAGTCTCAGGAAGGTGCTCGTGAAAGAGTTTGTCTGATAATTTTTCGAAGAAAGATCTTTCTTTTGGATGTTGCGATGGGGTCTCTGACATTTACTTAAATCTTATTAACGGAATATAAAGATGATATATGAAATTGAAGGAAATTTAATTCCGAAATCTATACGTAGTTTCTATCTGGGTAAGGAGGCTGAAATCCCAAATCCATAACAATCTCAGTCTCCTTTTTTTCCATGACTGTCGCTTCGTCATCATTCATATGATCGTAGCCCAATGCATGTAAGGCCCCATGAACAAGAAGATGAGCTAAATGCTCTTCCAAAGTCTTATTCTGCTCTTTTGCCTCTTTTCTGAGCACCGGAACACAGACAACCAGATCTGCTTCTACCACCGGCTCTCTGACATAGTCAAAGGTAAGGATATTCGTAGCGTAATCTTTCTTTCTGAACTGAGCGTTTAACTGTTTACCTTCTTCTTCCTCAACAAATCTAATGGTCATGACAGCATCTTGCGTAAGAGCTTTTTTCAACCATCTGACCATTTTTGACCTGGACGGAAGATCATCAAATTTAGATAACTGCTGGAAAGAAAAGTTGTATACAGGTTCTTTATCAGGCTTTTTCATAATTCTGCTGCTGGCTCTTTTGAGCCTTGTCATAAGCTTCCACAATTCTAGCGACTAAAGGATGTCTAACCACATCTGCAGCTGTAAAGTAAGTAATAGAAATCCCTCTTACATTACGAAGTATGTTTGCTGCATCCATTAATCCGCTTCGTTGACCTCTCGGCAAGTCAATTTGAGATGAGTCGCCGGTAATGACAGCTCTGGAACCGAAACCAATTCTTGTCAGGAACATCTTCATCTGTTCCGGTGTTGTATTTTGTGCTTCATCGAGGATGACAAACGAAGAATTTAACGTTCTTCCTCTCATGTAAGCCAAAGGTGCAATTTCGATACTCTGTCTCTCCAGAAGACGCTGTGTTTTCTCAGTTCCCAACAGATCAAATAAAGCGTCATAAAGAGGCCGGAGATAAGGGTCTACTTTTTGCGACAAGTCCCCCGGAAGGAATCCAAGCTTTTCACCGGCTTCGACAGCTGGTCTGGTTAAAACTATGCGCTCGACCTCTCCTTTTTCGAAGGCATCCACCGCCGCAGCAACCGCCAGATACGTCTTACCTGTACCTGCAGGCCCTATACCAAACGAAATATCATGACTAAGGATATTTCTGATGTAGGTTCGCTGCATAGGGGTCCGCCCGGTGAGATCTTTTCTTTTTGTTCTTAACTCAGGGGTCGGTTCTTCAGTTATTTCAACAATCGGTTGCTTTGTTCCAACCAGATACAACTGGATATCTTCCGTGCCAAGTTCGCCTGATTTCTCACGAGCAATTTTTGCCAAATCAGTGATGGTTTTTACACCTTTCCTGGCGCTTTCGAGATCTCCCGATACGTGAAATACCGAACCTTTACGAGAGATATCTACGTTCAAGAAAGTTTCAATTTGCCCGAGGTTGCTGTCCATCGGGCCAACTAAACTTGCCAAATCACTGTTATTTATATCCAAAGAAACCGATAATTTCTTCAGACCTTCTTTTGTTTCCTTTTTCTTTTCTGTCATACAAGCTCACCGCCCAGCGTATGTGGATATACATCAGTAATTTTGACGTTAACCATCTGACCAATGAGCTTATCATCCCCATTAAAGGTAACAATACGGTTGTTATCGGTTCTGGCACTCAATTGGTTTTCTCCACGTTTACCTTTTCCAACGACCAATACTCTTTGGACTGTTCCAACCATTGAACTGGAAATTTCCTGAGCATGTCTAGTATTGAGAGCCTGCAGTCGTTGGAGCCTTTCTAGCTTGACTTCGTGGGCTGTGTCATCAGGAAGCTCGGCCGCCGGCGTACCCGGTCTCGGAGAGTAAACAAAAGAGAAGCTTGCATCGAACTTTATATCTTCGATCAATTTCATTGTTTTTTCAAAATCGGCTTCTGTCTCAGTGGGGAACCCAACGATAAAGTCTGTAGCGATGCTGATATCAGGGCGGATTTGTCTTAACTTTCTGATGATGGATTTGTATTCCAAAATCGTATAACCACGCTTCATAGCAGCCAACACTCGGTCACTACCGGCTTGAACCGGAAGATGAACGTGGTTCGCTAATTTCGGAATCTTTGCATAAGCTTCTATGAGACGCTTAGAAAATTCTGTCGGATGGGAAGTTGTATAACGGATTCTTTCGATTCCTTCGATTTCCGCAACGTATTCGAGTAACAGGGCAAAGTCGACTATTTCTCCGTCCGGATCTTCTCCCCTGTAAGCGTTTACGTTTTGTCCCAACAAAGTAATCTCTTTTACGCCCTGCTCGGCCAATTGCATAACTTCAAGAAGAACATCTTGTAAAGGACGTGAGAACTCTTCTCCGCGGGTGTATGGAACAACACAATAAGAGCAATATTTACTACATCCTTCCATAATTGAAACGAAAGCGGTAGCGGCTTCAGCATGTGGCTTTGGCAAATGATCAAACTTTTCAATCTCAGGGAAACTAATATCAACCTGAGGTTTGTTCGTGAGATCTCTTTTCTTTAATAATTCCGGTAAGCGATGTAAGGTTTGAGGTCCGAATACGACGTCTACGTATGGAGCTCTTCTGATGATGTTAGGACCTTCCTGGCTGGCAACACAACCGCCGACAGCAATTCTTAAATCCGGTTTGTGTTTTTTTAATTCTCTTGCTCGTCCTAGATCAGAAAAAACTTTTTCTTGAGCTTTTTCTCTAATAGAGCAAGTATTAAACACAATTAAATCTGCGTCTTCAGGATTATCCGTCACTTGATAACCTGCTTTCTCGACAGCTAAATCAGAAATTTTGTCAGAATCATATTCATTCATCTGACAACCAAAAGTTTTAATGAAAATCTTCTTTGCGTTCACGGTTTACATCCGGTGGCAAGTGACCTCCAACGCAGCAGAGGAGGTCTTTCTGCTTTTTAAAATGGTGAAATATACAACGGCGCTTTGACTTGAACAATCTTACTAACCGGTTCAAGCGTTCGGGCCGTTAAATATCCGCCCCACAAACATCCCGTATCGGTCGGATAAATGTTTGGCCAATCGACGAGTCCAAGAGTAGACCAGTGCCCGAAAGTAACCGGAGTATCTGCTGTTTTTCTTCCCGGGTAGGTGAACCAAGGAATTAACTCAGGATTCGTTTCTTTCGGACTCAACTTAGCATCAAAGTCCATTTCTCCGTTTTCATTGAGATAACGAGTCCGCGTCAGCACGTTAATGATGGCTCTTAATCTTTTATGTCCTTCAAGATGCTTTTTCCACTGAGCCTGCCCGAAGAGTTTCCCGATATGTTCTTTCCAGTCATCGGATTGGAGAAACGATTCAACTTCAGAAGCCAAAGAAAGAGTTTTTTCAACAGACCATTTCCAATGACAAGCAGCGTGTACACATAAAAACCCATCAACATGCAGGGCCATCGGCCAGGTTCGGATCCAATCAATCAACTCATCAGCATCCGGTGCATTTAAAATTTCCTGTATTGTGTCGCGCCTACCTAACTTTCTTTGGCCCGCATAGACGGCCAACATGTGTAGCTCATGATTTCCTAAAATACTTTGTGCCCTTGTCCCTAAAGACTGAAGGATATGTAGAGTTTCTAAAGACTTAGGCCCTCTGTTGATAACGTCACCAATGAAAATAAGTTTTGCATCCGCGGGAAGTTTTTGTAAAAGCTCTTTTAAGCTATCTGCACATCCGTGAACATCACCAATTACATAAGTTGTCATGAGTTACCTTTGAACACGCATCGTTTAGGGTGATACACCACTAAAAAGAAAATCAGCAAAACTGTCTATGAATGGCCAAGCCGGCCGTTTTTCCCGAAGAACCTTCGGAAAAAAGAAAACCCGCTTAGTCTCATCAACTACGCGGGAAGTATTCTGGTGGCGAATCAGGGACTTGAACCCCGGACACAAGGATTATGATTCCTCTGCTCTAAC
>CANTYJ010000044.1 GCA_947854175.1 uncultured Turicimonas sp. | reverse complement strand
GCGTTTTTGCGCAGTTTGCTTCCTGGTTGAAAAAACTTTACATCTGCCTGAAAAACATTGAGTAATCTGATTTAGATGGACAGCCAATCTGGTATGGTGGACACTAAAAATTATTTATTTGGACAATTTCAAAGGCTAAATTTATAACAAGTTGATCAGCCCAATCCTCATCAAAATTGTTAGTTTGCTAACTTCTTTGACAACAAAGGAGTTAGAAATGCCAAAGAGGATATATATGGCTCAACTAAAGGAAGTTGTGCAACTATTGAATCAACAGCAAAGTTGCCGACAGATATCGGAAATGACAGGAGTGTCAAAAAGTACGGTATCAAACATATCAAAAAGGCTGAAAGAATCGGTTGTAATAACCCCGGAGAACCTTGCAACAGCCAAAGAATCGGTCCTTAAAGAACTACTCTTAACGAGCAAGAAATCCGCTAGAGAACCAATCGATTTTGAATTGATTTCGAGTCAATTAAAAATCAAGCACATCACCTTACGAATTATTTATGAGGAAAAATATGCGTCGGGTAAGGCAAAGCCTTATTCATATTCGCATTTCTGTTCGTTGTATAGGGAGTGGGAAAAAGCACGCCGGCAAAAGGTTTCGTATACCAATATAGAACACAATCCCGGCGAAATTATGGAAATAGACTTTGCCGGGGACAAATTTCTATGGACCGATCCCAAAGGAGAAGTCCATGCAGTAAAGTTGTTTGTATCGACACTTTCGTATAGCCAGATGATTTTTGCGATGGCCTTTGACAATGAGAAGAAACAGTCTTGGCTAGAAGGAATTAATGCTGCTTATTACTACTTTGATGGTGTGGCACAAAATCTGGTCTGTGACAACGCACGTTCGTTAGTCAAAAAATAACAACAAGGATGTTGAATATACTCCCGGTCTTAAATCCATTACCGAATAAACTCCAATAGCCTGTGATGTTTATAGTCCGAGGCAGAAGAACCGTGTAGAAAGTGCTGTTAACACGATTTACAAGCAAATCATGGGGTAGGCTCCTGCTTGAAGATAAAGAGCTTCATGTGCGGGATTTAAAAGAACTTAACGAGAAGATAGCCAAGGCCTGTAGTTTCTTGAATGAGAAGCCGTTTACAAACAAGAAAGTCAGCAGAGCCGAACTTTTTGAAGAAGAAAAGAATTATTTACATAAGCCTCCACAAAAGCCTTATGCCTTCTTTGACTGGAAGAAACTGACGGTTGACCCCGGCCATTGCATCAAGATTAATCCGGATGGCCACTGTTATAGCGTTCCGATAGAGTATATAGGCAAAGAAGTTATTGTTCAGCTCAGCAAGGACGAAGTAATTATCCTAGAACCTAATTGTTGCCGGACAATAGCTAAACATCAAAGATGTTCAGTTGGACAAGCCCACAAAACTTATATATTGCCTCAACGCCTGACTGAATCAGAAAAGTATTTTAGAGCAGATCGGCAACAGTACCGGGAACGCTTCGAAAAGTATGGCCTGTCAGTGACACTAACAGACCAGTTACTCAATAGATTCTATGAATCAAGTCAAACAAAGTTGTATATCCAAAAACAGCTCAAAGCAATCCTCAAGCTCTATAGCAGGATGGAAATCGAAACTTCTTTAAGAGCCTTCTCGATCAATTTGGCTATTGAGGAATGCCTGAAAAAAGATATGGTTGAGCTAAGGCTCATTCGTCTTGTTGCTTGCAGAATTGCCCGGCAGCTTCGAGATTCTAAACAAAGTTCTTCCTTTAACCCTAACTACGAAACACCCAAACATGACAACATCCGCAAAAACTATTATCACTGGTATCCGTATTGACGATCTGGATGTCCCTTTAAAAAGATTGAATCTGAAGAATATGAAAAACGACATCATTGAGCTCACTCAGAATCCACAGTCGGCTAGTTGTTCTTTAGTCGATTTGATGTTCACCGTGATGAAAAATGAAGTCCAAAGAAGAGAAAACAATGCCCTGCAAAAAAGGCTCAAAGAGGCCAACCTGAAATACTCCAATGCTGCCTTTACTGAGCTTGATCTAAAAGTACCACGTGGCCTCAATAAGCAACAGATCAAGAATCTGATGAGCTGTGATTGGATCCGATATCATCAAAATTGCACAATCGTTGGTGCCAGTGGTCTGGGAAAAAGTTGGATTGCCAATATGTTGGCCATTGCTGCCGTCACCCAAGGCTTTAAAGCTAAAGTTGTCCGAGTCCCACGGTTCTTACAGGAGGTATTTGCCGCCCGACAAGTACCCACCGAGTACAGAAAGACTCTGGCCATCTATAAAAAGGTTGACCTTCTCGTTCTCGATGAGTGGGGAATCGGACAACTGGATGCTAACGCAAGATCGAACTTGTTGGAAGTCATAGAAGATTGTCATCAGGTTGCCAGCACAGTTATTACAAGTATGTTGCCTGTTCAAACCTGGCCCGAATACATCGGAGACGTTACTTACTCGGATGCAATTCTTGATAGGTTGCTGCAAAACGCCCATCGAATCGAGCTCGAAGGACTATCGCTCAGAGCAATGCCTATATATGGCGTAGTCAATAACGATTAAACACCTACTTCAATCGTAATAACGTAATTACGTAATACGAATTGAATTTACGTAATGAGAAATAAAATGGCAAGAAAAAATTTTACCGACGAAACTAGCGTCAATGAATTCATTGCCGCCGAGTATGCCGGTGAAGGCGTAGTTCCATCAGTAGCTGTAATAAGAGAACACTTCGGAGGTGGCTCTTTTAGTACGTACCAACGTATCAGAGAGGCCTGGATTAAAACCCAATTGAAAAATTATCCTGAAGTCTTGACAGTTAAAGCAGTTATCAATGAAGACTCGATGAAGCAGCTTCTGAATGTGGCAACAAGTATCTTCAATCGTTCAATCGGCCAAATCATTAGTCAAGAGAACGACAAAATGGCAAGAGTTGTCTCTGAAGCTGAAACTGATACAACCGAAGTAATTATGAAACTTCAAGAAAAAGAAGATGAAATCAAAAAATTAGAGGCGAAACTGATTGAAAAAGACTTGGACATAAAACAACTTAATGAAGAATTAGGCAAGAGGGCTGAACAAGCTGCAGAAGAAAGAGGAGTATTAAAAGAGAAAATAACTTCGTTGGAAAAACAGAACATTGCTCTGCAGTCAGAACTTAGGATTACTAAGTTAAATAATCAAAGTAATGTAGAAAAACCGAATGAACAAACAGTCAAGGAAAAGGAGAAAAAAGTGAGGCCTACCGCGTAGGATTTGAAATCAGGGGCTCTGCCCCTGAACCCCGAGGTATTTGAAAACAAAGCAAGTCATTCCTCTCTCCGGAGGGGGAGCTTCACTTAATGATGAGAAACTCTTATTAGCTTGCTAATAATTTTAATGGTTGACTGCAAAACTATAAATATAGCTTAAAGCAATAATCGCTTAGCTGTCCAAATAAAAAGTGCTAGCGTCCAACTCCATCAGAATACTCAATCAAAGGCTCCGCAGTAGCCAAACTCGATCCTGATACTGTTTCAAAGCACATCGACGAGGTCTCCAAAAGGTCTGGCCTTACATCTGTTTCCATTGATGGTACGGCTTTACAGGAAGGCCTTCTTTTAGATAAATCCAACGTCCTGTCTTTGGTGACGAAGCAGAAAATTCAAGCCGCTATCACTGACGGATCTTCAGTTGAGATTCCGTTGGTTGAAGCCATTGCGCTCATTAACGAGACGCCGGAAGTGGCAGGCTACCTTTTTTTTAACGGCGAGCCCTCAGTCAACGAGGCCAACGCCCAGGACGAGGAAGTCAAGGCGGCAGCGGCCCGACACCTGGTAGCTGCCAGAAGTATGACTGCCGAACTCTTTAACGCTGAGGTTGCCGAAGTCGGAAAGACTGTTGGTGAACAGGTCCAGGCGGCAACAGGAAGTGCAAA
>CANTYJ010000043.1 GCA_947854175.1 uncultured Turicimonas sp. | reverse complement strand
TACTCCAATTGAAGTTAAAAACTTGCAGAAAGTTCAAATTCCTGGCAATAAAGATGGAGCTCTTCGCAAATGTAAAAGACCCCCGAAGGGGCCTTGTTTACTATTCAAATCTGGAAGAAACAGAATTAGAAGTTATGAGTCATACCAACAGCAACTGACCAACCGTTAATGCCCTTATCAAGAGATTCTTTCCAAACTTTGGAACCGTCGGCATAGCCGCCGTAACCCCAAACTGTTGTTCTCTTAGAAAGTGGATATTCGTAAGCGGCATTGATAGTCCAAGAACGAAGCTTATCTTCTTCACCGGCTGCCACGGATTCGTCTTTACCCAGGTAATAACGAACACCGGCCTTAACTGTACCTCCTGCAACTGGAGCTTTAGCACTTAAGCCAAAGGTATTGAGCTTTTGACCTTGGTCTTGCCAATTATAACGGTATGCAAACATCGGAGTAATCGTACCAAGATCGTAAGCAACACCGAAATCAACATTGTACTTGGCATTCTTGTTGTCAACTACAGCTTTTTGCTGTTGTACTTCAAAAATCAAGCTAGAGGTTAGAGGACCAGAAGCATACCTGGCTCCAATACCATAGTAATGATTATTCTCAGACCATTTCTTTGTGCTATCGTCATTCTCTGCGTCGCTGTTGGAGTACATAGCTCCAACAGTCAAACCTCCGAAGCTCGGAGTCATATACACTACAGCATTATTTACACGCAATGTACCAAACACATTATTCCAGCTACCTTGAGTATAAGATGTGCCGAGAGCCCAACCCGTTAGCAAGGAGTAAGAACCTGTTCCAGAAGCGAGGGAGCCGAATCGACCAAAACCGAGCTTACCGAAATCACCTTGAACATAAACTTGAGATTCACGTCCGAAGAGACGTCCACCTTGGGCCGATGTACCGTTGTCTGCGTTAAAACCACTTTCAACAACAAAACCTACTTTATAGCCATTGCCTAACTCTTCAACGCCTTTAATACCCCAACGAGAACCGTTGCGGAAGCCGGATTCTATTGCAACAGTTGCATCACCAACGTGATTTGCCTTAGAGCCGACGACAGACATGTCAACAACACCATAAAGTGTTACGTTAGAGGCAGCGAATGCAACTGAGGAAGCACCCATTACAGCCAAAGCGATAAGTGTTTTTTTCATTTGTAAATTACTCCAAAGAAGTTAGAAACTTGCAGAAAGTTCAAATTCCTGGCAATAGAAGTAACTCACCGACTTTATTTAAAAAAATCAAGATAGGAATTTGTTTAGATGTCGCACGCGCGTATTGGAAGATTCTCAAGAAAAGATTTATTTTCTTTACCAGACGGGGTCCATAGATTAGAACGAAATTTTTATTTAAGAGTTCGTGCTAACGGAAAGTACAGGACCTATTTTTTTAGATATACAGACAAAAAAGGAATAGTCAAAGATTGCAACATTGGAAGTCTTAGAAAAATTTCTATGATGGAAGCAAAACAAAAAGTTTATTTTTTAAGGACGGCATTGAATCTGGATAACTCAATTTGTAATATGGAAGAAACCATTAGTGAAAAAATCTTTAAAGATTTCGCCAATGAGACCATTGTTACTCTAGCTTCTGTAAAGCTTTGGAAGAATCCGGAACAACAAAAATCTTGGGCTTCTTCTATATGCACTTATGCTTTTCCAATAATTGGGGAAAAATTCCTTAGTGATATCTCTCGTGCTGACATCTTAAAAATTCTTGGACCAATATGGATAGAAAAAACAATGATGGCCTCAAGATTGAGAGGAAGGCTAGAAAAAATTTTTTCCTATGCAATACACCAAGGTCTTTATGTAGGAGTCAATCCTGCAAGTTGGAAAGGAAACTTAGAAATGTATTTACCTCCTCCCGACAAATGCTCTCAACGGAATCACTTTAAAGCTCTTTCATTTGAAGAATTAAAAAAAATAGTGCCCGGCCTATCCAGTAGCAATAAGACAGGAGATCTTTGCTTATTATTTGGGATACTTACTGCCACCAGAACCATCGAATTCACTCAAATTCATTGGAGAGAGATTGATTGGAACAATCATATTTGGTTATGTCCTCCTTCTAGAAGAAAAGATGGGAAGAAGGAAGCTTTTAGAGTTCCATTATCAGATCAGGCGATGTCTATATTAAGAAAGCAAAGAAAGAAAACTGTGTCGGAATATGTATTTTCAAAAGACGGATTACAACCGTTAAGAAGAGAAACTCCAAGAAAAATACTTAAAGAGTCTCTTAAACTTGATTGCACAATGCATGGTATGAGGTCAACTTTTCGAGATTGGTGTATTAAAAACGGAATTGATGAGATACTTGCAGAAAAGTCACTTATGCATTCAACCGGAAACGCCGTTGTGTCCGCTTATCAAAGAAGTGATCTGTTGGAAGAAAGAAGAATTGTTATGCAAAACTGGGCTAATTCTTTATTTGATAAGACAAATACAAAATGCTGAAATGTATTAATAACGCAACAAAAAGAGGATTTTCTTATGAAAAACAACAAAAAAACGTTGTTTATTTGCAAAAGAGCAACAATTTGGTTGCTTACATAAGACAGTTGTCTCAAAATTACATCGCAGATTAATTCTTGCCAGGAATTTGAACTTTCTGCAAGTTTTTAACTTCAATTGGAGTAATTTACAAATGAAAAAATCACTTGTCGCTTTAGCTGTAATGGGTGCTTCTACAGTCGCCTTCGCAGCTTCTAACGTAACTCTTTACGGTGTAATCGAAGAAGGTGTTGTAGTTTCTAAAGCCAAACACAAAGATACAATGGTAGACCTCAAGTCAGGTTTCGACTCTGGTAGCCGTTGGGGTATTAAGGGAGTAGAAGAACTCGGAAACGGATATGCCGTAGGTTTTATCCTTGAACAAGGTTTTAATGCCGATTCAGGCGATGAAGCTGTAAAAGGCAAAACATTCAGCCGCGAATCTATTCTTTATGTTAAAGGCGGGATGGGTCAGTTAGCATTCGGTCGTACCGGTGGCTTGGCTTTTGCACAATCTCAGAACATTCGTACAGGTTGGGTATTCGGTACAGGTTACGGAGCATCTGCATGGAATGCTATTGACTTTGTTGCTAAACGTATGAATAACGTAGTTTCATATGCTTCTCCTGTATTCGCTGGCTTCTCAGTTCATGCTATGTACTCTAACAG
>CANTYJ010000042.1 GCA_947854175.1 uncultured Turicimonas sp. | reverse complement strand
TTGAGACTCCAGTATGGTTGAACCTAATTTGATTGAATACTACGTGATAGGATGTCTACCAATGAAATGGCCATTTTGCCATTGAAGAGCGCTGTTACACTGGTAAGAAAAAAATCAAAAAGACCTATGAGCTCCGATGGTACAAGGCTTTCCGCAAAAAGAGCTCATAACAGTATCTATTAATTGGATTTCACCAGGACGACTTCTTGTCATTGTCGAGTGCCGTTACATTGGTAAGAAAAAAATCAAAAAGACCTATGAGCTCCGATGGCATAAGACTTTCCGTAAAAAGAGCTCATAAAAGTATCTACTAATTGAACTTTGAAGAATCAGTCTTCTTTTTCCATCAGCTCTCTTTGACGGTTGAAAAATTCTTGAATTGTGTTAATTCCTCTTTTCTGAAGAATTGCACTTCTAACGGCAGCTTCAACCAAAACCGCTAAGTTTCTGCCACCACCGACAGGAATAATCATTGTTCGGATTTGTTGACCAAGTATCTCCGTATAGAGCTCTGTCTCAGGTAAACGATCCATGAGCTCGCCTTGTTCAAACTGCTTTAACTCGGCGACGAGCTCCAGTTTTAATTTCCTTCTGACGGAAGTTTCTCCAAAAATCGTCTTTACATCAAGAAGCCCTATGCCTCGAACTTCAAGAAGATTCGCTAATAGAGCCGGGGCCGAGCCTTCGATCCAATTGGGGCCTCGTTGAATAAAGTCGACAACATCATCGGCAACTAAACCATGGCCTCGTGTCACGAGTTCCAAACCAAGTTCGCTCTTGCCAATGCCACTTTGACCGGTCAGCAGAACGCCGATTCCAAATACATCCATGAAAACACCGTGCATGGAGCATGATGGAGCGGCCAGACGTACCATGCTTTGGCGGATGATTGTAAGGGTATCTTCAGGTGTTGAGTCTGATTGAAAAAATGGAATATTTGCTTCAATGATTTTCTTGATAAAGAACTCGGGAAGCTCACGGTTTTCGCAAATAACAAAGCCAAGAGAATTGAATTCTTTGAACTGATTGATAAGACCTGTTTGCTCTTTTTCTCCAATTTTGTTGATAAAAGCAACTTCAGGCGTGCCGATGATATGGAGCCTTTCCGGGTGAATAATATTTAAAAAACCCACATTTAGAGAAGGATAATGAGCGCTCTGTTCGTCCGATAATAGATTTCGGTCACTTTTGCTTTTTCCGTATATCCACTCCAGTTTTAGCTTTTTACTACATAGCTTTATCAGTTCCGCGTAAGTGGCCATGGGTTTGTCCTTGCGTTTTTAAATTGGTGTTTCAGAATGCAATTCGCACCAGGAAGAAACTACTCCGGCAAATTCTGAAGAACTGGTTGCGGTCATGAGTTTATTTCTGACTTCGTCGGAAGAGAAGAGATCCGCAACCTGTGCAAGTATTTGAAGATGTTCTTCGCAAGCTTGCTCCGGTGCCAAAAGAAAGAAATAGATGGAGGTTGGTTCGGTTTCAGCACCGTTCTCAATTTCACCGTTTAATCTAATAATTAGAGCTTTAGGAGAATCGAGCCCCTTGATTCTGCAATGTGGCAAAGATAAGCCGTGCCCTAAATAGGTTGATCCCAACTTTTCTCTCATGGTTAAACCATCAAAGATTTCTTTTCTATCTAAGTTGTATAGAAGTCCCAAAGTTTGAGATGCCATCTCAAAGATGCGTTTCTTGCTGGAGGCAGCAATCCCCAAAAGAATATTTTCGGGTTTTAAAAGTGAACAAAGTTCAATCATGATAGTTTTGAGTTCTTAGCTAAGGTCACATTTTATCGGATTCTTAGAGTTTCTTTCTAAGAGAAGCTGCAGGAATTCCGGATAACTCTCTGTACTTAGCAACAGTTCTTCTGGCGATGTCATAGCCTTTTGCTTGTAATAATTCAGATAATTTAGCATCCGAGTAAGGTTTAAGAGGGGATTCTGTCTCTATGATCTTCATCAATTCCGCACGGATGGCTTTGGCTGACACCTCTTCACAGGAAGTTCCCGATGAATAATGAGCAGACGAGAAAAAAAATTTCAACTCGAAAGTCCCTTTTGGACACACTAAAAACTTACCGTTGGTGACTCTAGAGACAGTTGACTCATGAATACCCAACTCATCAGCTATTTCTCTAAGTACAAGAGGACGCAGTCGTTCAGGTCCGAAGTCAAAAAAGGGTTGCTGATAATCAACGATCAAACGGCTGATATTGAGTAAAGTAGATTGACGTTGTTCCAGACTCTTAATGAATTGTCTGGCTTCATCTAACTTTCCCTTCCAAATTTGGAAGTCACTCTCATCCTGAATAGAGCGACATGCATCTGCATATAAATTATTAAGACGAACTTTAGGGACATGCCTTAATAGAACCGGGCTCCAGGAATCTTTATGTTTCTCAACACGAATTTCAGGAATAACAAAATTGATTTCGGAATTGCTAAAAGAAGAAGTCGGATGGGGGTCTAAAGAAGAAACTATTTCAAAGACCCTTTTTATGTCTTCATCACTGCAATCTAAAAGTTTCTTGAGTTTGTTGACTTGATGTTTGGCAAGAAGGTCCAAGTACGACTCAAGAGCTTTTTGGGCCAAGGATAATAGCTTGGAGTCTTCTGTTTCTTTAAGTTGGCGCAGCTGAAGAACCAGCGTCTCGACTTTGCTTGAAGCTCCGACGCCCGGAGGATCAAATGATTGAAGAATTCTAAGTGAATTCTCCCACTGTGCCAAAGTAAATGAATTTTTTGCAGGGAACGACTCGGATAATGATTCAAGAGGTTCTGTAAGAATGCCGTCTTGATCTAAGGCTCCGATTAACCACTCAACTCTTATCATTTCTTGCCGGTCAATTTTCAGGCATCGTAACTGTTCAAGTAGATAGGCATATAAAGATTGAGGACTTTCCTGCCAGTCCCAATCTTCAGAATCTGCCTCAGAACTGTATCCGCTTTCCCAAAGAAGTTCCGGTTTTTCTTCTCCGTTTCTTTCAGAAGACTCTTTTTCTTCTTCAACAGAAAGAAAAGGGTTCTCTTGAAGTCGCTGGTTAATTTCCTGTATAAGATCTTGTGTCGGAAGTTGTAAAACCTTTAAAGCTTGTTGAAGTTGAGGGGTTAGCGCCAACTTTTGGGTTTGCTTTAAAGATAGAGACAAAGACATGATATTTACATACGGAAATTACTTCCCAAGTAAGCGTTTCTTACCTGTTCATTTTCAATGATAGCTTCAGGTTTTCCTGACGCCAGAACTGTGCCGTCGCTTACGATATAAGCGTGGTCACAGATACCGAGAGTTTCTCTAACATTATGGTCTGTAATCAAAACTCCAATGCCTCTTTCTTTGAGGAAGTGAACGATTCTTTGGATTTCGATAACCGCGATTGGATCAACGCCTGCAAACGGTTCATCAAGAAGGATGAACCGTGGCCGGGCAGCTAAAGCCCTGGCAATCTCAGTTCTTCTTCTTTCGCCACCTGAGACGGTAGATGCAATGCTCTTTCGGATGTTAACAATCTGCAGTTCATTAAGAAGTTTTTCCAGCTCTTCTTTTATCTGAGAAGATGACCATGGAGAACCGTCAGGATTGACCTGTAATTCAAGGATCGCCTGGATATTCTGCTCAACTGTCAATGATCTAAATACACTGTTTTCTTGAGGAAGGTATGTAACACCTAAACGAGATCTCTTATAGATAGGAAGATGCTGAATAGATTTTCCATTTAGTAAGATGGAGCCGCCATTAGTTGAAACCAGTCCGACAATCATGTAGAAAGTCGTAGTTTTACCCGCACCATTTGGGCCGAGAAGTCCGACAACTTCTCCGCTCTTAACACTGACAGACACGTCTTTGACAACTGTCCGGTTGCCGTAAATTTTCTTTAAATGAAGGGCTTCAAGGACGCTGCCATCAGCCGGAGTTTGGGAAAGTTCTGCCATTATTTAATTCTCGTGTTTCTTTCTAATTTAACGCCTTCATTCTGATTCGAAGAAGCTGCGGAGTCACGTGGAGAAATAACTGTTCTAACTCTTCCGGCAGATCCTCTGGACTTATCTCCGGCTATGTCCGCTGTGGAATTTGTCAGGTTATAGATGATTTTTACTCCACGGCTTCTGTCTTTTAAAACACCGTTTTCTGTGCGAAAAACTTCAGCATTATTCGTGAGAATAAGCTGATTCGTTTTTTCGTTGTAGGTCAACTTGTCGCCTTCACCATGCATCCATTCTTCAACTCCGGGTGTTTGTTGATCCCGTCGTTGTTTGAATTTCACTAATTTGTTTTTAGAGGGAGTCATAACAGCATGGCGGAAGCCTTGAGGATCCAAAGACAAAACAAGTTTATCTCCGTGGATTTCCAGTGTTCCCTGATGGACTGCAACGTTTCCTGTATAAATCGCTACTTGCTTGACGTCATCGCCGTCAAATTTGTCAGAATAAATCTGAATCGGTTTATCAGAGTCTCCGGACTCGGACCAGGCCAAAGTAGGGAGAAATAGACTTAAAGCTAGTGCCAGACTTAAATTTCTTGCGTTCATGTTATTGCAGTTGTTATTTAGTGCGATGCATCTTAGAAAACTTCATCTATTTTAATTTTATTTTTTGATTTTGTTTAATTAGATTTTGAATCTTGATATATAAAGTTTAGAAAAGGTTAGGCCACATTGAACTTTAGAGACTTCGTTCAATAACTGTAGATATATTTGATTGGAATGTAAAGATTCTGTAAAGAATTACCTTTGGGAAGCATATAGTTAAATCAAGGGAAGTAAGTTTAGACCATTAGATTTTTCAGCGGAAAAGTACTGAACAGATTGATGAAATGATATGAACTCGAGCGGGAAGCGTGAAAGCAAGATTCGAAGTTTAGTGGACAGTTGTTGCATTTTTCTTTCATGACCTCTTAAAAGGAATCGTGCAGATATAGGTGGACGCATAAACCAAAGTAAGTGCTTTTAACTCAAAAGAGAAAGCACTTACTTAATTCTCAGGCCTTAAATCAAATAAAACTTTTTAGAACATATACATACCCACCGTAAAGACAACCAAGGCAGCGCAAACAGGTAGAAAAGTTCTCTTACAAATATCAATAGGATTGACTCCTGCAATACTTGCTATAACTATCACGCCTCCAGCTACCGGGGAAATTGTTCTACCAAGACCTGCAGCTACTTGTGCAACGGCCCCTAACTGCACGACTGTCATTCCAAAATCAGCAGCATGAGGAGTGATCACTTCATTGAACGCTAGAGCGGCGGCATTTCCTGAACCGCATACTATGGCCATCAACCAAGGACCTAATGCGGCAGATATCATTGCTATGGATTGAGAACCTTGCATTGCACTAACTAAGGCTCCAGTTAATCCAATAGATTTCATGCCGGAAGCAAATACAGCGGCGGCACCAATTAGAAGCGCTACATCACAAAAGGCATCTCCACAACCTCGGCAGAATTTTTTAGAGATGTCCCCAGCTTTGAGACGATTAACTACGCCGACAATCAAACCGATTCCTGTACCAATAAGCATACAGCAAGGCACTGTAAAGACTTTAGAAGGCAACCATCCAATTTGCTTTGAAGCAATAACGAGTAAAAATAATGGAATAATTGGTACGATGGCATAAAAATAATTAACAGCAACTTCTTCTTTTGCCTTTTCTTTTATTTGTTGGGAGAACTTGCAACTTCCTACACCTTCTTTAAATATTTTGGCAATTACAGTCAATACTATGGACGCAACGATAGCTCCACAAAATGCAGGTAAAAATTCCTCCATGATAACAATCATCGCATCTGGTGAACTTATTTCCCCTGCTTTGAAAGCAAGGTCTGCTACTTGAGGATTGAACATTAGTCCAGGACTTGCTACTGAACCCCATGTTCCCAAAAATACAGCAGCTCCTGCCATTACAGGAGGAACGCCAAGAGCTATTAAAGCTGGAATTAAAAGTACGCCAACTGCCGCTGCAATACCAACTGCTGATGGTAAAACTATATTAAGTAGCCATGTAATTATCACGGCACCGGGGAGTACAAACATGGGCACTTTTGATAATGGTCTGACCAATGCATTAACAAGATGTTCGGAGCATTTTGTATAGGTCATAACATAACCAAACCCCATGACTGTCGTATAGGTCGGTACTAAACCCGGATTTGTTAATTGCTTCACGAATGCTGTAATAGCTTCAGAAAATCCTACATTAGAACCGGCAAGAAATACCCCTAAAACGGTCATTGTTAGACCGGAAAGAAATAACACAAGACGGGCTTCATAATTCTTATAAATCAACCAAAAAGTGCCTATAACAATGGCAATTCCTAACCACAACATGGGAAGAACTCCTTAGGGAAAAGTTTATTAATGGGAAGTAGGTATAAAACGATGGGTACGGTTTCTTAAAAGGATTTCTGTATCAACAGTTATAGCTTCAAGACCAGAAGACAAGATAGAGCGTTCACCTTGCTTTGAAGTGATCATCGAACCTCCTTGACCGACAACTTTTCCTTTGTCTAAGATTTTTTTCCCTTTGACAAAGGAGAAGATAGGTGTCTGTCTTTCGAGGTCTATTATCGTAATATCTCCATCAGCTCCTTCAGATAAATGCCCTTTGTTTGTAAGACCATAAAACTGTGCTGAACTATAGCTAGATTTAAGAACAAATTCTTCTAAGGATAGTGCACCTAATTTGACAAGAGAAAGACCACTAGAAATGATTACATTACGGGGTATTCCTCCTCCGTCGGTGCAAAAAGCGTCGACTAGAAAGCTTGAGTTTTGTCTCTTGGCGGTTGCAAAATGAAAGCGTGGAAGAGAAGGGTTTACGTTAAAACTTAAAGGAGTATCGGTAAATGATTTTTCCCATAGCTCTAAGCCTTCTGTGGGTTCCGAAAGCTCGATTAAACCCTGTTTAGCAACATGTACTATTGCTTGACCTTCTTTTATGGCTTTTCTTAAGCCTTCTTCAGTCGCAGGGTAGCCTTTAGAGAGTAGGCAATTTCTTGTGACACCACTTTCTGGAACCCCGGAGTTACATTTGCCTGAACATCCATTGATTGGGGATAAATAACTTTCACAAACAATTTCCGGATGGTTGTTTAATAAATCTTCGGCAATTGAGACCTCTTGTAAAACAGGAAAAACGGCTCCTCGACAATAAGCGTTAATATGGGCTAGATGAAAAGGTGTATTCTCTGCTATCTCTATAAGTTCCGACATGCCCTTTATGTTGGACCCATTTTCAGTTGAGCCCGCATGAATTGCACAATATATATTGTTTCTGAAACTTATTTTGATAATTGATGAAGTTGCTTCAGGCGTGAGCGGGTAATGCCCTCCAAGTATTTTTATCCCATAAGCCCCATCGGAAATTGCTTGGCTCGATACGGAAATTATTTCGTCAATTGATGGGGTTGCTGTTTTTACATTAACTCCTGGTTTTATTTGTTCAAAGGAACCGATATTTATACCTGTTCCATGCTTCTTTACATACTTTTTCACGCTGTTTAAAGGGCCGGCCATCTCAAAGGCAGAAGTAACACCGGCTACCGCGAGCATCTGATATGCCTCTGGACCTCCTAACCATGACGAAGCATGCATGTGGCTGTCAATGATGCCTGGGACGACGATCAAATTTGAGGCATCTACAAAATTTTTGGCATTTAATCCATAAGCATTAGTTGAAACGATTAATCCATCTTTGATGCCTATATCGGTCACTCTGTCAATATGATTTTTCCAATCAATAACACGACCATCGTGAATTATTAAATCTAGCATTTTGTTTTGATAAACATTTGGAATTTGAGATACTCAAAATTCTAGTTTTGGATGCTAAATTTTTAAAATATTATTTATGAACGAATAAATTAACAAAAAAGTTATATGAGAAATAAAATCCTTTACCATTTGGATGCAATTATCGAGAGTGGCTCTCTTGTAGGAGCGTGCCGGCGCCTTTTTTTATCTCAACCTGCTCTAACTCAATATGTGAAACGGTTGGAAAAAGAATATGAAATTTCAATTTTTGATAGAACAGTTTCTCCATGGAAACTCACAGATGAGGGTCGTTTTTTTATTGAAACCCAGAGAAAGATTGAATCATTGGACAATGAATGTAGACAATATTTTGCGGACAGACGTCAACTTAAGACAGGACATGTAAAGATTGGGTCTACAGCCTATAGATCTTCTACATTACTTAATCCCGTTCTATCAACTTTCAGAAGCCTGTATCCACAGGTATCTTTAAAAATTGAGGAAGGAACTACACAAGAGATAATCGAATTAGTAGAAGCAGGAAGAGTTGATTGTTCTGTTGTTATTTCATCAATGGTTCCGAATACACAAAGTTCTATAAAGATTTATAGCGAAAAAGTTTTAATAGGCCTTTCTAAAAATCATCCGTTCAGTCGTTTACACCCAGAAACACAACAAGATAATGCTAGAGGGCTTTTTCCAAGACTAAATTTATACGAGCTAAAGGAAACGCCATTTATCATCATGAAAAAAGGCCAGAAATTTAACGAGTACTTTTACACTCTCTGTGCTAAGTATGGTTTGCCATTTTCAGTAGCACTTGAAACACAATCAATTTTAACGGTACCCAACCTTGTAGTAGCCGATGTCGGGGCAGCTTTGATACCATCAACAATCGCATCCGATTGTATAAAGGAAGGAATTCATCTTTTCTCAGTTGGAGAAGATCTTCCTTCCAATGATGTTTCTATAAGTTGGAAAAAAGACCGCTATCAAAGTTATGCTGTTAAAGAATTTCTAAAATTAGTCAAATCAGAGTTCAAGATCTAATATTCAACCTTGAGCTCATTGAGAAAACTGTTACTAACGGGATAGAATCATTTTGGATGATTTTGTTGTGTAGCTCTTGGAGCAAACTCACTTTGCACGCGTGAGCGCAACTTAAATGTCCGCTCCACATTGTCGTAATCCATTCCAATTCCTCTTGATACGTCAGTACCACGGGTCAGCTTGACAGGCTTGTCAGAAGAGTAAACGTCATCATCGGGATAAGCGTCCATTTGGCTGGTTTCCAGGCGGCTCGCAGGTTTGTCTTTATCAGCTGCCTGGCGGATGTCAACATTGTCGTAAAAGTGGAAAACTTCTCCACCTGATACCATCTCTCCGGAGTCAGAACGTGCGGTGATTTGAGCTTCATCTGTCTTTAGAGAATAATATTCCGGTTGCTTGGCTGTTGCATGGCCGTCAGAGAAGTGCTCTATATTTTTTGCAAAGACTTTGTATTGAGCTTTGCCACTATTGTCAAATCTCGTGACTGTAATGTCGTGGGCTATGAAGTCAGGAGAGTTCAGGTCAGAAAGATGGCCTTGTCCTTCAAGTTCCGCTTTAACGGAATACCAATAACTCATTCCGACCAATGTCAGAAGAAGTGCGACAGCTATGATTGAAGTAAGCCTTTCTTTCATCATGGGAGTGATTAGATCTCGTAGTTAAAACGTTTCTTTACGGCATCTTTGAATTTGTTTTGGGTTGTCAGAATTAATTCCGCCATCTCTCTGACAGCCCCTTTACCACCATCAAAGCTTGAAACCCAGTGAACCTTATCTAAAACGATAGGAGATGCATTTCGGGGAGCACAGGCAAAACCAACCAACGGGAATAGACATAAGTCAGGAATGTCGTCGCCCATGTATGCAACCTGATCAGCCGTGACGCCTGCTAACATACAGATTCTTGCAAAGCCTTCTCTTTTATCCTTCTCACCTTGCATGACCAAAGTAATTCCAAGTTCTTTGGCTCTTTCTTCAACAATTTTTGAGGTTCTGCCTGTGCAGATGGCTACTTGAATCCCTGCATCCTGTAGAAACTTGATGCCAAGACCGTCACGAACAAAAAAAGTTTTATACATCTCTCCTGTGCCGGAGATGTTAATGCTTCCGTCGGTTAGTACTCCGTCTACATCGAGGATGACTAGGCGAATATTGTTGATAAGATCTTTTTGCATTAAATAACCTTTGCTGACATTAAGTCGTGAACGTGAATAGCTCCGATTAATTTATTTTTATCATCGACCACCAGTAATTGGTTGCGTAGAGTCTTCTCCAAAATCTTTGCAGCTTCTATAGCTAAAGCGTCAGCTGTAATAGTGGTCGGTTTTTTAGTCATGACATCCGAAATCTTGAGAGGACGAATATCTCCAACTCTTTCAATCAATCTTCTCAAATCGCCCTCGGTAAAGATACCCGCAACTTCCTCGTCGCTATTGACAATGGCAGTCATGCCAATTTTTTTCCGAGTAATTTCTTTGACGGCTTCAAGTACAGAAACACTGTCTTTGACGACCGGAAGCTTCTCTCCGGTGCGCATAATATCTTTGACATGAGTTAACAGTCGTCTGCCTAATGCTCCTCCCGGATGAGAGCGGGCAAAATCTTCAGGACCAAAGCCTTTCGCATCTAAACAGGCAACAGCCAGTGCATCCCCAATTGCCAACGTTACAGTTGTAGAGGCTGTCGGAGCCAAGTTAAGAGGGCATGCTTCTTTCTCAACATGAATATTGAGATTGACAGTTGAATGATTAGCTAAGGGATTTGAATCAGATCCGGTGATAGAGATGATTGGTGTTCCTTCTCTCACAATAGTCGGGACGATGGCTAACAGTTCGGAGCTGGAACCGGAATACGAGATCGCGATGACAACGTCTTCCTTAGTAATCATGCCCAAATCGCCGTGAGCAGCTTCAGCTGCATGAACAAAAAAAGCAGGAGTTCCGGTAGAAGCCAACGTTGCGGCAATTTTTCTGGCAATATGACCGCTTTTACCAACCCCGCTGACCACGACGCGGCCTTTACAATTAAGAAGCAGTTGAACAGCTTTAATGAAGTTCTCATCAAGCGTATCCGCCAGATGAGAAATGGCTTGAGATTCTGTGTGAAGAACTGCTTTGCCCAGTTCAAAGATTCCTTTTTCGGAAGCGAGACGATTCATGGCATTCTAGTAAAAAAATATTCAGTAGGATTATAGACTAAGCCTGAGAAATCACTTCTTAATTTGTCTTTTCAAAAGGTTAACCTGAGTAGCTTTTTGAGAATATAAAGTTCAATTGAACACCCAGGTTCGGATTTTTCAAAAGGCTTTGGAAGAAATCTATGTTATGAGTTCGAATCTTAATGATTCAAAATTTTGGCCAAGAAAGCTTGTGCTCTTTCGCTTCGGGGAGTTGAAAAGAATTCTTCTTTTGGAGATTGTTCAACAATCTCGCCCGCATCCATAAAGACAACTTTGTCGGCTACTTTCCTGGCAAAACCCATTTCATGAGTGACGACCATCATTGTCATACCGGACTTGGCCAATTCAACCATCACGTCCAGAACTTCATTGATCATTTCCGGATCAAGAGCTGAAGTAGGCTCGTCAAATAACATACAAATCGGATCCATTGCTAATGCGCGGGCGATTGCAACTCGTTGTTGCTGTCCTCCTGACAACTGCATCGGAAATTTATCCGCATGGCTAAGCAGGCCAACCCGATCAAGCAGTTTAAGGCCTCTTTCCATGGCTTCATCTCTGGTTCTTTTCAGAACTTTCATTTGGGCAAGAATCAGATTATCCCGGATTGTTAAATGAGGAAATAGCTCAAAATGCTGGAAGACCATGCCGACATTTGAACGAAGTTTCGGCAAATTAATGCTGGGAGCACCTATGTCAATGCCGTTGACGTGAATAGAACCGCTTTGAAATGGTTCTAAGGCATTAACGGTTTTGATTAAGGTTGATTTCCCAGATCCTGACGGACCGCAGATGACAACAACTTCGCCTTTTTCAACTGAAGTAGAGCAGTCTCTTAAGACCTGAAAGTCTCCATACCACTTACTTACATTGTTTATTTCGATCATTGCCATTTTATTAATCCGTCGAACTATCAATTTAATTCAGATAATAAGTATACATTTTGAGTCGTATTGCAAGCTAAAATCTCTGACCAAATATCTGGAGCATGTATGAGTGAAAATAAAAGAGAAAAACAAAATCAAGTTGAATCGCTGCCCGATCGCGAAGTAACTTTCCGGGTGGTTCCAATGCCCCCCGATACAAACCAGTATGGTGATGTTTTCGGTGGTTGGATTATGAGTCAGGTTGACTTGGCTGGTTCATCAGTGGCAAGCCGAAGAGCGAGATGCCGTGTAGCAACTGTTGCTGTAACAAACTTTGTGTTTAAAGAGCCTGTTTGGGTCGGGGATGTTGTTTCTTTTTATGGCAAGATTCTCAAAGTCGGAACAACTTCAATCACGGTAGACGTTGAAGTTTTTGCTGAAAGACTTCACAAAGATAATCACAAAATTGTGAAGGTGACGGAAGCTCAGCTTGTTTTTGTGGCTATTGGGCCTGACGGAAGACCTCAACCTGTTGATAGACCAGATGAAGATGGTTTTCAGCAGGTCGAAAGAAAAAAGCCTCTGCACATAAGACAGAGTGTTCCGGTAAATACTCCGGATTAAAAAATAAGGCCGCTGAACGCGGCCGTATCTCTTCAAAAATTAATCAAAATTTGGCTTTCTTTTTTCAAGGAAAGCATTGAAGGCTTCTTTCATCTCTTCATTATCAAAATTCTGTTCAAAGATTTCTTCTTCGAGAGCTTTCTGATCGGACATGCCTGACAAATAGGCTGCTTTTAATAAGCGTTTTGTTGCAAGCAGAGCTTTTGGAGGCATACTTGCCAAACGGTTGGCAGCCAGGAAGGCCTGAGTTATAACTTTGTCGTCCTCTGCAATGTGATTGACAAGCCCCATGGCAATGGCTTCGGACGGACTAATAGGTTCAGAAAGAAGAATTTTTTGTGCCGCAAGCTTGTAACCGGCGCTTTTAACAGCTAATAAACTGATACCGTAAAGAGGTGTTCTGGCTAATGCAATGTTTGGCAATGCGAACAAAGAATGCTCTCCGCAGAAGACTAAATCGCTGTGATACAGAATGGCAACGCCTTCGGCAACTGCCGGTCCGTTTACGGCAGCGATAATTGGTTTTTCAACATAGTCCATCGCTTCGATAACTTCTTTAAAAGCTTTGAACAATTCTTCAGCTTTTCCCTGAGTTTCATCCAAATCCAATCCGGCGCAAAAGACGTTTGATTCGCCCGAAATCACAATGGAGCGTACTTCACTGTTTTCATTAGCTTCGAGAAGCTGTTTTTTTAATTCTTTGCACATCTCGATATCGAGAGTGTTCCGCTTAGCAGGGCGTTCAATTGAAAGTCGCGCTGTTCTGTTTTCAATAGTTGTAATAATCGACATGATCACCTAACCTCAAAGTTTTTTGTATTTTCCAACTTTTGTTATTAAAAATTCTATTTTCTTCACTAATACGGTCAGTTATCTGTCCGTCGATTGAGGCCGATTCTCCAAATCAAGAGTGTATAAAGTGACATGAGGATCATTTTCGTCGGGAACAGCTTTATACCCTCTGGATATCATCATCTTATTCATGCCGAAATTGTCGTTGAGGACATAACCTATTAGTTGAGTCAAGCCTCGGGCCGATGCTTCTTCTTCTAATGCGGTCATCAAAAACTTTGATAGTCCTTTCTTTTGGAAGCTATCCGCTACAGATACTCCAAATTCTGCTGTTCTGGCATTGGGTAAAAGAGAAAATGTGGCTTCGCCTCTGATTTGAGGAGAATTTTTCTGAGAGTCAGTAAGAACCACAGTAAAAGAGCGGTCCGGATCATTACCCAAAGTATTGGCTGTCAGGGCTTCAGCAGTGACATTGACACCATGGAAACGAAGCCGCTTAGAGTTATCGGAAAGTTCATTGATATATTGCTCAAACTGGATAGCATCGGAAGGTTGAGCCTGCTTCAACAGAAGTTCTCCAAACTCTCCTGTAACTTTTTTGGCAGGTTTGGACTGAATAGCAGGGAACACCAGATGATCTGAACTAAAAGTTGATCTACTCGGTTTGTCGTAAATCGTGGCATGGGCATCCAGCACAATGGCGGCGTCCGGCCCGCATAAGAACGGATCGATTTCTAAGGATTTGAGGGCCGGAACAGCTGTCACCAATTGCGACAACCTCAGTAATGCAGTGCAAAGGACATCTTTATTGACTGCAGGCAAGCCTTTATAGGGCTTAAGTAGCTTGTCAATGGAAGGTGAGTTAAGAAGCTCTAATGCTTCGACTTTACTTAACGGTGCAAAATTAAACTCTTCCTTAAATCCAAGATCTCCATACATTCCACCGATTCCGATGTATACAATTGGACCAAATTGATTCGTTGTTCTGACGCCAATTTTCAGTTCTCTGGCATTTTCATCAGATAAAGTTTTTTGAATACTTACCGCAACATCTTCTTCGGGTATGAAGTTTTCTTCAGCCTTTGAAATTAAAAATTTATAAGCGTTGCGCAGTTCTTTTTCATTACGTATTCCAAGAATGACACCGCCAATATCACTTTTTGAGAGAATTCCGTCAGTTCTGATTTTCATTGCAACCGGATAGCCAATTGCTTTAGCCGCTTCTATAGCTTCCCCCGAGGAGCCGGCTGTAATTGAAAGAGTAGTTTCAAAACCAAGACTTGCGAGAATTCGTTTGGCTTCTTCTTCATAAATCAAATTTCTGTTTTCTTTCTTAGCCTGCTGAATAATTTTTCTTACACCGGAAAAACTACGGTCAGAAAGAAGAGGCGGATTATGAAAAATTATTCTTTGACGATTCCGGAATCCGAAAAATTTCTCCATCAAAGAAAGTGTCATGCACGCATTTCGTACTCCCTCGAGAGCCGGAACGCCTTTGGATAAAAGATACTTAATGGCCGGCTCGATTTCTCCGGAGCCAAGCCATGCTGTAACGACCGGTTTTTCAGATTTCTCTACGACAGCAACGAGAGCCTTTGCAAATTCAATCGGTGGCATAATCGGATTGCTTGTAAATGTCATTAAGACTCCTGAGCAATCTGATTGCTTAAGCACAAAATCCATAAGAGCGGCGATGTGCTTGGGGCTTGCGTCAAGTCCTGCATTGATCGGATTGGCAAATGGATAAAGGATTTTGAATTTTTCAGAAAGAACCGCCGCAGTTTCAGGAGTTATTGAGACCGGTTCTATCCCAAACTTGAACAATTGATCAGCAACTAAAGTATCCAAGCCCTTACTGTTGGTAATTGCATAAATTGCTCCGGGAAACAATTCCCGTCTTAGGGCAAACGCCTGAATTGCATATGATAAGTCGTAGATAGAATTAAGAAGAAGAGCCCCGGATCTTCTGAGGGCCTTTTCGATTACTTCATTGTCTTCTTGTGCCTGTCCGTTATTATTAATAACAATGTCCGCTGAAGTTTTGTATTTCCCACCCTTTAGAACAATTACAGGTTTTGATTTGGAGGCCAGACGAATTGCAGAAAGGAGCTTTCGTGGATTCTTAAAATTCTCGATATATAAGACGATGCATTGAGTTTGAGGATCCTGCGCTAACAAATCAATAAAGTCGGCGGTATACAAAGAATATTCCAACCCCGGATCAATCACATAAGAGAAACCGTTTTTACAACCGGAAGCGATATTAATAATGCTGTGAACTAGCCCCGGAGACTGGCTGATTAATCCTATATTTCCTTTTTCAGGAAGTGTTGGAAGGAAAGAGGCATTCAAGGCTGTTGAAGGATGCAGATAGCCCAAAGATTGAGGTCCGACAACCAGAATTCCGGCGGCTGTACACTCTCCAATTTTTTTGTATATTTTTTCAGTTAGTTCCGTTTTAGAGTACCCGCCGCAAAGAAGAATAGCTTTGACTTTTGTTTCCAGACATTCTGAAAGTACTTTTTCGTAATGTGTCGGCGGACAGACAATAATAGCGAGCTCAATGTCCTGTTTTAGAGCGGACAAAGAGGAATAACATTTTGCAGAGCCCAACGTCTTGTATTTTGGATTAACAGGAAAGATAGGAGACTTAAAACCACCCTGATTTAAGTGAGACCACATAGCGTATCCTAAGCTTTCTTTTTTCTCGCTTGCACCGATAACCGCAATATTTGCCGGGTCAAAAAGCACATGTAGATAATGTCTAAAGTCCATTTTTGCTTTCCTGAGAACTGTTAGCCTCTTAGTTTAAATGACAGTAATCAGATGAGATTAGTTAATAGTATCCCATTATGAATCGTTACTTATAAGGTTCCTAAATTTAGACGAAAGAAAATGAAATGGGCTAACTTTCTGACTAAGATTACGAAAAATTTTAAGGTGATGAAAATGACTTCAGAGGCAGAGAAAGTTTGGCGGAAACCTGACGGGTCACTCGTTTCCTGTACAGAGAAAATTAAAGTATTAAATGAAAACTACGAGGAAATTAAAACACTTCTCCAAGATGCGATTGATGATGCCGTCTTGATGGGGTGCTCCGAAGAAAATGTCAGAGCGGTTTATCTGGAACTCGTAAATAGTATCAAGTCTGTCTATAAAGAAAACAAGAAAGAACCATGTTGAAATTTTTAAAGCTATTAATCCTTTCCGTTTCAGTTGGCTTGTTGGCTGCCTGTGCTCACCCGGATCTATTTAAGCAGGGAGATTCGTACGAGACAGTAGTAGAAAAGTTAGGAACTCCGGATTCCAGACAATTATTGCCTGACGGAACACTGCGTATTGTTTATTCCATGCAACCGATGGGACAAGCATCCTATGTGATGATTTTTGATAAACAAGGGAAGATGATTTTTAAAGATAATCTGCTTCAACAGAAATACTTTAATAAAATCAAACCCAAGATCATGAATGAAAAAGACATCTATGAGATGTTCGGACATCCTTGCGAAAAATGGACTTATAAGCTTTTAGGCGAACACACCTATATGTACCGTTTCAGTGAAGGAGGTTTTGATTGGGCTTTGTGGGTTGATTTTGACAATAAAACAGACGAGGTCTTGAGATACGTCATTAGTATTGATCCGTGGACACAAAGAGATGCAGACGATCTAAAGTTTTAATAAAAATTAAAAAGAATGAATACTCCACAAAAGCATAAATTTGGTTTTAGAGCCTGGTTACCGACTATCGGGCTGGCCTTTGCTGCATTTGTTTTTAATACTTCCGAATTTTTACCGGTAGGACTCCTGCCTAATATTGCCGAGAGTTTAAATGAGTCGACTTCACAGACGGGACTTATTATCACAGTTTACGCTTGGGTCGTCGCATTAATGTCCCTTCCTTTAACGGTACTTACCGCTAAATTAGAAAGGCGCAAATTATTGCTTGGCTTATTAATGGTGTTTGCGGCCAGCCATTTTATTGTTTTATGGGCTGATACTTTTACAAAGCTAATGGGAGCTCGTATCTGTGTAGCTTTTACTCACTCAATATTTTGGTCAATTATGACGCCTTTGGCAGCCCGTACCGCGCCTTTTGGAAAACAAGCTCTGGGTTTAGCAGCCGTGATGGGGGGCAGTATTGTAGCGACCGTGTTAGGAGTGCCGATAGGTACCAGACTCGGTCAGGAAGTTGGCTGGCAAGGAGCATTTTTTATCGTTGGTATCGCTGCATTGGTGGTTCTTGTACTGATCTTTTTGGTACTTCCGGTTTCCAAAAGCGATCGTGCAGGATCGCTTAAGAGTCTTCCTGAGTTGTTTAAACGACCGGCAATTTGCCAACTGTATTTCTTAACAGCAGTAGTAGTCCTCGGACAATTTACGGTTTACTCTTTCATTGCTCCAATTCTTATGAATGTCGGTGGAATACCTGAACAAACCACTGTTGTAGCTTTGTTTGTGTTTGGTATTTCCGGAATCATCGGAACAGTTATCGGTTCTAAGTTTGTTGATAAACATATTTCAGCATCTCTTGTAATACCGATGTTTATAGCAGCCTGTTCTTTGGCCTTAATCACTCCGCTTGCTCCACACTGGAACTACTTCTTAGCGATGTCAGTTTTATGGGGAGCTGCCACTACAGCAGTTTCGTTAGCCTTCCAGACAATCTTATTGAGATTTGCCAGAGATGCTGCCGACGTGGCTACCTCTTTATTCTCAGGTATCTTTAATATCGGTATTGGCGGAGGTGCTTTCCTCGGAAGTCATCTATCTGTTATTTACGGATTTTCAAGTCTGGGCTATGTTGGATCGGCGTTAGTCGGATTCTGTACTCTGGGTTGTTTACTAATCTGGCTGAAAACAGGTAGTGCTGTCTTAACCGGGAAGAATCCATCTGCCAAATCAGGAGAGTAATTAATTCGCCTAGGAAAAAGAAAAATTTCTTTTCCATAGCAAAAAAGAAGAGGACCGTCTTCGGTCCTCTCTTAAAATTAGTTGTTCAGACTAATTATTGTTCGTGCTTATGTTCATTGCGGAGACGGATATGCAGTTCTCTAAGCTGTTTTTCGTCAACCGGTGACGGGGCTTGAGTCAACAAGCACTGTGCACGCTGTGTCTTCGGGAAGGCAATAACGTCACGGATAGAGTCTGCACCGGTCATCATGGTGACAATACGATCTAAACCGAAAGCGATACCTCCATGCGGAGGAGCACCGTATTGAAGAGCATCAAGCAAGAATCCGAACTTCTGTCTGGCTTCTTCAGGGCCAATCTTCAAGGCGTTAAACACTTTACTTTGGACATCTGCTTTGTGGATACGGATTGAACCGCCGCCGATTTCCCAGCCGTTTAATACCATATCGTAAGCCTTTGCTAAGCAGGCTTCAGGATTGGTGACGAGTTCATCTTCATGACCATCTTTCGGGCTGGTAAACGGATGGTGGCAGGCAACCCAACGTTCTTCTTCTTCATCATATTCGAACATCGGGAAGTCAATGACCCAAAGAGGCTTCCAGCCTTCTTCAAACAGACCATGAGACTTACCAAATTCGCTATGGCCAATCTTCAAGCGAAGAGCGCCGAGGGAGTCGAAAACGATCTTCTTACGGTCAGCTCCGAAGAAAATGACGTCGCCGTCTTCTGCTCCGGTTCGTTCAAGAATTGCATTGAGAACATCATCGCTGAGGTTCTTAACAATTGGGCTCTGAAGGCCTTCTCTGCCTTTGGCTTTTTCATTGACTTTGATATATGCCAAACCTTTTGCGCCGTAGATCTTGACGAAATCAGTATAGGCATCAATTTCGCTTCTTGGCATTTGAGCTCCGCCGGGAACACGCAAAGCCATAACACGACCGTCAGACAGTTCAGTAGCTGACTTGAAGACTTTAAAGTCAACATTGCCCATTAAGTCTGTCAGCTCTGTCAATTTTAACTTGACACGAAGATCCGGCTTATCAGAGCCATAGTTGTTCATAGCATCAGAATAGAGCATGATGGGGAACGGGTCCGGTAAGTCTACTCCGATGGCTTCCTTGAAGACGTGACGAATCAGGTTTTCCATGATGTTACGGATTTCTTTTTCATCAAGGAAGCTGGTTTCAATATCAACCTGTGTAAATTCCGGCTGTCTGTCAGCTCTCAAGTCTTCGTCACGGAAACATTTGACGATTTGATAGTATCTGTCAAAGCCTGCACACATGAGCATCTGTTTGAAGAGCTGAGGAGACTGCGGCAAAGCATAGAAGTGACCGTCATGAACACGAGACGGAACAAGGTAATCACGGGCTCCTTCAGGAGTGGACTTTGTCAGCATCGGTGTTTCGATATCGATGAAGCCAAGCTCGTCAAGATGACGGCGGAATGCCATGGCTGCTTTGTAACGCAACTTGAGATTGCGTTGCATTGGCAGACGTCTTAAGTCAAGAACTCTGTAAGTCAAACGTGTTGTTTCGGACAGATTTTCATCGTCAAGCAAGAACGGAGGAGTTGCTGACGGATTGAGAATCTTCATTTCCTGAGCCAGAACTTCAACACCGCCGGAAATCAAATTATCGTTGCGGGTGCCTTCCGGGCGAGGTCTGACTAATCCTTTTACTTCAATGACATATTCATTTCGGACTTTGTCCGCTGTTTCGAAGACTTCAGGACGGTCCGGATCACAGACAACCTGAACAAGGCCTTCTCTGTCACGAAGGTCAATAAAAATAACACCGCCGTGGTCACGACGACGATGGGCCCAACCGTAGAGAGTTACGGTTTTACCAATGAACTTGTCATCAATAAGGCCGGCATATTCTGTGCGCATGTAGAACTCCGCAAAAGTGAAACTCTTCAATAGAGTCTCAGTAGAATCAAAACGATATATTTTAAATAAACTATACGATAACGTCCAAATATCACCGTGTATACGGTATCTACTTAGAGTCTTCCCCTTTACTTTCGTTGGCATGAGAGGCAGGCAACGCTGAGGAGGAACCTCCTTTGAAGTCGGTTGCATACCAGCCTTTGCCTTTTAACTCAAAGCCGGGCGCAGAAAGCTGCTTAACCAGAGTTTCCTGGCCACAATGCGGACAATGAGTCAGTGGTTTGTCTGACATCTTCTGTAAAGCGTCTTTTGTATATCCGCAGTTAGAACATTTATATGAATAAATAGGCATTTTCAACGAAAAACTTTCATCAACGTAAAGGATTATAGTTTTTAAGATTGTTTCAAACCAAAAATTATCAAGCTTTATTAATATGAAAAACGGAGAAAGTGTAAATTTCTCCGTTTAAGCAAGACTTAGAAAAGACTATTCGTCTTCATCCTTACGCTGGAAGTTAGCGGCCATTTCCATCTGTTTTTGTACAGGAACAGGAGCGTAGCCGGACAATTCCATGGAGTAGCTGCCTGCGCCCTGAGTAATAGCATTAAGGCGGGCGGCATATCCATCAAGCTCAGCCAATGGAACAATACCGGAAATAATCATCATACCGCCGGCCATATTGGCTGTACCTGTGACCTGACCGCGTCTGCTTGCCAAATCGCCTGTAATGTCTCCGATAGCTGAATCCGGAGCCACAATTTCGATATCAACAATTGGTTCAAGCAATGTCGGTTTGGCTTTTGCGATAGCATCCAACATGGCTTTTCTACCGGCTGATACGAAAGCTACTTCCTTGGAGTCAACCGGATGGCTTTTACCGTCGTAAACAACAACGCGAACGTCATGCACCGGGTAACCGGCGACATAACCTGTAGTCAGTGCTTCACGAACACCCTTTTCTACGGCCGGAATAAAGTTGTAAGGAATAGCGCCACCTTTGACTTCATCAACGAATTCAAAGCCGGTTCCTCTTTCCTTTGGCTCAATACGCAGATAAACTTCACCGAACTGGCCGGCTCCGCCTGTTTGTTTCTTATGACGGGCATGACCTTCAGCATTCTGGGCAATTGTTTCTCTATACGGAATGCGCGGAGTGCGTGTATTGACTTCAAGTTTGAACTGAGCAGCCATTCTTTCAAGAACGCTCTTCAAGTGCTGAGCGCTCAAACCGCGAAGTACGGTTTCGTTTAAAGTAGTGTCATGTTCAAGCTCTAATGTCGGGTCCTCTGAAAGCATCTTGTTTAATACATCAGACAGACGCCCTTCATCACCACGACGAGCCGGAGAAATAGCCAAGCCATACATCGGACGAGGGAAGTTCAACGGTTTCATGCGGATGTTGTCATGATCGTGAGAGGCATGAATAACACTGTCAAATACCAATTCATCGATCTTGGAAATAACTCCGATATCGCCCGGAACCAATTCACGGACTTCGGTTGTTTCTTTTCCCTGAAGAATCATTGGGTGAGCAACTTTAATTGCTTTCTTATTATCACCGACAAAAAGAAGGTCATCTCTTCTTAAAGTACCCTGGTGAATTCTGAAGACGCCAACTTTTCCGATATACGGGTCGTTAACTACTTTAAAGACGTGGGCAACTAACGGAAGTTCCGGGTCGGGAATAAGTTTGACATCATTGCCTTTTTCATCAATGAACAGCGGATCATTACTTTCAGCCGGATTCGGTAAATGGCGAACCATAACATTGATAAGGTCATCAACACCGGAGCCTGTTCTGCCGGAAACAAAGCAGATCGGAATAATGTGGCCTTCACGAAGAGCTTGTGTCAAAGGTCCGTGCAATGCAGAAGGATCAGCAGAGCCCTCCTCCAGATATTTTTCCATGGCTTCGTCGTCTACTTCAACAACCTGTTCGATGAATTGACGATGAACCTCTTCTACGCTGAGAAAGTCGGGTTCACCAAAGTCATTCTTGAAGCAGTCGATAACACGGGCACCGTTATTGGCCGGAAGGTTAATCGGCATAACTTCCGGACCGAAAGCTTCTCTTAACTCTTCAATGAGTTTTGGTAAGTCTACGTTCTCAGCATCAATTTTGTTAACGATAATGATACGGTTTAGATTTCTTTCCTTAGCCCAGTCCATCATGCGGCGTGTCATTAATTGAATGCCGGCGGTTGCATCGACAACAATAGCGGCAGTTTTGACCGCGTCCAGAGAGCCTAAAGCCTGTCCGACAAAGTCCGGGTATCCCGGGGTGTCGATCAGGTGTACACGTACTTCGGTACCATCTTCTTTATCTGCTTCAAAATGAGTACAGGCTGCTCTTAGAGAATGTTGAACCGCTTTTTCGAGAGGGTCTGAATCGCAAACGGTTGTTCCTCTTTCGACGGAACCACAAGTAATAATCATGCCGCTCTTAGCGAGAATGCCTTCGGCCAAAGTGGTTTTACCTGATCCGCCATGACCTAGAAGAGCAACGGTTCTGAGATTTTCAGTGGTGAAGATGGGCATATAGTCTCCCTATTATTTTTAAAATCTAAAAAGTTATTGTTGGATTGTGTACCATGACTCCAAGTTTGTCGAGAGTTATTTGCATAATTTTTGCTATTTTTTTTCGAATCTCTACTAAAAAGGAGTTAAGAATGGAAAGAAAATCATATTGCGGAGAATGTTCTGATGAGGAATTTCGTCACTTTGAACCTGTTTTTAAACAGTTGATCGAGCTGGCTAACGCGGAGATTCTGCCGAGGTTTTTAAGTGGTATCGCCGTCATGGAAAAAAGCGATCACACGCCTGTGACGGCCGCTGACAGAGGCGCTGAGAAAGTTATGCGTGAATGGCTGGAACAAAATTATCCTCATCATGGCATTTATGGTGAAGAATTCGGAATAAAAGAAGCTATAGGCGACTTTCCTAAGTACAGATGGATTCTTGACCCGATTGACGGTACAAAAAATTTCATAACCAATGCTTTTCAATTCGGAACTTTGATTGCATTGGAAAAAGATGATGGAGAAGGATTTAAACCGCTTATCGGAGTTATCTCTCATCCTCAGGTCGGAGCATGGCTAATTGGAAACGGAAAAACAACAACATTGCATTTATCAGATAATTCAGAAATTCCTTGCGAAGTCCGTCATACCGATAAATTATCAGAGGCAACTCTATTAACAAGCTCTCACTGGACCACTCCTGAACAGAATGGAGGACCGGAAATGCAAAAACTCATCGATCAGGTAAAACTGTACAGAACGTGGGGAGACTGCTTCGGTTATTTTTCTGTAGCAACAGGAGGTGCAGACATTATGATCGACCCCGAACTTAATTATTGGGATGTTGCAGCTGTCGTCCCGGTTATTGAAGGAGCAAAAGGTGTTATAACCAGTAAAACCGGAGGAGATCCTTTAAAGGAATTATCTGCTGTGGCAGCATGTCCTGAGCTAATTGATAAAGTTCTGTCGGTTCTTAACGCATAAAAGATATGTAACAAAGTATTAAAGAGAAAAATTGAATGAACGTTCATTCAGAAATTGCTGAATGGACGTTACAAATCAAAAATCTTTTTCTTTTCGGACAAATTAGGTTGCATGGGAAACATTCTCTTTCAATAAAAGAATAATAGGTTCTTTTTGTCTTAAGTTTGACTTGAGAAAATCAGGATAACTTACTAACAAAAAGAGCTATGCCCAAGATTACGATACCGGCTGCGATAGTTTGTGCGGCACTACTAACCGGATGTGTAACGACACCGGATTTTCATATGACTGCAGAACAGAAAGCAGTCATACCGGAAAAATGGATGGCACCCAAATTACCTCCTCAAACTTCTGTGGAATTACAGAAGTGGTGGCTGACCTGGGATGAACCGGAATTGCTTTCGCTTTTGGACAGGGCGATGCAAGCCAATACATCGATTAAAGAGGCTCAAGCCAATCTCAGATTTGCTATGGCCGCTGTTACCGTATCCGGTTCGAATCTGGTCCCTGAAGTCAGAGGTAACGGTAGTGGAGGGCGTTCGCATTCACACCGCACAGGCAGTAATAATTTTTCGATAGGACTCAATGGATCCTGGACCATTGACGCCGGAGGCCGTTATGCTGATTACTTGGCTAGCAAAGCCGATCTATTGTCTTCAGAAGCGACTTTAGGTGATGTGAGGGTCGCAATAGCAGCTCAAGTGGCCACCGCTTATATAAATTTGCGCTTAGCTCAGCGTCAGGTCAACGTTGCCGAGAGAAACGTAAAGACCCAGCAGGAGGCTCTTGACATAGCGAGTTGGAGGTACAACTCAGGGTTAGTCGACTCAACCGATGTCGATCAAGCTAGAACTTCGCTAGAACAGACAAAAGCATCAGTCCCTGTTTATAAATCATCGGTCATTAAGTACAGGAATCTTTTGGCCAGATTGACCGGTAAAAAACCGGAAGAAATTGGGTTTTTACCTCCCAAAAGCATCCCACAACCTCCGAATACGTTAGCGATGGCTTTCCCGGCCGATGCATTACGGCAAAGGCCTGATGTCAGAGCAGCTGAAAACGACGTAATCTCCGCAATGGCAAGGCATACATCAGCCCGTTCGGCTTTATATCCGAGCTTAACAATTACCGGGAATATCGGATTGGGAGGAACATCGATTGGAATGATGGGAAATCCGGGTACCCAAAGTTCTTCGATTCTGGGGTCAATCAATCTTCCAATTTTTAATGCCGGAGCTTTAAGAGCCCAAGTTGAACAAAGAGATGCTCAAGTTCAAGCGGCTAATGCCAGATACGAAGCTGCTCTTCTGACCGGTGTCCAGGAAATTGAAGACTCATTGAATGATATTTGGGCAGTGATGCAAAGAATTCGGTCTTTAAATGTCGCAGTCGATTCTGCAAAGAGAGCTGCGACAAATGCAAGACAGAATTATCAGGCAGGATTACAAGACTTTACTGTTGTACTACAGACCCAGCGTTCTTTGTTGGCCGCTGAAGAACAACTTGCACAGGCAGAAGCAACATTCTCACTTTCTTATGTGCAACTCTACCAGGCGCTGGGCGGCGGCTGGGAAAGTTCATTAGAAGAAAAGGAAAAATAAAAAATGACTCAGAAAGACAACAATAAAAAAGATACCGTCGCACTTCTTGGAGAAGCAGCAACAAAACCTTTTTATAAACGGGCTACCTCATGGGTGCTTTTGGCTGTTTTGGCAGGTGCTCTTTACGGTGGATGGACTTGGTATAAGGATTCCAAAGAAAACAAGATTTCATATGTTACGACCAAAGCAGAAAACGGAAACCTTGGCGTAGAAGTTTCTGCAAACGGAACCATTCAGCCTGTCAGGACTGTGAGTATCGGAAGTGAACTGTCCGGGATCGTTCGGGCCGTTAATGTCGATGTTAATGATCAGGTCAAAAAAGGTGAGGTCCTGATTGAATTGGACGATACAAAATTAAAGGCCTCTGTTGAAAGAGCTAAAGCCAATCTCGATTTATCCAAAGCTGCATTAGCAGAAGCGAAAGCAACCTTTAAAGAGGCGAAAGCAAAACTTAACCGTCTCAATGAAGTACGGAAGCTCTCCGGAGGAAAGAGTCCGAGTAAAACCGAGATAGAGAGCCAGGAAGCTTTGGTTGCCCGGGCAGAAGCCTCTATTTTGAGCGCAGAGGCTAGAATAGTTGATAGTGAAGAAGCCTTGAAGTCCTCGCAATCAGATTTATCCAAAACGAAGATAGTTGCTCCGATTGACGGGATTGTACTGACCAGAAAAGTTGAACCCGGATACGCCGTGGCAGCAAGTTTACAGGCAGTGGAGTTGCTTACGTTGGCAACGGATATGAAAGAACTTGAACTGCAGGTTAATGTGGATGAAGCGGATGTTGGAGCTGTTAAACCGGGACAAAAGGCCTATTTCACAGTGAGTGCCTATCCTGACAAGAAGTTTCCGGCCGATATTACAAAAGTAGCGTTTGGATCGACTAAAACAGATAACGTAGTCACTTATGTCACTTATTTGAATGTCAAAAATCCTGATTTGGCTCTGCGCCCGGGTATGACGGCAACTGCCAACATCTTAACGGTTGCAATTAAAGACGGATTGCTCGTGCCAAATACGGCACTTCGCTTTAAGCCTACCGCGGTAGCCGAAAAACAAGCTCCGTCAATCAATCTTTTCGGACCGCACATGGGTAAGAAGAGAATCAAAACTGCGGGCTCCGTTTCAAACTCTTCTATGACAAATAAACCCGGAACCGTCTACATTCTTAAAAATGGAGAACCGGTTGCCGTACCGATTGTTATTGGGGTCTCTGACGGAAGAATGACACAGGTTGTTGAAGGAAAAATTAAGGCCGGAGACGAATTGATTATCGACCAGCAAAGAGGCGCCTAATGACTGACGAGAAGCTTCCGCTTGTTGAACTAAAAGGCATCGGAAAGCGATATGGTACAGGTGAGACCGCTTTCAATGCACTTCAAAATGTTAACTTGAAGATATATGACGGCGAGTTTGTAGCTATCATGGGGCCGAGCGGTTCAGGAAAATCAACCTGTATGAATCTGATTGGAGCGCTTGATACTCCGACCACCGGACAATATTTGTTCAATGGCTACCATGTCGAACATTTCTCAAGGGACGAAAGAGCTCTGTTGAGAAGAAAATACCTGGGATTTGTTTTTCAGGGGTTTAATCTGCTTGCCAGAACCAGTGCTCTGGAAAATGTTGAGCTACCCTTGTTGTACCGTGGAGAATCTCCCAAAGTTAGAAGAGAAGCTGCTCTATTGGCTCTGGAAAAAGTAGGTCTGACGAAATGGAAGGAACACACACCGGCAGAGCTTTCAGGAGGTCAACAGCAGCGCGTGGCAATAGCCCGGGCGATAGTGACTCACCCGAAGCTATTGCTCGCCGATGAGCCGACCGGTTCTCTGGATTCTCACCGGAGTGTTGAAATTATGGAGCTGTTGCAACAACTCAATGAGGAAGAAAAAATAACAGTCGCTTTAGTCACGCATGAACCGGATATGGCCGAATATGCAAAAAGAAAAGTTCATTTTGTCGACGGTTATATTGCTTCGGATACCGGAGGCTCTGTTTTATGATTGGAAATGCACTCTTACTGGCTCTTCGTCAGATATTTAGAAATCCATTGAGATCGATGCTGACAGTGCTCGGTATTGTGATTGGTGTAGCTGCCGTTATTACAATGGTCACGATTGGTAATGGAGCAACTCAGCAGGTTCGTGATCAAATCGCCTCCCTCGGCTCGGATTCTTTGATGATTCGCCCGGGACAAAGAATGGGACCCGGACAATCTATTGGTGCACCTTCATTTAAAGAGTCTGATGCGGCCGCTATCCGGGATCAGATTGCTGGTATCCGTGCCGTAGCTCCTTCGAGGACCTCTTCGATTGTTGTTGTGGCAAACGGTAAGAATTGGCAAACCACAGTCGTTGGTTCAACAAACTCGTATTTTGATGTAAATAATCTCACATTAAAGGAAGGACGGTTTTTTGAACCGTCAGAGGTAAGAGCGGGAAGTGCAGTCTGTGTCGTCGGACAAACTTTACAGAAAGAACTTTTTGATGGTGAGCCAATTCTCGGAAAGATGATTCGCGTTAAAGGTTTTTCATGTAACGTAGTCGGAGTTCTTGATCTCAAAGGGCAAAGCGGATTCGGCCAAGACAAAGATGACGTAATCGTTATCCCTCTGAATACCTTCCAGAGACGCATAAGCGGCAATATCCGCGTTCCGTTAATAACGGTTGCCATTGAACCGCATAGTGATATTGAGCGCGTAAAGCAAGGAGTGCGCCTGCTTTTGAGAGAACGTCGCTCGTTGTCTTCAGGTGATCCGGATAACTTCAATGTGTTAGATACTTCAGAGCTGATTAATACGATTTCTAAAACCAGTGAAGTTATGACGATGCTCCTCGGTGCAGTTGCTGCAGTTAGTTTGCTCGTTGGCGGAATCGGAATTATGAATATCATGCTAGTGAGTGTCACTGAGAGAACGAGAGAAATCGGTATCCGTCTTGCAATCGGAGCAACAGAAAAAGAGGTTCTTCTTCAATTTCTTATTGAATCCATTATGTTGGCATGTCTGGGTGGTTTGATAGGGGTGGTTCTAGCATTAGGAGCCTCTGTTGTAATAACGTCATATATGCAGGTTCCGTTTAAGTTTGATCCGTTTATTAACTTGCTGGCTTTTGGCTTTGCCGCCTTAATTGGAGTGATTTTTGGTTACTTCCCTGCGCGACGAGCAGCCAAATTAGATCCGATCGAAGCCGTCAGACACGAATAACTTAAAGGCCGTTTCGTTATTTGGAAGATTTTTGAGACAAAATATTTGGCCATAGGTCGTTAAATAATTAATCTAAATTCCAAGAAATGGCTTTATGAACTCTGTTGAAGATGCAGTTGCGCCCGCCAGAGGTGTTAACCGGACGCTTTATGGAATATTGTTAGCCTCAATTGCTTCTGTTTTTTGGGGAGCAATGGGAATTGCCGTTCAATATCTATTTGAGAATACAGCGGTTGAACCATTGCAGTTGGTCGGACTAAGACTTTTGGCAGCCGGTTTGTTGCTGATACTTTTAAACTTTATTGTTGCCAGGAAAGTCTTATTGGCTCCTTTTTCCTCTCCTAAATCACTTCTTGGAATTGGGCTTAGCGGAATCGAAGTGCTTTGTGCGCATTTAACCTTTTTCATAGCTCTGTATTATTCAAACGCCGGAACTGCAGCCATTTTTTTGGGACTGGTGCCTCTTCTGGCCGGTTTTTATTTAATGCTTACCGGGAGAAAAAAATTAACCGGTAAAGAATTGTTTTGTTGTGCATTAGCTTTTATCGGAGTGTTTTTAATTGTCTCCAAAGGCGATCTTTCTTCCTTTGAACTCAATTGGAATGCAGTATTTTGGGGACTTTGCTCAGCCGTCGCGGCTGTCATTTACTCTATTCAACCAAAGAAACTTATTGACCGTTGGAGTGTCATTCCTGTTGTAAGTTGGGGAATCCTTTGTGGAGGAATTGTCGGCTTTATTCTGGCTCAACCATGGAAGATACTTTCGACTTTCACAGCCGCAGACTTTTTGGCATTTGCTTTTATTGTTGTTTTTGGAACTGTAGCTGCCTTTTGGCTATATCTCGAAAGCCTCAAATATCTATCACCGGTAGTCGCAGGCTTGGTTGTATGCCTTGAGCCTTTGTCAGCTTTTTTGTTCGGTGTCTGGTTCTTGGGATTACGTCTTGGAGTTTTAGAGTGCCTTGGAATTGCGATGGTGCTCGCCAATGTCATTATTCTTTCGTTAGGCAACAACCGGCCCAGGAGAGTAAGAGCTCAAAATTAAAGAAGCCGAACTATTAAGCGCGGCTTCCTTGAAAGAATGAATTTTACGGACCTTAGAAAGGAATATCCTCTTCACTTTCAAAAGGCTCTGGAGAAGGAGCAGCAGTCGGTTGATTGTACGGACGAGACTGTGCGGGAGCGACAGGTTTTTCAAAAGACTGCTGATGTTGCTGAGGAGCTGTTCTTGGATTCTGAGAAGCAAAGCTTGAAACTTCACTAGCGTACTCATCAGCGGGAGCGAAAGAGCCGGGTGCGGAGTCAGATTTCCGGTCAAGAAACTGGAAGTTTTCACCCATGATTTCAGTGGTGTAATGAGTAACACCATCTTTTTCCCATTTTCTTGTACGAAGTCTTCCCTCAACATAGACTTGGGAGCCTTTTTTCAGGTATCTTTGGATGGTTTCTGCGCTTTTACCAAAGAAAACAATACGGTGCCATTCAGTTTCTTCAATCATTTGTCCTGAGGTCTGATTTCTATAACTGCGAGTCGTAGCAACAGTAATGTTAGTGATTTGCAGACCACCTTCAGTAGTAAAACGAGTTTCCGGATCTCTTCCTAAGAAACCGATGATCATTACTTTATTTAGAGAGGCCATTATTCTTCCAGCATTTTTAAAATTAATTCGGACATTCTAACAGACCGACAAAAAATTAAAGCTGATAACACATGTCAAAAATCATGGAATTATTGATTTTATCCTTGTCATGTGTCGGGTTAACTAATTGAAAAAATAGAAGAAGATGGGTTTGATCTGACAAAGAGAACAAATAAATGTATAGTTTCATGTCGCATGGTGAGAAATATGAACGATATTGTTATACAGGGCGCTAGAACACATAACTTAAAGAATGTAAATCTTCGTCTGCCCCGCGGCAAATTAATTGTAATGACGGGCCTTTCAGGCTCCGGGAAAAGTTCATTAGCTTTCGACACTCTTTATGCAGAAGGACAAAGAAGATATGTTGAAAGCTTATCGGCCTACGCACGCCAATTTCTGGAACAAATGGAAAAACCCGATGTTGACCACATCGAGGGTTTGTCTCCGGCTATTTCTATTGAACAAAAAAGTACAAACAAAAATCCACGTTCTACGGTTGGAACCATCACAGAAATTTACGACTATCTTCGTCTTCTTTTTGCTCGTATAGGGACTCCGCATTGTCCGGAACACGGGGTTGCTTTAACTGCCTACTCCGTCACGGAAATTGTTGAGACAATCCTTAAAGAAAAGCAGCCGGAGAGCAAACTGATGATTGAAGCGCCAATCTGCAGAGATACGCCCCTAGTCATCAAAAAGAAAATTGAAGATCTTCAAAGCAGAGGGTTTACAAGATTTAAATTAAACGGAGAAATTCTTACGGCCCCCGATGAGCCTCCGATGAACGAGGCTGAGGCTTATCAGCTCGATGTCATTGTGGATCGCCTGAAAATTCGTACAGACATTAGACAGCGTTTGGCTGAGTCTGTAGAAACAGCAATGTTAATTGGTGACGGAATGGTCGTGATTGAGGATATGGATTCTCACCAGACGGAAAGGTACACCAATAAATATGCCTGTCCGGATTGTGGATTTACCGTCGACAAGCTTGAACCGAACATGTTTTCATTCAATAACCCGGCCGGAGCTTGTCAGGCATGCGGAGGGTTAGGTTTAGCCGAAGAGTTTGAAGCAGAAAAATTTGTTCTTCTTCCTGAAATGTCATTGGCAGAAGGAGTAATTGAAGGCTGGGGTCCAAGAAATCCATATAACTTCCAACTGATAGAAGCCGTTGCTCAAAAATTTGATATTCCTCTAACTAAGCCATGGAATCGGCTGTCTGAACTTCAGAAAAACATCATTCTTTACGGATCAGGCAAAGAAGAAATATCTCTTAAATTTGTCGGTGAGGATGGTAAAGAGATTGTCAGAGAGCAGAAATTTGAAGGCGTTGTACCGATTACAAAAAGAAGATTTGAAACAACGACAAATGAAGCTGTCAAAACAGAATATTCCAAATATAGAGTCTTAAAAACCTGTTCAGCCTGTTGCGGCAGTCGGCTGAACCTCGCTTCTTCTCACGTCAAGATTGGCAGTGGTCCTCAGAAAAAGACCATCTTTGAAATCACTGAAATGCAATTAAAAGATGCTTTAAAGTATTTCAAAGAACTGGAACTGTCCGGAGCCAAAGCTGAAATCGGAAGTAAGTTAATTATTGAAATAGAAAACAGGATCCAATTTTTGATTAATGTCGGCTTGTCCTACTTGACATTAGGGCGTCCGACAGCAACATTATCTGGCGGTGAGGCCCAACGAATCCGTCTTGCAGGTCAAATAGGCTCACAATTATCAGGTGTCATGTATGTCCTTGATGAACCGTCTATTGGACTACATCAGTGTGATAACGATATGCTGATCCAAACTCTTAAAGAACTTCGGGATCTTGGAAATACCGTTATTGTCGTTGAGCATGATGAAGATACTATAAGAGAAGCTGACTATGTCGTTGATATGGGACCCGGAGCCGGAGTTCACGGAGGTGAAGTTACCGCAGCAGGAACCCCGGAGGAAATTCAAAAAAATCCGAATTCTTTAACCGGAAAATATCTTAACGGAGAGTTGTCGGTAAGAATTCCGGTAAAAAAGAAACCGGGAGATAAATTTATAAAAATTCGCGGAGCTTCCGGACACAACTTAAAAAATGTTGACGTAGATATCCCGGTCGGTTTAATGACAGTCGTTACAGGAATTTCCGGTTCAGGAAAGTCGACCCTAGTGAACGAAACTTTGTACAACTATGCAGCAAACGAGTTAAATCGTGCTAAAAAAACTTATCTGCCGTTTAAGTCCATCGAGGGGCTTGATAACTTTGATAAAGTAATTCATGTTGATCAGAGTCCCATAGGGAAGACGCCTCGCTCGAATCCTGCAACGTATTGTGGAATTTTTTCTCCAATCAGAGAGTTGTTCGCAGAAATGCCGGTTGCTCGTGAAAGAGGTTATGGGGCGAACAGATTCTCCTTTAATGTTAAAGGCGGACGGTGCGAGGCCTGTGAAGGCGAAGGGCTTGTTAAAGTCGAGATGAATTTTCTTCCGGACATGTATGTGCCTTGTGACCATTGTCATGGAACTAGGTATAACAGAGAAACACTTGACGTTCTGTACAAAGGACTCAACATTGCTCAGGTTCTTGATTTGACAGTTGACGAGGCTATAAACGTCTTTGAAACGGTACCTTCAATCTCGAAAAAGCTTATAACTCTGCGGGATGTCGGACTTGGATATATCAAACTTGGACAAAGTGCAACGACATTGTCGGGTGGTGAAGCTCAGCGGATTAAGTTAGCATTAGAGCTGGCAAGAAAATCAACGGGTAAAACGTTATACGTTTTAGACGAGCCAACGACAGGTTTGCATTTCCACGATGTCGATATGTTATTGGCAGTACTTGAAAAATTAAAAAAAGAAGGTAATACTTTACTAATTATTGAACATAACCTGGAAGTTGTCAGAGCCGCTGATTGGATAATCGATATAGGTCCCCGAGGCGGCTATGAAGGCGGTAGGGTTGTTGCGGTGGGCACTCCGGAAACTCTAGGAGAAATCCCCTCTAGCGTAACAGGTAAATATCTAGGAAACTTAAAAGAAAGAAGAGGTTCCCTTGACGAAAGAAGAAGATAAATTTGAAAAGCTTTTGATGGATTCATTTTATGCGGCAATCGATGCTGCAGATCCTCATAAAGTGGTTGCTCCCCACGTTCCTGTTGGCTTTGAAGGGAATGTTGTTGTAGTGGGAGCAGGTAAGGCTGCTGCCAGTATGGCCGCTGCTGTGGAAAAGGCATGGCCGGAAAAAGATCTCACCGGTGTCGTCATTACGCGTCATGGCCACAGTGAAAAAACAGAAAAGATTAAAGTGCTCGAAGCCTCTTATCCTATACCGGATGAGACAAATCTTTATGCAACTGATCTAATGATGAAACAAGTCGAAAAACTGAAAGAAGGAGATTTGTTGCTTGCACTGATTTCCGGAGGCGGTTCTTCACTTTTAAGTTTGCCGGTTGAGTCTGTTTCGATTGAAGATATACGTAAGGTCACAGAAGATCTTTTAAAGGCCGGTACATCTATTGAACATATCAATGCTGTCAGAAAACACGTTTCACAAATTAAAGGCGGAAGGTTGGCTTTGGCAGCAAGAGCACGTGGCGCTGATGTGCTTGCACTGATCATTTCTGACGTAGTTGGAGACAATCCGTCGGATATCGCTTCAGGTCCATGCGCTGAAGATTTTTCCACTTATGCCGACGCGCTATGGTACTTAAGTCAAGCCAAAGTAGATACGCCAAAAGCAATCCTTGAACATTTAAGAAACGGCGCCAGAGGAGCCATTGAGGAAACACCGAAGATTGGCGATGTCAGAATGCGGAGCGTCAAAAATAAGATTATTGCCAATTCCTTTAAAGGATTGCAGGCCGCAGCTGCATTCTTTAAAGAAAACGGTATGCGCCCTGTTATTATCGGGGACGAAATTACCGGAGAGGCAAAATCAGTGGCTTTACAGGTTTCCAGAAAAGTTCGACTCGAGTGCTCTAAACCAAGACGTAAACCCGTCGTTCTTCTTTCCGGCGGGGAATGTACTGTCACGTTGGATAAAGGCAGAATTGGCAAAGGCGGACCATGCTCTGAGTTCCTCCTGGCCTTGGCACATGAACTTCAAACCGATTCTATTTACGCTTTGGCGGCTGACACAGATGGTGTTGATGGAAACGGAGAGTCTGCCGGCGCAATGCTTAAGCCGGATACATTGAAACGGGCCGCCGAGCAACGCTTAGATGTTGAAAAATATCTACGCGAACATAATGCCCATGAGTTCTTTAAAGTTTTGGGAGATTCCGTTGATACGGGTCCGACAAGAACAAATATCAATGATTACCGAGCAATTTTGATTCCTTAATCCAAACAGAAAGTCCGGGAACCCCGGACTTTCTGCTATCAGTCTCCGATCCACGAAATCCGTGCCTCAGTTCAAATAGAAGAATCCGTTTTTGTAAAGTAGATCAAAGCTGTACATGAACGGTACAGTAAGGCCGTTGCCAGCACGAACCCAAAGAACCCCTCTACAACAATGGGTTACGGCTGTTGTAGTAGTGGCTTGGAATCCTCTTCATTTAGAAGAGGAGGATGTCAACACTTGGCCTTAGGATTAACTAGAAAGATCACCAATAGGACTCAAAGCTTTCACGATAACAAGGAGTATGTCCATTTATAATTAGCACAAAATCTTTTACTAACCTCAAAATACATTTAAAAAGGAGGCCGTCATCGGCCGTTAAATCTGCTGAAGTGACGGATTAAATGAGCGACTCTTCTACTATGTTCCGTTTGGATGCTTCCAGAGCATTGTCTGATTTCCGTACAGAAAGATTACTTAATAAGATCCGAAAATTAGTTCCGAATGTGGTTGCGATTAACAGCCGCTATGTCCATTTTGTTCATACTGACGGAGAACTCGGTTTGTCCGAGATGGCCCGACTTAAAGAAATTCTTAAATATGGCGAAGAAGCTCTTTATACACAAAGTAAAAATAGCTTCTTGGTGATACCTCGTCTTGGAACAGTTTCTCCTTGGGCATCGAAAGCCACGGATATTGTTCATAATTGTGGCTTGAACAAAGTGCTTCGTGTTGAGAGAGGCACTATTTACGAACTTGCTCTCAAAGATTACGGCACCTTAACGGATGCAGAGCGCTCAAAAGTTAGTTCTGTTCTACATGACAAAATGACTGAAAGTGTTGTTTCATCCGACGTGAAGCCTGAAACAGTTTTCGGCGAGGCTAAAGGCGAACCGATGAAGACGGTAGATGTTCTGGTCCAAGGAAAAGAAGCTTTGGAAAAGGCCAACACTGAACTTGGTCTTGCCTTGAACGCAGATGAAATTGATTATTTGGTTGATGCGTTTACCAAGTTAAATAGAAATCCGACGGATGTTGAATTGATGATGTTTGCACAAGCAAATTCAGAACATTGCAGACACAAGATCTTCAATGCAAAATGGACAATCGACGGAGAGGTCAAACCGAATACTTTGTTTGGAATGATTCGAGAAACTCACAAGACCCATCCTGAAGGAACAATTGTTGCTTATTCAGACAACGCTGCAGTATTTGAAGGAAGTGATGTCTCAAGGCTTTATCCCAGAGGTAACGAAGGCGCCGTCGGAGGACGTTCTTTCTCTTTTGAAAAAGAACCTACTCATTCTGTCTTTAAAGTCGAGACTCATAATCACCCGACAGCAATTTCTCCTTTCCCCGGAGCTTCCACAGGATCAGGCGGAGAGATCCGGGATGAAGGAGCCACAGGTCGGGGTGCCCGTCCGAAGGCCGGTTTAACTGGGTTTACCGTTTCTGCATTAAATCTTCCCGGTTACGGCCAAAGCTGGGAAACTGATAAAGATGTCTCTAAAGAGGGAGAACAAACGACTGAGCTTTACGGTTCACCATCTCGTATTGCTTCTTCCCTGGATATCATGGTTGAAGGCCCTCTTGGAGGCGCTGCCTTTAACAACGAATTTGGTCGCCCGAATATTCTCGGGTACTTCCGGGCGTTCCAAGCAAACGTTAACGGCAGACGTTATGGATATCACAAGCCGATTATGTTAGCCGGCGGATTAGGAAATATTGCCCAGGGTCAAACTCATAAGCTTGACCTTCCGACAGGGACTTTCCTGGTAGTTCTTGGAGGTCCCGGAATGCGCATCGGTATTGGAGGAGGTGCTGCTTCTTCAATGGCTTCCGGCTCAAACTCTGAGGCACTGGATTTTGCCAGTGTTCAAAGAGGTAATCCTGAAATGGAGAGAAGAGCACAGGAAGTTATCGACAGATGTTGGGCAGCCGGAGAAAATAACCCAATCCTCGCCATTCATGATATCGGTGCAGGCGGTTTGTCCAACGCAATGCCGGAACTGGCAGATTTATCCGGTAAAGGAGCACATTTGGATCTCAAGAAAGTACCGGTTGAAGAATCAGGGATGAGCCCTTTGGAAATTTGGTGCAATGAGTCTCAGGAAAGATACGCGTTGGCTATAGATCCTGCAAGAATTGAACAATTCGAAGAATATTGCAGAAGAGAAAGATGTCCTTATGCAATTCTTGGACAGATCAGTGCTGATGATAATTTAGTCGTTGACTCTACAGAAGATGGACAAGAAGCCGTCGATATGCCCATGAGTGTTCTTCTTGGAAAGACTCCGAGGATGCATAGAGATGTCCAATCTGAAGACGTGATTCAAATGAAAGCCAATCTCAAGGCTGACTTTAAGAAAGTTATTGCTGACGTTCTGCGTCACCCGACTGTAGGAAGTAAAAAGTTTTTAATTACAATCGGGGACCGTGCGGTCGGAGGATTGACTTGCAGAGATCAAATGGTCGGACCTTGGCAGGTACCGGTCGCAGATGCGGCTGTGACAACGCTTGGTTTTAAAACTTACAAAGGTGAAGCCATGGCAATGGGAGAAAAAACTCCCTTGGCTATTTCAAATTCGGCTGCCGCCAGCCGCATGGCTATCGGGGAAGCTTTAACAAATCTTGTTAGTGCTGACATTAATTTAGACAGAATTATCCTCTCGGCCAACTGGATGGGGGCCTGCGGACAGCCAGGAGAAGATGCCTCCTTGTATAAGGCAGTTGAAGCTGCCAGTCTTCTGTCACAGGATCTGGGAATCAGTATCCCGGTAGGAAAAGATTCTCTTTCAATGAAGACATCGTGGAATGATAACGGCAAAGATAAGAGCGTGACTTCACCGGTCTCTTTAATCGTATCGGCGGCTGCTCCTGTAGGCGATGTCCGTAACACGCTGACCCCTCAGTTTGCAGAGAAAGTATTAGATAGCTCTCTGTTGTTGATTGATTTAGGAGGCGGTAAGAACCGGATGGGCGGTTCGATTTATTCTCAAGTCACCCAGCAGTTTGACTCAGAAACACCGGACGTGGAGAATCCTTCCGATCTTCATAAGTTCTTAAAAGTCATCAGAGATTTAGCTGCAGCCGGCGTAATTCTGGCGTATCACGACCGAAGCGATGGTGGTTTAATTACAACTCTCTGCGAAATGATGTTTGCCAGCAGAATGGGTGTAGAAATTGTCGCCGATGGTCTGGTAGCCGGCAATAAGTCTCTTAACGAAGCTCTTTTCAATGAGGAGTTGGGTGCCGTAATCCAGGTTTCAAGGGGACGTGCGCAGGAAGTAAAGGCAGCGTTTGAAGACGCCGGATTAGCTCATTGTCTGATTTATTTAGGCAATATTCTTCAGGAAGAAGAACTTGCGATTTACCTGGATGGAGAATGTGTCTTCTCAGAAAAGCGGGCTGCTTTGGAAAAACTTTGGACAGAAGTATCCTGGCAGATCGCCCGAGGCCGAGATAATCCTGATTGTGCTGACAGTGAATATGCCTTGATCGATTCCAACATCTCGTCTTTAGTTCTCGCAACAGGCTTTGATCCGGAAGAAAATATTGCAGCTCCATATTTGAACTTCAAGGTCAAACCGAAGGTTGCTATTTTGCGTGAGCAAGGCGTAAATAGCCAAAATGAAATGGCCAGTGCATTTATGCAGGCAGGGTTTGATGCAGTTGATGTCCACATGACCGATTTGCTGAACGGCCGGGCTGAACTGGCTAGTTTCAACGGCTTGGCCGCTTGCGGAGGTTTTTCATATGGTGACGTTTTGGGTGCCGGTGGCGGCTGGGCTAAAACAATCCTGTTTAACGACTCGATGAAGGCCAACTTTGCGCGCTTCTTTGAAAACTCAAATACCTTTACATTGGGCGTATGTAACGGCTGTCAAATGATCTCCCAATTGAAAGATTTAATTCCGGGAGCCAAATATTGGCCCTCTTTTGAAAGAAATCTTTCAGAGCAGTTTGAAGCCCGCTTAGTCAACCTAAAGATTCTTGAATCTCCGTCTATCCTGTTTACAGGCATGGCCGGTGCGGTCCTTCCTGTTGTAAACGCACATGGAGAGGGTAGAGCTCATTGGGCAAATCCTGACGATGAAAAGCTCGCAATTGCGTCAGCTTGTTATGTAGACGGAGCCCAAAATCCGACTGAAGTTTATCCTTTGAATCCTAACGGCTCCCACGAGGGTAAAACTGCCTTTACTTCGGTTGATGGAAGAGCGACCATCATCATGCCTCATCCGGAACGAAGCTGGAGAGCAATACAGCTTTCATGGCGTTCTCCTATGTTAAGAGATGTCTCTCCTTGGGCCAGAATTTTCCAAAACGCCAGAGTTTGGCTGAGCTAAAAGATGGACTTTCAAACCTGGTTAAGTTTTGCGGGAGCAAGTTTTGTATTATCACTTGCTCCCGGTCCTGACAATATTTTTGTCCTAATGCAGTCCGTTATATACGGGCGCTCCGCAGGGTTGAAAGTAGTGTTGGGATTGTGTACTGGACTGCTGGTTCATACAATTCTGGTCACAATTGGAGTCTCTGCCGTTATTCGTGCTTCTGCATTAGCCTTTACCGGATTAAAGATTGCCGGGGCTCTCTATTTGTTGTATTTAGCTTATATGGCATGGAAAGCACCTGCAGTTCCTATGGAAGAGGAAAAAGCAGCTCAGAAAAGAGCTGAAAATAATTCTTTTCTTAAATGGTGGTCCCGTGGTTTCATTATGAATCTGACTAACCCGAAGGTCATCATTTTCTTTCTTGCTTTCTTTCCCCAGTTTATTACGACAGGACAAAATACTGAGCTACAGATGATTATCATGGGAGCAACATTCATTTGTGCAACTATCATAGTTTTTGGTTCTATTGCGGTATTTGCTGAACTGGTAAGAAAGCATGTTTCTTCCGATAAAGTTCAAAGAGCAATCAATCGGACAGGGTCGGTGATTTTTGCACTATTGGCTGCGAGCTTGATATTTTCAACGTAAGGAAAATTAATGTCAGAAGTAGAACAAACAAATTGTCAGGATCTTTTCGAGATTGCTGTTATTAATAGTCGGCCCAAAAACGACCGTTCATTTGATTGGTTGGGATTCGATCCTAAAAATGTGAAAGATAAAGATGATCTTCCCCCTTATCTAGTTTTTGGACCTTTGGATTTAGGCACTTTGGTGATCAACGGCGAGGGCTGGTATGCTCAATGGACCAATCCCAAGCAAAAGGCTAAGATTGTTATCAACTGGCGTCGCGATACAGGCGTATATACTTTGTCGCAGATATGGTTAGGAGAAGAAGGCAGCGCTTGTGAAGAGTCTGATAAAAACTCCTTCCCGCAAGTGATTGCATCTTTGTACAAGGACGGTTTTCCTGCAAATTGGGATGAAAAAGCCAAAGTCTACTTTGAGAAAAAATATCAAATCTCGTGGCTCTCGGCCTCGGATACACAACCGTGTTACTTCGGCTTGCCGGACGGAGTCTTTAGAGTTCTTTGTTTTCCGGTGATGATTAAGAATATTCGTCACGCACAACAAATTCTTGCACATATCAGCGAAGAAGGTTTGAAGTATGGATTCTTTGCTTTGGCACAATTGACACCTCAAAAAATCTATTATGAGGTCGGAGTTGCACCCGACTGGACTCGGGATGCTGGTTTGTTACTTACGCAGTCTATTGGGGAAACCGGTCTGATTCCTTCGGAGCTTCCGACAAATGAAACGGTGCACGGAAAGGAATACGTTGCGTTATCCAGAGAAGTCATGATGCTTCAGGTCAATATACCTTTTGCGGATTTGGAAGATATGCTGGAACGCCTTGAAGCAACCCCGATGCCGATTGAAAAGACCGATCAGGTACCTTTAAGAAGAGACCTTGTTCCGGTCGTCGTTCCTCAGTCTATGTCAGAAGTCACACAATCATTTACAGTGCAGGATCCGGAACAAGGGATTAACGTCGTGACCGCATGCATGAAACTTGAGAATCCTTTTGATGTATTAATAAGGAAGAATTCTGCCAGGCAACTTGAAGAATTAGAAAAATTCTCAGATGACATGCTCGATAAATTAGAAAAAGCAACTTCCGAAGAACAGGTCGCAACTGAGAAAAAAGATTAAAAATTGGTTTAGGTCATAAGGTGATTTGAATTGACCATATTCACCTTTATGGCTTTCAGGTACTTTTAAAAACAAAAAAGGACAGCGAATAATTAAAACGGCTGCCCTTTTCTTATCTGAAATTAATTAGTTATTTTTTGAATTCTGGTCTTTTGCAAAACTTCTAATTTCAAGACCGAACATGAGAGCTGCCCAACCATCGAAAATCAATTCAATGGCAACAAAGATTCCGAAAATCCAGGGAGCGCTCTGCGGCCAGCCCCACCAAAGGCATCCGCCAAGTACCAATGAGACGATGGCAGAAAAGAGCATCAGTCCCCAGCCCTTGGTATCAGTGTTACTTAAAGCCATCCAGCATTTAATAAGACCGACAGCTACAAAATAAGAAGCGAGGAATAATGTTAATGTTTCTGCACCTAAAATCGGATAGAACATTAAGATAAGGCCGGTAACAGCTGTCAATAAAGCGAGAACAATAGCTGCCGTTCTGGCTCCCCAGCCCTGGGCTTTCCAAAATAATGCGAGTCCTGTAGCACCGCTGACCAACAGCATGGCGCCGATAAAGATAGTGACACCGACTGAAAAAGCGATAGGAGCAAATAGTCCGATGGTACCTAAAACAACACAAAAAATACCCCAGCCAATCATTGCTCCGGAACTTTTACACAAAGGCATAAAAAGTTCTCTTGCAACCCTTTCGTTCATACTATTATTGTTTTCCGACATGATTTAATACACCCTTAAAGTAGATGGTTTGATCATGATAAAAAAAAAGAAAAAAGAATTAACAACTCGTCCAGTCTGAGCATAGCTATAAAAAGTAATGACCTATTTTGTTCAGAAAAAGTTTTTGCCCCGGGCAAGTTTTTTATTTTTCAAATTGGAGGATAAGTCGATTGGCACACAATGAATTTCTGTTTTGGTTATCTTGTTTGTGCTTGCGACAGATTAGACGAGTAAGAAAGTTAATAGGAACCGATCGAAAACAAAGAACAGGTGCAAGGTTTGATTACGAAGAATACATTAGATTGGTTATAAACAGATTTAGCCTCTATAGAATAGAGACATGAAAAATACAAAAGGAGCCAAAAGTTGGATCTAACGGGGCAATTTCTTATAGCTGCTCCTGCAATGCAGGATTTGCGGTTTGAAGAGAGCGTGATTTATATCATCGAACATAATGATGAGGGAGCCACCGGTCTTGTTGTAAATAGACCTCTCGGAATGGAATTAAAAAGCATTTTTACGCAATTTCATTTTAAGAACGAAGGGGGAAGTTCTACAGTTTTATGGGGCGGACCTGTTGCACCGAATCAGGGAATTGTTCTACATACCGACGATAAAAGATGGGAACGATCAATGCTCTTAGGCAACGGATTATGTACTTCGGTATCGATCGACGTCATTGAAGATATTGCCAAAGGTGAGGGGCCCAAAAAATTCCTTTTTACTTTAGGTTATGCAGGTTGGTCTAAAGGACAACTAGAAAGCGAAATTCAAAGAGAGGACTGGTTGGTAGCGCCGGTTGATAACGAAATTCTGTTTGATATGCCTTATCAAATGAAATACGATGCAGTGCTGGCTCAATTAGGGTTAGCTGCTCAGCAGCTTAAATCAATGGATGGAACAGTCGGCCATGCCTGAAATTTCTCAGAAAATTCCGGAAAAGGTCAGAAAGAAGCTCAATAGCGACAGTGTCATTCTGGCATTTGACTACGGCTTGTCAAGAATCGGGGTCGCCATCGGAAATACAGTTGTAAAAGAATGTCGACCCTTAACTATCATCCATTGGAAAAAAAATCAGGATAAGTGGAAACAGATATCGTCAATAATCGAAGATTGGGCCCCAGTAATGGTAGTTGTTGGAATTCCAAGACATCAGGATGGCAATCCGAATTCAATGACGAAAGTTTGCGAAAATTTTGCTAATCAAGTGGAAGGACATTTCAAAATTTTTGTGGCAAAAGTCGATGAGAGGTTTTCTTCGGTGGAAGCAGAAACTTACTCGGATGACGAATATATCGATGACCATGCAGCATGTGTAATTCTTGAGCAGTGGTTCAGAGAATTTTTTGCAGAACCTATTTACTAAAGACTTTTATGAGAAATCTTATTGGGATCTACCGGACTTTGGCTTTACTCACCTACTCTTTGTGGGTCTTGTTTATTGCCTATACCCGTTTTCAACGCGCTGATAAAAAAGAACAAGGGCGCATGATTAAAGAATACAACCGGAAAATTCTTGCAATGGCCGGCGTAAAAACTGCGTACACAGGCAACTTGCCGGAAAGTGTTAAGGAATATGGATTAACACAGGAGGCTCCCGGAGAAATTATCGTCTCAAATCACATTTCTTGGGTCGATATTTTTTCTCTAGATTCTGCGGTGGCAAGCCGTTTTGTTGCTAAAGCTGAAATAGCTAATTGGCCTATTTTTGGGAAAATTGCTCAGGCGATTGGAACATTATTTATAAATCGTTCTTCCAAAAGAGCCATACTTCAGATAAACGATGACATTCAGGCATCATTACAAAGAAAAGAAGTAGTAGCACTTTTTGCTGAAGGAACAACCACGTACGGAAACTCGCTTCTGCCGTTGCGTTCTAATTTTTTAGCCCCGGCAGTTAAAACGGGAGCAGTGGTTCAACCTATGGTGCTTGTATACACCAGTGAAGGAGTCCCGACGACTCGGGTAGCCTTCGCAGGAGATACGACTTTGATGGGTTCGTTGTGGAATGTCGTCACAACAAAGGATGTTGTTGTGACAGCCCATTTTTTAGAACCAATTGAAACGAAAGGTTTAGACAGACATGCCGTAGGAAAACTCTGCGAAGAAAGAATGAGAAATAAACTTAGGGAACTATGGGGAACTAAATTTGTTGAGCATGATCCGAATGCTGCTACGGCACTACAGGCAGCTATCAATCAGCATTAATGAAGGTTCCTTTCGGACAGTTCTATCGGAATTAATCTAAAACGATTAAACTTTACTAATTGTTGATCACAAGGCAGTCATTGAAAATGAAACCAGTTAAAAAAGCAATTTTCCCTGTTGCAGGTCTTGGCACCCGCTTTCTTCCGGCAACCAAAGCTATGCCGAAAGAAATGCTTCCTGTCGTTGATAAACCTTTGATTCAGTATGCAGTAGAAGAAGCTGCTAAGGCAGGCATTACCGATATGATATTCATTACTGGCCGTCACAAACGGGCCATTGAAGATCACTTTGACAGTGCTCCTGAACTGGAAAGAGACCTGGAAGTTAAAGGTAAAACTGCTTTGTTGAGAACTTTAAAGGAGATTGTTCCTCCCGGAATCAATTTTATTTTTATCCGCCAACCTGAACCCCTGGGCTTAGGCCACGCCGTTCTTTGCGGCGAACCTGTTGTTGGCAATGAACCTTTTGCGGTTATTTTGGCTGACGACCTTATTGATTCAAAAACACCCGTTATTGGCCAGCTGATTAAAACCAGGGAAGAAAAAGGAGGAGGCAGCGTCCTTGCAGTTCAAGTTGTTCCAAGAGAAAAAACAAAAGATTATGGTGTTGTGAAGGTGGCAGAGCATGGTGACACAACCAAAGTTGATTCCATCGTAGAAAAACCTGACCCCGATAAAGCTCCCTCTAACCTTGCAGTTATTGGAAGATATATTCTTGAGCCGGAAATCTTTGACAGCTTGAAGAAGATTCCAAAGGGAGCAGGTGGCGAAATTCAATTAACAGATGCGATTGCACGTGAATTGGATAAAGAAGCAACTTATGTTTGCTCTTACGAGGGAGAAAGATTTGACTGTGGATCCAAACAAGGATTTTTGAATGCCACAGTCCATTTTGCCAGAAAAGACGGCTACAAAATTAGCTAGTTCCACGTACCTTTTTTAATAACTTAGTGGTGCTCCTGTCATGCTCAAAGCTGACAGTCACCACTTTGCCTCCATAAGAGTGAACGATTTCAGCTTCCGGTAAATCTTCAATCTTGTAGTCTCCGCCTTTAACATAGATATCAGGACGGGCTAATCTTACTGCTTCCAACGGAACTTTGTCCGGAAAGATGACAACGAGACTGACACATTCTAAAGCCGCTAAGACAGCAGCTCTGTCTTCTTCGGAATTGATTGGACGGTCATCTCCTTTACCTAACATTTTGACGGATTTATCACTGTTTACAGCGACGATGAGGCTTTTGCCAAGTTCTCTTGCCTGAGCCAAATAAGTGACATGCCCGCGGTGCAGAATATCAAACACGCCGTTTGTTAAAATAACAGGTTTGGGAAGGCTTCCGGCTGCTTGAGAAAGATCCTCAAGTTTGACTATCTTTTTTTCAAAGGGTGGGGGAGGTAGGTGAAGACTCATATTGTTTTAGCTGCCTCTAAAAGAGTATTTGCTGTTCGGGTACAGGATATTTGAGCATCAAAAGGAGCTGTCCCATCACTTTTAACGAGAATTCTTGTTGGGATACCGGCGCCTAAGGCAGCCCTCATATCAGATTCTTTATCTCCGATAAACAGACTGTTTTCAATATCGATATTTAAATCTTTGATAGCCGATAGAATCATTCCGGGTTGTGGCTTACGACAGTCACATTCTTGAAGGAAAGGAGCAAAGGCCTTCTGTGGATGGTGTGGGCAAAAGTAAACCGCAGAAAAAGGGGACCCGTTTTTAAACAAAAGCCCTTCCAGCCAGAAAGTAAGCTTTGCAAAATCAAAGATAGTGTATTTGCCTCTGCCGATACCGCTTTGGTTTGTGATGAGAACCAAAGAGTAACCTTTTTCTGACAAAAGCTTCATTCCTTCCAAAGCACCCTCGACAAAAGTGAAGTGCTGTTTATTATTTACATATCCGTGATCGATATTGATGACGCCATCCCGGTCAAGGAAAGCGACCTTAACCGGGAGGTCTTGTTTTTTAGTAAATAAAAACTTAAAAGTCATGTGCAACTTTATGGAAATCTCTTAGAAAGCTCTTCCATGTAAAGGCTTGTGCCCTCTTGCACTGTTTTAAACGGTTTGGTGTATCCGGCCTCACGTAAATGGGTCAAATCCGCTTGTGTGAAAGCCTGATACTTCCCGACCAGAGCCTGAGGGAACGGGATATATTCAATGAAGTCCTGCCGAACTGCTTCATCGAGAGACAAAGCTGGTTCTCCCTTTTGAGCACGCAGAGAGTTTACGACAGTCAGTGCAACATCATTGAACGGTTGAGCATGGCCGGTTCCGCAGTTATAGATACCGGTAATTTCCTTGTCTAAACAGAACATGTTGACATCGACAACGTCATCAATATAGACAAAATCTCTCTTTTGTTCGCCGTTACCATAACCGAGGCAACCTTCAAAAAGTTTGACCTTGCCGTCTTTCTTGAATTGGAAGTATTGATGGAATGCCACAGAAGCCATTCTTCCTTTGTGTTGTTCCATCGGGCCGTAGACGTTGAAGTAACGAAGACCCGCAACCGGTGCTGTCAGTCCATCTTTCATTTCACGTCTTAATACTTGGTCAAATAAGTATTTTGAATAACCGTAAACATTCAGAGGTTTTTCGTAGGCGACGTCTTCAACGAAAACATCGGAGGCACCGTAAGTGGCTGCAGATGAAGCGTAAATGAACGGAATCTTCTGTTCCTGACACCAGTTGAACAGTTCGAGCGTATAACGATAGTTATTTTCCATCATGTAATGACCGTCGAGTTCCATTGTGTCTGAGCAGGCTCCTTCATGGAAAATTGCTTCGGGGGTTTCGATAGCTCCTTTTTTTACCAGATCAATAAAAGTTCTTTTATCGAGATAATCTGCAATAACGTTATCAGCAAGGTTAGTAAACTTGTCAGACTTTGTTAGATTGTCGACGGCAAGAATATCTGTAATGCCTCGTTTATTTAATCCTTTAACAATATTGGCGCCGATAAAACCGGCAGCTCCGGTAACGATAAAACTCATAGTAACTATCCTTTATTTACCAAATAACTCTTCATATGAAACGGTTGCAGTACCAAGCTTTCCAACAACGATACTTCCGGCTTTGTTGGCTGTAGTAACGGCTGTACGCCAGTCACTTCCTGCTGCCAGCATGACGCTCAATACAGAAATTACGGTGTCCCCGGCCCCGGAGACATCAAAAACTTCTCTTGCTTGAGCAGGGACGCTCCAGCTACCGTCATCGTCAAACAAAGTCATACCTTCTTCACTTCTGGTCAGAAGAAGCTTTTCTAAATTGAGTTCCTTACGAAGATTCTGTGCACGGTTAGTCAAATCTTCTTCGCTGGTCCATTGTCCGACCACCTCAGCCAGTTCACTTCGGTTCGGGGTGATACAAGTGGCTCCTCTGTAGCGGGAGTAATCATTGCCTTTCGGGTCAATGAGAATTGGTTTTCCAAAGGTTCTTCCCAAATCGATCATCTTGGCAATACGATCCAAACCGCCTTTGCCGTAATCAGACAAGATCACTGCATCATGATCAGGAAGCAAAGACGCAAATCTGTTCTCATGCATATCTAAAGCAACGCCTTGAACTTTTGATTCGAAATCAGTTCTAAGCATCTGCTGGTTTCTTGCCAGTATTCGGAGTTTAACGGTTGTTGTAATGTGAGGGTCCCGATAAAGACAAGGGCGAACTTTGCTTTTTTCCAGGAGCTCCATCAGGACATTTCCTGCCTCATCCTCTCCGATAACAGCTAATAAAGAGGTGGAAGCCCCGAGGCTTGCTGAGTTTCTTGCGACGTTAGCAGCGCCACCAAGTCTTTCTTCCTTACGTGTAACCTTGACAACCGGAACAGGAGCCTCCGGTGAAATTCGGGATGCGTCCCCGAACCAGTAACGATCAAGCATCGCGTCTCCAACGACGAGAATCGACGCCGATCTGATAGCGTTTTCATTAAATTTTTGAAGTTCCATAATTGCGAACCTAGTGTTTTGCCTAGCATTCTAAACGCAAAGGTCTTTTTGTCACTTTTTTATAGTTAATGAAGGCTCTCGGAAATAAATACAAACATATTTAAATTCTTAATCAGTTTTCGCAATTACTCGTTTTAAAGTCAGAAGATGAAAACGTGCACTTCAAAAACGGGCGAACTAATTTAAGTTGTTGCCAATGCCACTTTTTCCCAGAATGATAGGCCTCTTTCAAAGACACTAACCCGGCTGTGTTGGAATGCTAGGAATAAATAATTCTTTGTTTGAAACACTTTTGATGTGTTCTGTAATTAATGGGTGCTTAGTTATAGGAACTAATAAATTTTCTATTGACAACAAAACTGTAACTATATACCCGACGCCGACTCCTTCAGCACCAGTTGGATATATCAACACTTTTGACGACGATGCCGCTGAGATTCATGCCAGATTAAGGCTTGACAACTTCATAGATTTCTCTTTAGTTGTCATCAGCAATATTGTCTGGGATCACGATATGGCTCCATGGGACTGTCCTCCGCTTTCTAGTCACGATGTTGCTTGAGCCATTGGAGGGGCGATTATATGAATCTTCTCGTTCATTAAACAGTTCCTTCAGCTTAGAATTTGCTTGACAGTTCTTCGTCATGGCGTGGGTTAGCAGGATATTCGTTGGCGGCCTTATTTACTTTTTACAGTGCCTTCAAAACAGATATTCTTACAAAGATAGCCAGCATGTCGGGATCTTTTTGGTTCCTTAGTTTTTCTTTTTATTTGTCTTCAGGTCGGAGTTGGATTTAGTTAATTACAACTAACTGAGGCTAATTGTTTCTAACTTAACGACAAACCATTAGAATTAGTCAAAATTATTGACAGGAGGACGGATTGATGCCGACAACCATCTCACAATCCATATTTAAAGCGTACGACATAAGAGGAATTGTAGACAAAACCTTGACTGAAGAGGTTTGCTTTTTAGTTGGACAGGCTCTTGGCACTAAAGCTAGAGAAAAAAATGTCAAACATATCTGTGTTGGACGAGATGGACGACTAAGTGGTCCGAGGCTTCAACAGGCCCTTATGAACGGTATTCGTAAGGCCGGAGTCGGAGTCTATGACATCGGAGCTGTACCGACACCTGTACTTTATTTCAGCACGGTGTATCTTAAAACCGGCAGTGGTGTTGCAGTAACAGGTAGCCATAATCCGCCGGACTACAACGGCCTAAAAATGATGATTGCAGGCGAGACACTTTTTGGGGAAACGATCCAGGGCCTCTACAAAATGATTGTTAACAGCGATCTCTATACCGCCGAGAAAGAAGGTAGTTACGAGAAAGTCGATGTTTTACCGGCTTACAAAGAAAGTATCACCAAGGATGTGAAGTTCTCCCGGCCGATCAAGATTGCGATTGACGCAGGAAATGGTATTGCAGGCCCCGTAGCTGTGGATTTATTTAAGAGTCTCGGAGCAGAAGTTCAGGAACTCTTTACAAACGTTGACGGCAAATTTCCGAACCATCATCCGGATCCTTCAAAACCGGCCAATCTTAAAGATCTTATTGAGGCTCTCAAACAAGGAGACGCCGAAGTTGGTTTAGCTTTTGACGGTGACGGAGATCGTCTTGGAATCGTCACAAAAGATGGGGAAATCATTTTCCCTGATCGTCAGGCCATGCTTTTTGCTGAAGACATCCTCTCGAAGAAACCTGGTGCAGTAATTGTTTACGACGTCAAATGCACTCGTAATCTGAAACCATATGTGGAGTCCAGAGGCGGTAAAGCGGTTATGTCAAAAACCGGGCATTCTTTGATTAAAGCAAAAATGAAAGAAGTCAATGCCGATTTTGCCGGCGAGATGAGCGGTCATATCTTCTTCCATGATCGTTGGCCGGGCTTCGATGACGGTGTTTACGCCGGAACCAGATTAATTGAGATTTTGACCCGTTCACCGGATGCTAATACTCCTCTAAAGAACCTGCCGAATTCAATTAGTACACCGGAACTTCAGATTCCCACCGCTGAAGGCGAGAACTTTACACTGGTTGAAACGTTAAAAAACAACGCAAAGTTTGATGACGCTAAAGATATTATTACGATCGATGGTATCCGTGTTGAATGGGATGACGGTTTTGCTTTAGCTCGTCCGTCGAACACAACACCGGTTGTAGTACTACGCTTTGAAGCTGATTCAGAAGAAGCACTGGCAAGAATTCAAGCCAGATTTAAAGATGAAATTTTGAGAGTAGCACCGAATGCCAGAATTCCTTTCTAAGACTCAAGACGGTTTAGCACAAATTGCCGCTTATCAGGATCAATATAGAGATAGCGCACCGAAACTTTTGGGCGGAGACCATACTCTTGAAGCCTGCGGCGTCAAGGTAGATATTTCTCGTCAAAGAATCAATGAAGAGCAACTCAAACGCCTTTATCAGATTGCTGAGGATATTCATTTGATTGAGCGTCATCGCAATATGATGCAGGGTGTTCAGGTTAATCCTACGGAAAAGCGTGCAGCTCTCCATACGGTTTTGAGAGATCCTGAATCAAAATTACCTCAGGCACAGGAAGTAAGAAAAAATCTTGATGAAATGAGAAAGTTTTCTTACGAGGTTCGTCAAGGACTTTGGAGAGGTTCAACCGGAGAAAGAATTACCGATGTAATCAATGTCGGTATCGGAGGCTCTTTTGCCGGTCCGCACTTTGTCTATGATGCCTGTCAGGACATGAACACCTCCTCAATCAAGGTTCATTGGGTGAGCAACGTTGACGGTTGGGTTTTGGTTAACTTGTTATCCCAACTGACTGCTAACAAAACGTTGGTCATTGTCTCGAGTAAGAGCTTTGGCACAGCCGAGACCCTGCTTAATGCTGAAACTATCTTGAACTGGTTTAAACAGCAAGGAATTGACGGCAAAGATTTACTAAAGCACTTCGTTGTTGTCTCTTCCAATGGAAAAGCAGGAGAAAAAATTGGCGTACCGGAAGCAAAACGTTTTCCCATCTGGGATTGGGTGGGGGGCCGTTTTTCAGTATGGAGTGCGACCGGCTTGCCTTTGATGATTGCTTTAGGTCCGACTCATTTTGACGAGTTGCTTCGTGGTGCTCATCAAATGGATGTTCATTCAATAGAGGCAGCTCCGGAAAAGAATTTGCCTTTGAACCTAGCAATGCTCAGCATTTGGAATTCTATTGCCTTAAATGCCGGAACCTTATGCTTTTTACCGTACGAACATCGCTTGCGCCATATGATCCAGTGGCTGCAACAGTTGCAGATGGAAAGTTTAGGTAAGAGCAGACTCGTTAACGGAGAGTTGACATTCTTCCCCACCGGCCGCATCGTTTGGGGAGGTTTGGGTAATGATGCGCAGCACACATTCTTCCAGTGCTTGCGTCAAGGAGTTGCCCGTACGGCAATTGATATTTTGTGGGCAGAAAGGCCGGCTCACAGCTTGACCGTCCATCATGACTTTTTATTGGCCAATGCCAAAGCACAGGCTAATGTGTTGGTCACTGATGACGAAGACTCGTTATCTGTTAATACAGTAAACGTTATCAGAGTCCGTGATATCAGCCCTTATTCATTAGGAGCATTGATGGCAATGTACGAGCATAAGACAACGATGCTGGGAAACATCTTTGGTATTAATCCGTTTGATCAACCCGGTGTTGAGTTGGGCAAACGTTTAGCCAGAGAGCTAATGGAAGAAGAGCAATAATTAATCAACTAGAGCGTCCTTAACCGGATGGAAAGGGCGCCAAAAGAAAGAATCCGCCCTTGAATATTCTCATAGTTAAAACGTCTTCGATGGGTGACGTTGTTCATGCAATACCTGTCTTGTCCGATATAAGAAAGAACATCCGTGGAGTAAGAATCGACTGGCTGGTTGAAGAACCATTTGCAGATATCGTAAGAAACACTCCCTTGGTTGATGAAACGATTGTTTGTAATATCAGAAAATGGAGAAAATCTCTTTTCTCTAAACAGACAAGAGATGAAATCGCCGCCTTAAAGCAGAAGTTACAACAGAAAAACTATGATTTGGTCATTGACCTGCAAGGGCTCATCAAGAGTGCTGCTGTCAGTAAGCTGACCAGTTCTCCTATTGCCGGATACGATAAAAACTCAATCAGAGAAAAAGTTGCTTCGTGGTTTTATGACAAAACCTATCCGGTAAGTAAAAAACTCTCAGCAGTGGAAAGAAACCGGAAACTCACAGCACAGGCTTTAGGATACTTGATACCGGAGGGAGCTCCTGTTTTTGATTTCCTTTTTTCCGAAGAGAACAATACCGGGAAACAGGCAATTTTCTTTGTTAACACCAGCCGTAAAACAAAACTGTGGCCGGTCGACAACTGGGTTCAGTTAGGAAATTTGTTAAAAGAAGATGGATGGAAGATCTTCTTAGCTTGGGCCACCCCGGAAGAAAAAGAAAGAGTCGAGAAAATACGTCTTCAGATAGGTGATAGTGCATCGGTGTTAGCCAAGATGAGCATCGGAGAGTTGATGAGGTTCGTAGCCGGATGTAATTTGGTCGTTGGATTAGATACCGGTATGACACACCTTAGTTCTGCAATGGGTAAGCCGACGGTTGGTATTTTTAGAGACTATCCTGTTGAATTAGTACCGTTAATGGGCAATGGTAAGAAAATAGCGTTGGGCGGAGTCAATTCTTGCCCTAAAGTAGAAGATGTGTATTCAGCGGTCAAAGAGGTCTTGCAAAAATGAATCTGATTAGGCCTATTTATAGCGGATTGCTTTATTTGGCAACGCCCCTGGCCATGCTTTACTTATTAAAAAGAGCTAAAAAGCAACCTGAATATAAAGAACATTGGAATGAGAGATTCGGGGTAGCTAAGTACCCGAAGACTCAAAGTAACCGGGTAAGAATTATGATTCACGCTGTTTCTGTCGGGGAAACCAGAGCCACAGAAACTTTAGTGGAAGCCATCCTTAAACGCTGGCCGCAGGTGGACATCATTTATACCCATATGACTCCGACCGGAAGAGAGGTTGGCCGCAAGATTGCCCAAAGATACGGCAATAGAATTCAGCAAAGCTACCTTCCTTATGACACACCGTTTGGCGTAAAAAGATTTCTGAAGTCAGTTAAGCCGGCCTTGTGCATCCTGATGGAAACTGAGGTTTGGCCGAATCTTACTTACTATGCCAAAAGAATGGGCATCCCTCTAATTTTAGCTAATGCCAGACTTTCGGAGAAATCTTTAAACAAAGGGAAAAAAGTCAGGTCACTTATAAAGCCGGCAATGGAAAGGTTAGATATAACTCTAGCCCAGTCAGAAAAAGATGCCGAGAGACTGCGTGAGGCAGGATGTGATCCCGTTGTCGTTTTAGGAAATCTTAAATTTGATTTCACTCCGAATTTACCACAGTTAAGAACAGGTAAAGAGTTGAGGAAATCTTTAACACGTCCATTAGTTCTTTTTGCCAGTACTCGTGCGGGGGAAGAGGAAATATTTTTAAAACAGATAAAGCAATGGAACGAAAAAGCTAAACAAAATTCTGAGGTTCCTCCCTTGTGGCTTATTGTCCCCAGACATCCTCAACGTTTTGGGGAAGTAAAGGATTTAATTAAATCTCAGGGGCTTTCACTTTCCGAAAGATCAGAAATAAGAGACTGGAAACAGGCTTTTGGTAAGGATGGTCCTGTCGTTATCCTCGGCAATAGCATGGGAGAAATGAATTTTTATTACTCTCTGGCTGATCTGGCGATTATGGGCGGAAGTTTCGGTCCTTATGGTTCTCAAAGTGTTATTGAACCTTGTGGAATAGGAGTTCCGTTGATTGTCGGACCGAGTATTTTTAATTTTGAGATGGCAATTAAAGAAGCAGATAAAGCATCCGCAATTGTAAGAGTTGAAAATGCTGAGGATGCTTTTACGAAGATACATGAACTTTTGTCTGATAAAGAAAAACTTAATCAACTTTCTTCGTCTGCACTGGTTTTCTCAGAGAAAATGAGAGGGGCGACTCAAAGAACAATCGAAGTAATAGATGAGATATTAAGCGGAGGTGAACGTGGAAACAAAATATCCTAATGTCGTTTCTATCGCCGGAGTAGATCCTTCAGGTGGCGCCGGAGTTCTGGCAGATATTAAAACTATTAGTGCTAACGGAGCCTACGCTTGCGGTGTCGTGACAGCATTAACCGCTCAGAACACAGTCGGTGTCACAGGAGTCTTTCCAATCCCTGTGGAGATGGTAAAAAAACAGATTGATACCTTGTTCGAGGATGTGCACATTGATGCAGTCAAAATTGGCATGCTCTTTGATTCTGAATTGATTCAGACGGTTGCAGAAGCCCTAAACCGTTGGAAACCGGCTTATATTGTTTTAGATCCGGTGATGGTTGCTAAAAGCGGTGATGCATTATTAAAAGATGAGGCAGTCCAGGCTCTCAAACAATATTTACTTCCTATCGCTACGGTGATTACACCAAACCTACCTGAGGCAGAAGTCTTGCTTGATCATCAATACAAGATTGATTCTGAAGAGAAGATGAGACAGGCTTGTGTTGATTTATGGAAGTTAAAAGGGTCCAGCGGATACGTTTATCTTAAAGGTGGGCATCTGGATCAGGACTCTGAGGCTATAGATCTCTTTTATGACGGAGTTTTCTTTAAGAAGTATTCTTCACCGAGAATTGAGACGAAAAATACACATGGCACCGGATGCGCATTGTCCTCAGCAATGGCGGCACTGCTACCGCAATGTAAGACGGTTAGAAAAGCCATGAAGAAAGCTAAAAAGTTTATGGATGAAGCGATAGCTCACTCCAATGAATTATCAGTTGGTCATGGACACGGTCCGATTAAACACTTTTTTAAGTATTGGAAGTACTAAAAAAGCAAAAAAATGTTACGGAAGCCGAAATTTTTTAATAATGAGGCTTGCACAAATAAAAATATTCCTGTAATATTCACGTCTCTGGCGAATTAGCTCAGTTGGTTAGAGCAGAGGAATCATAATCCTTGTGTCCGGGGTTCAAGTCCCTGATTCGCCACCA
>CANTYJ010000041.1 GCA_947854175.1 uncultured Turicimonas sp. | reverse complement strand
CAGTCGTTTTCTAAATGTTCATATTCAGCTAACTGACCAATCAGATTGACAATTGTCGGACAATCTTCAGGAGTTGCTTGTCGGATACTTAACTCTGCCATTTTTTCCTCGTTCTAAAAAACCTCTAAAGATCTTAGAACAAACTATCAAAGAGGAACGAATGGTAGTTTCCATGAAAAATCTGTTTGGAGCCTGCCTTCTGTTGCTTTAAGTTTCTTGGCGAAGTTCGATATATTGTTTGTAAAAGAAAAATTCGGGATGAACCTACTATCCTGGATCTGATAGTCCTACGACTTAAATGTCCATAGGACGATTGCCACACCTATCAATGTAACAGAAATGGTTCCTTCAAAATTGACAATAATGTCGCTTTTGTCGGACAATTCCGCTAACACGATAAGGAGCAATAGTAGTCGTGTTTGGTGAAGGTACTTCACGACTTTCTCCATATTTACTGGAGCTCAGTCCTTTTGGTAGAAGGTTTGAGCCTCGTGTTTATAGGCTTTTTAGTATCAAGGAGTTTGAAACTAAAAAGAGTTTCTGCCAAAGTTACCTCCAGCATTCCCAATAGACCTTTCCTTTATTTGAGAGCCGGCTGATTTTCCTATATTCGCTAATATCCGAAATAGATTTTGAGCTATTTCCGCAAGAAAAACTTCCAAAACTAAACATGTTAGATCTCCAGGTAAAGCAGATTTTGATAAGAACACCTCGTTAAGGAGCTGACATGCAAAGAGTAACGATATATAAGTTTGCCAATTTTTTCAGTCACAGAGTTTAAGCTTGGACTTTACAATCTAATCCAGAAGCGTATTCAGACTTTGTGCTAAGGATAAGAAATTACAAAAATTCAGTAAAGCAAAAAATCATAAGAAAGCCCAAAATAAAATAGAACATAACTTAAGCCTCAAAAAACTTAATCGTCGTTACTACAGAGAAAACGAGATATTACGCAGACGAACTGGGTGTTTTACCGAAAAGGCTACTTGAGATATTGAAGGAACGTGATGAATGAAGGTTGAAAGCGCCTAAGCATGACAGTTATTTGCAGGACTCGAGGAGCAGTAAGGTTTTATTAGAGCGAAGCTTAGAAAAGCAATAGATGTTTTTCACCTTCAAGAATAATTTTGATCTACTTTACAAAAAAGATTTCCGTGGAAAATCGGTCTAGGATCTGAAATTACTGTTGGCTTAATGCTCAGAAGTCAGAAGTAATGAAAATGCAGAATAAAAACCCAATAAACAATGAATGTAAACCGGAAAATTCTGTTTCCGTCTGGAAAGCTGTTTTTAGTAGAACTTTTATTGCTATAGCGATCATTAACTTTCTTGAAATGACGGGCTATTACGCCTTGTTTGTGACAAACACTCAATATGCTGTTGATAAATTTGATTGTTCATTAGCATTCGCAGGTCTTATCACAGGGATCGTCGTTATCGGATGCCTTGTCGGACGCTTCTTTACCGGCCGAATAGTAAATTCAGCAGGATTCAGAAGGTTGTTATTTATTGGAATCTCCGTTTATTTCATTGGAAATTTATCCTTTTTATTTGTCACTTCAGCATCAATGTTGTTGATTCTTAGGTTTGTCTATGGCTTAGCTGTCGGAATAGTAGGAACAGTGGCCGGGACATTGGTGGCAGTTATTACACCCAAGGCATTTCAAGGCCGAGGTATCTCTTATTATTCAATGAGTACGGCTTTAGCAATTTGTTCCGGTCCGTTGCTTGGGATTTCTTTGCTGAAAGTTGTCGGATACGAAGGAATATTCTGGATAACGATTGCGCTTTCTGCTGTTTGTCTTTTGTTGTTCTTTCTCATCGATGTTAAGGAACAACCGAAGAAGACCATAAAGAAAAAAATTGAACTCTCTGATTTTATTGATGTCAAGCTGATTCCGTTTTGTCTTGTGTGTGCAATTTTTTGTTTGGCCTGGGGCAATATTCAGGCTTTCATCTCTCCGTATTCGCATGAGAATCATGTCGAAACAGCAGCTTCTTTCTTCTTTTTGATTTATGCAGGAGCTATCCTGATTTCCAGACCGTGGACAGGAAAAATTTATGATATTCATGGTCCGGCCTTGGTTTTTTATCCGGCCATGCTTTCTCTGGCTGCGGGTTTAATTTTACTTTGGGCACAATTAGGAAGTTTTGCAGTTTTAATCGCCGGGGCACTCTGTGGTTTTGGGTTTGGAAATATAACTTCTATCGGAAACGCTATGGCAGTTTCGATGGTTCCAAAGAACCGCTATGCACAGGCAACAAGTAGTTATTTTGTATTCTTTGATCTGGGTATAGGACTTGCACCATATCTTTCCGGTTATCTTGTTCCTTACTTAGGCTATACCGGCGTTTTCGGTGTGACTGCCATGGTCGTTGTCATTGCTATACCTTTTTACTATTTGGTGACAAAGTTTGGTCCGAAGCCAATTACCGGTGAGCAGGTGGAATTTGAATCTAATAATTCTTTACGGACGGCTGAAACAGAAGATAGTGAAGGTGGAGCTGTTCCGTAGTCCAGGAAGAGGTTGTTAGTGAAAACAAGCAGTCGCCTGTTCAACTTCTGATAATTCAGAAGGCTAGAATTTGAGTTATCAGCTTAGACTGAGTAAAAAAAATAAACCAACCTCAAATCAAAATGAAGCGCTATTTATTATTGACGGTATGCGCCGTTATATTTGCGTCGCTTGCCACTGAAACATATGCTGCCAGATTAGGCAGAGGAACAACTATTCGTCCAAGAGCGACGGCTCCCAGAACCTATGTCCCTCCTCAAAGAAGAGTCATTCCAAATGGAGCTGTCAGGCGTTTTAATCAGAATCAGGCCAATACTCAGGGAGCGACAACAGCACCCGTAATGCCTCTATTTATTCCACCTATCGTCGGCAGTAACGGACTACAAAAGTTAAATGAGGAACTGTACCTAATACGCTTTGGAATTCGTCGTAAAAATGACGAAGTGAGTTTTTGGTTGCTCAACAATAAACCGGTGGGAGAAGGAAAATCCAGTAAGGTTCAAATGCAGATTCAATGCAAGACAAACCAAGCCAGAGCTTTAGCCGGAGCAGTTTATTCAGAACCAATGGGTAAAGGAAAAGAACTGTCCAAAGGCAGAATTAACAAGGCGTATCAGCCCATTCAGCCTAAGACAGTCATGTCTTATTTGAAGACATCTCTCTGCAAGAAACCAAGCTCGGTAAATAATCCGTCAGCGGCAAAAACAAAGTAGTGGACGATCTAATACTTTGCTCATGAGCCTATGGTGGCTCTTTTAGAGTTTTGGAGAATTTGACAAAGTTTTTTGTTTGACCTGGGCAACTATCAGAGAACTTTTTCAGATAAGGCTCAGCCTAAAACTGAGCTTCAGTTGGCACTTTATCAATAGAGATATTCCAAAACACCTTCAAATTAACGGCGAAGGTTATCCTGTTAGGTGTTGAGCAACATAAATGGTAACTGAGCGCAGCGAGGTTACCGTATTATGGCTGTGAATGAGTTTGACAGCTACTTAAGATATACGCTTTTAGTCAGGGAGAGCAAACTTGACTGCTCCCCTCACGACAGAGGGGAGCTCGCTCCCGGGTCCTTTCAGGGGCCTAGGCGGAGGTCAGGGGTCGGACTATAGACTGCCGTTTTTAAATCCGACAGAGGATTCCAGAGCTTGTGTTTAATGATTGCAGTTCCAGCTGTAACCGTAGACCAAATATTATTTTTTATTCCCGGACATGCTCCCTTAATCTTTAAGTAAAAGTAATCCAGGTCGTAGAAACCATAAGCTATTCGCTTGATGACCTTTATTTTATTGTTCATGCCTTCCAGGCGTCCGGTACTAAACCCATAAGTTACCTAGATTTGTTGCCATTAAGGCGATTGCCTTAGAGACCTCCATAGGTGATCCTCTTCCGAATCCTATAACAAAGTTAAAACTTTCCAGCTTTGTCATTTCAGCGGCTTTCATAATGCTGTCCTTGGTAGGATTCGGTTGAATTTTGTCATACACACAGTAGGCAATATGCATCGAACCCAACTGTTCAGTAAGGATATTTAAGTAGCCAAATCGTTGAATACTTTTTCCTGAAGTGGTGGCGATTAAGCCTTTTTGCCTGGTAGCTTCAGAGTATGTAGCTCTTTGAGAGCGCCGTTACCAAAATACAAATCCGTTGGAAAATAAATTTGGAACATATCCATCCTGGGAGGTGCGAAGAAAATAGAATCCTATGAACAAATTAAATGGTTTCAGGCGAAAAAACAATAGAAGATTAGCATTGCCTCTGAATTAGCTTGTGGATTCAGCTTTTGATTCCCGGATGTCACTAAGGGAAAATATTTAGTTAAGTAAAAAAATCAAATTAAATTTATTTACATTTTAGGACTAACATTATCTTTGAAAGGTAGAGGAGCAATTTTTATCAGTAGGCCTTCTTAAAATAAACGGAGACAATAGAAGACTGAAAGGAAAAATTGCCGAAGTTTCCGTAAATTTTCTCCGTAATTCCGGAAACTGGGACATAAGAAAATATCTTATGGACTGTCACTTTTATAAGTGGAGCGCTATCGGAACTCAACAATTTAAATATTCCCAATCCCAAGGAAACTTCTCATCGTTGAGACCGTCGGCTCTCTCCAGTTAAAAATAAACAGAACTCTCTGGAGGAACAAATGAGTCAATCGGAAACTAAAAAATTGGCCCCCTGGCAAGCTATGTCGATGCTTTTTCTAGGCATTGCATTAATCTTTTTTGGGTTAATGGCCTTAAAGGTAAATGCCAGAATAGTCTTGGCTGTTGATGGTGCCATCATGTGTTTGATGGCTTGCGTATTCGGCATTGCTTACAACGAAATTCAAAAAGGTATTAAAGATATGATCGCTTCCATGTTGGTTGCGATGTTAATCTTGTTATCCGTCGGCGTGTTAATCGCTGCCTGGATGGCTTCAGGTACGATCCCGGTCATGATCTACTACGGTATGAAGGTCATTACACCGCAACTTTTCTTACCGGTTGCTTGTATTCTTTGTACATTGATGAGTACATTGGCCGGAACCTCTTGGGGTACATTGGCCACCGTAGGTGTAGCCTGTATGGGTGTTGCAGAAGGTTTGGGCGTTCCGGTCGAAGCTGCAGCAGGTGCTGTCTGTGTCGGAGCATTCTTCGGCGATAAAATCTCTCCTTTAAGCGATTCACCTGTTATCACTGCGACTGTGACTGACACTCCGTTGCTTGAAGGGATCAAACATTCTCTGATTTCAACCGGTCCGGCCTATATTATTAGTTTGGTTTTTTTCTTTGTTTACGGGTTAAGTTTTACTTCCGGATCAATGGAAAGTGCAACTTATACAGAAATTCTTTCAACGATCGAGAAAACTTTTAATCTCAATCCTATAGCTCTTCTTCCGGTTTTTGTTGTGATCGCTTTGATCGTCCTGAAGAAGCCTACCATCCCGACATTTGTCGCCGGTATCGCAGTTGGAGCCGTTTTAGCCATGATTATGCAAGGCGCCGATTTAAAGAGCGTAATGCAGTACATGTATAGCGGTTTCTCCACCCATACTGATTCAACCTTTGTTGACAAAATGCTTAACAGAGGCGGATTCACCAGCATGATGAGTACGATCGGATTGTTGATGGCAGCTGCCATGTTCGGAGCTCCGTTAAGAACAGCCGGCGTTGCAGAAGTACTTCTCGATTACGTAACTAAGTTTGCGCGCAACAGCAGAGTCATGGCCTTCTGTGTTATGTGTCTGCATACCCTATTCTTCATGATTACCGGTGCTTACTACGTTAGCTATCCGGTCGTCGGAACAATGACAAAGGATATGTTTCCGAAATATAACCTCCAAAGAAAGAATTTGATGCGCATGATGTTGGATACCGGTACCGGTTTGGCTCCGTTGGTTCCCTGGTCAACGACAGGTTCATACACTGCTTCAACTCTAGGTGTAGCAAATATCGCATTCTTAGCTTATGCGCCGATGCTTTGGTTATCCATCATTCTTTCTGCGGTTTATGCCTTAACCGGTATTGGCATGGCCAAGATGGAAGAAGATGAAAAGCTCAAAGAACAGGAAATTATGAATAACGCCGCTTTGTCAACAGGAAAATAATCATGGATACAGTAATTAAAAGATGGTACGACCTAATCAGTATTGATTCTGTTGACGGTCACGAAGTTAATGCCGCTGACTATGTAGCAGAGGTACTTAGAAGTTTTGGAATAGAACCTCACTACAGTTACTTCCCTGACGATTCTGATAAACAGCGTCCATCCATTTGGTGCGTTTTAGATAGCGGAAAGCCCGGTAAAACAATGATGTTAATCGGACATATCGACACTGTAGCGGTTAACCTAAAAAATTGGAATACGAATCCATTCAAACCGACTGAAATCGACGGCAAGGTTTATGGTCGTGGTGCAATGGACATGAAGGGTGGCATTGCGGATATTCTTTCTGTATTTGAGTATTTTTCCAAACATAAAGAAGAGTTTACCGGGCGGTTGTTGGGCTGTTTTGTAGCTGACGAAGAAGGTCTGAGCAAAGGAACTTACCAGCTCGTGGAAGAAGGAAATATCGGAGCTGACTATGCCATTATGGCAGAGTGCCGGTATGACAATGTGGCTGTAGGATTCCGTGGAAGATTAAGTTTTGAAGTTATTGTTCATGGCCGCGCCGGACATACTTGCCGTTATCCTGAGAGCGGAGAAAATGCCATCATTACTGCCGGTAAGTTGGCTGAAGCAATTGAGGCGTTACCAACCGCGACTCATCCTAAACTAATCAAAGGAACCTGGTGTGTCCGGTACATGTGTGGCGGAAGCACAGCCACATTGATTGTTCCCGACAGTTGCCTTATCTTCTTAGACCGCTATGTTGTTCCGGGAGAAAACGAGGAAAGCTGTATTAAACAGATCGAGGAACTGGCTGAAAGAATGGGCTTGGCAGATAAAGTCGAGGTCAGATTAAAACCTAGAAGTAGTCCGTACATGAAGTCTTTTGCAGTTCCAGAAGATCATGAGCTAGTCAATGCATTAAGAGAAAGTTTCCATGAAGTTACGGGAGAAAACCTTCCCTGTGCTTACGACCCTTCAATATGCGACTCCAATATCTTAGCGGTCTCTCTTGGTATTCCTGTGGTGACTTTTGGTCCTTCCGGCGGCAATATGCACGGAGATAATGAGTATGGTTATCCTTATCAGGTCAAAAACTGTTTGGAAATTTATATTAAAACCGTTAAAAAGTTGATGAAATAATTCAATCAGGAACTGATAACTCTACAAAAAGAAGAGAGATTTTCAAAGAGCTGTTTTGCTCAGAAAACACTCTCTTCTAAAAATCTTGCAAGCTTTCCACATTGGAAATATTTTGGACGAAACAACTTTTGGCAATTTCTCTTTTTATTTTCTTTCAAAAGGTCAAGAGTTGAGTTAAAACCTTATAAGCGGCCTTCGGCTCCCGCGTTTGCCCGCCTAATGGCCGGCCTTACGTGTGTAGGCGCCGAATTAAAGTAAGCTGATTTGCGTTCACCCGTGAGGCAAGTCTTTAGCTCTGTTATGTTTCGACCGTCCAGTTTGTTGGACACGATTCGCCAATTTTCCCAGTCTTCCAAGCAAGTTCTTTCTTTTCCAGAAAGCCATAGATATTTTTGCGTTATTCCTGATGAATATTGATTCTTCATTTCTTTTGGAGGAGCAAATTTTATTTCATCTTAGCCAGTTCGTCCGCACGTTTTTTGGTCAATTCTTTCAAACAAGAAATATGATTGAGCCAACCCGCTGAGCCAGTGTCTTCCTCTAGTTTGCATGTCCTGTCTCGTGTTTTTATCCAGGCTCTTTGTTCGGTCCTGAGTTCTAATTTCTGAGTGGAATTAAGTTTTGACATGACTTTTTTGTACTCTACATTCAATCTATTATCCTCTCTTTGTAATTCAACCTGAGTACATTCGATCATGTCTGCAGTGATGCCATTTTCAAAAGCTTGCTTGCAGTATTCTTTATTTAAAGAATTTTCATCAGCGTTTGTTGCCACACCAAGCAACAAAAAAATTGTTCCCATAAGAATTTTCTTCTCTTGAATCATCCCAGAACCTTCATAAAGTTGTTCACTCCACATCCTTGTTATGAGAGCCAATGGCTTCCGTTTGAATAACACTTTAATCCTAAAGTAATCACTGGAAAATATACTGAGAAGCCTTTTATAGGAAATTTAAAATGAAAGAAACAGTTCCTCCTTGGGTGATTTTTCATATTCCTCACGACTCTTCTTTTATTCCTCCGCAATGTCGAAAAAAAATTTTGCTAAGCGATGAGGAGCTCAATCGGGAGCTTCTCTGCATGTGTGATTTGTGGACATTAGCGTTATATGGAAACGGAATTCCTTTTTCTCAAATAGTTGCTTCTCCGGTAAGCCGCTTGGTTGTTGATGTGGAAAGATTTAGCGAAGATAAAGAAGAAGTTATGGCGCAAAGAGGAATGGGTGTTATTTATACTACTACACACCGGAAAAAACCACTAAGGTTAAAGCCAGACGCTGCCGAGCGACAGATGCTTTTGGAAAGATGGTATCGGCCTCACCATTTTTTGCTGTCGCTTAAAGTAAATGAAGCTATAAATAAATTCGGCAAAGCGTGCGTTGTTGATTTGCATAGCTTTGCTTCCAAAGCTCTTCCTTATGAAATGAATTCAGGACCAAGACCTGAGATTTGTATTGGAACCGATTCTTTTCATACGCCAGAAAATTTTAAAGAAGCTTTTCATTTCGAATTCTCTAAAAATTTTGATACGGGATACGATTCACCGTTTTCCGGTGCACTTGTTCCATTGGAACGTTACAAAAAAGACAAACGAGTGGCCTCTGTTATGGTTGAAACGCGAAGAGACCTATACGAAAATGAGCTAACAGGTGAACTACTGAGTTCGTTTGTAAAAACTTCCAAGATACTCCAGCATCGATTACTGACAGCAATTCATAATGCTCTATGAATTTTCATTTGTCCAAATCTTGTTTAAAACGCCGACACGTTTTCCTAAAGTATACGGGACTAATAAGACCGGAACCGATGGACTATTTCGGAGTGTAAAAAAGACTGGTGAGTTTTGAATATCGGTTTCTCACCAGTCTCTTTGAAATTCAAAGGCTATTCAGATGTCCAGTTTCTGGCAAACTTCCTGAGGCTTCCCACCAAGTAGCCTGCAGTGTAGGCCTTATCTTTGATGCCCCGAATTATTCCTTCAACATCAATGGAGGGAACTTTTCCTTCAATGTATTTTTTGATTTCGTCACGAAGAACATCCTCCGGTTCTCTTTTTTGCATTTCACTCATGACATGCAAAGCCGTTCTGGCTTCCGGCGGAAGCCGATCCATCACTTGTTGAACGTTCTTATCAGAAGTTAAATCCATAACAGATATTCCTAACTTACTTAACCTAAGAATAGCTTATAAGCCGGATTGTCAGTTTCTTCAACATAGGAATACCCCAGATTCTTGAGGAACGTATTAAGTTCTTCTCTGTCGGAATCCGGTACCTGAATACCGACTAAAACTTTGCCGTAATCGGCACCCTGGTTCCGGTAGTGGAACAGCGAGATGTTCCAGTTAGGATTGGAATTGGTCAGGAACTTGCCCAATGCGCCCGGCCTTTCAGGGAATTCAAAACGGAAAATCTTTTCATCTGTGGCCAAAGCAGAATGGCCGCCAACCATATAACGTAAATGGGTCTTAGCCATTTCATTATCGGTGATATCCAGACAGGGGAAACCGTTATCTGTAAAGAGTTTTTCTAAATCCTTGATTTCACTCTTATGTTGAGTTTGAATACCAACGAAAATCTGAGCCTTATTGTTATCAGAAATACGATAGTTGAACTCAGTAACGTTCCTGTTCCCTAACAGCTGAATAAGCTTTTTGAAAGAGCCGGGTTTCTCCGGGATCGTCACAGAGAAGAGAACTTCACGGTGTTCACCGACCTCGGCACGTTCTGCAACAAATCTCAAACGATCAAAGTTCATATTGGCACCCGAAAGAATGCCAACGAAAGTGTGATCCTTCAGTTTGTTTTCTTTAACATATTTTTTGATACCTGCAACAGAAAGAGCTCCGGCTGGTTCCAGAATGCTTCTGGTGTCCTGGAAAACGTCTTTGATTGCAGCACAGACCTCATCGGTATCGACTGTGATAATGCCGTCAACGAATTGCTTGCTGAGTTTGAATGTTTCCTCACCAACCAGCTTTACAGCGGTACCGTCCGAGAACAGCCCGACATCTTCCAGAAGTACTCTGTCTCCTTTTTCCATGGACTGTTTCATGCCACAGGAATCCACGGTCTGGACTCCGAACACTTTGATTTCAGGATATAAAGCTTTAATGTAAACAGCAACACCGGCAACCAGACCGCCGCCTCCTACGGGAACAAAAATTCCGTCAATCTTTCTGCCATTTGCCTGACGGATAATTTCCATTGCGATGGTACCCTGCCCGGCGATGACATCAGGATCATCAAAAGGATGAACCGGTGTCAGACCTTCCCGGGCTTGCAGTTCTTCAGCGTAAGCAGCTGCTTCAGAGAAGGAATCTCCGAAGAGAACAACTTCGCCACCAAGCCTACGGACGGTATTAATTTTTAGGTCAGGAGCAGTAATCGGCATAACAATGACTGCACGGCAACCGAGTTTGCTGGCGGCTAGGGCAACCCCTTGGGCATGGTTCCCGGCACTAGCTGCAATGACGCCTCTGGCTCTTTCTTCATCAGAAAGTTTGGACATCTTGTTGAAAGCACCGCGGAGTTTAAAACTGAAGACACTCTGAAGATCTTCTCTCTTCAGAAGAATTGTATTTCCGCTTCTTTCAGAAAGAAGCGTGGCTTTCTGTAACGGACTTTCTTTGGCGACTTCATAGACATTGGCCGTTAAAACCCGGCGCAGATATTCTTGTTCTAACATCGGAAATAATTACCTTGAATGAGGAAAAATTGTCAATCCTTAAAACATACCACCAGAATTGAAAAAAAATTTAAAAACAACTGAAAAATTCTTTTCACTTCAGAGAAATTTTAAAGTGGAAAGATACAATGGCTTTATCAGAAAAAGGATATCTTTTTCAAAAAATAATAATTCTGAATAAAGCTCCGGAGTATTGCCTTGACTACAGTAAAGACAAACACCAACGAAACAATGGAAAAGGAAGCCACACGTCAGCGTGAGATTCCTTATAACTACACATCATATTCTGACAAGGAGATTGTCATCAGACTTCTAGGTTCTGAGGCGTGGGACATTCTGGAAGATTTAAGAAAGCAAAAAGGCCGGACCGGTAGATCCGCCCGCATGCTTTTTGAAGTGTTGGGAGATATTTGGGTCATCCAGAGAAATCCATACCTGCAGGAAGATATGCTTTTTAATAAAAAGCGAAGAGATCTTCTGGTCAACGCCCTGTATCACCGTATTAATGCTATCCAGAAAAGAAGAGCAAACAAGGTTGGAACCGAACGTGATGAGTTGATTGGACAGCTTATTCAGAAAGCATTGGTGACAATCGAAAAATTCAAGGGTTCTTTTGAACGCTCCTGGGATTTCAGACGATTAGTCATCAAAAAATTAAAAAAACACACAAAAGCTGAAAATATCCGTTTCGATGGCTTTTCCAGAGCAATGCACGTGACGGACGCAACAGACTGGCGTGTTCATTACCCTTTCGTTGTCGTCTTTCCTGACAAAGAATCTGAAGTTCCCGGAATTGTTCAGGCTTGTATTGAATTAGGACTGACTATTATTCCTAGAGGTGCCGGGACAGGTTATACCGGGGGAGCAATTCCGCTTCATGAACGCTCAGCAGTGATTAACACTGAAAAGCTAAACCGTATTTCTGATGTAGAAATGCTTCCTCTGAAAGGAAGAGATGACGAGACGGCAACGATTTTTGCACAGGCCGGTGCTGTCAACAAACAGGTCGCAGATAAGGCTGCAAAAGAGGGCTGGATTTTTTCCGTCGATCCGAACTCTAATTATGCCTGCTCAATCGGCGGCAATATCGCAGAAAATGCCGGTGGGAAAAAGGCAGTATTGTGGGGAACCACAGTGGATAACGTCTATTGGTTCCGAATGGTAGGAACCAATGGTGAATGGATTGAGGTAACCCGTCTAAACCATAACCTTGGAAAAATCCATAAACAAAAAACAGTTGCGTTTGAAGTTGTTTATAAGGAAGGAACCAAAGATCCGGCAACGGCCAGAGTCCTTAGAACTGAAATCATTGAACAGGAAGGCTCCACAATCCGTAAGCCGGGACTCGGAAAAGATGTGACCAACAAGTTTCTCGGTGGTGTTCCGGGTCTTCAGAAGGAAGGTTGCGATGGCATTGTTACTTCTGCTAGGTTTGTTCTCTATAAAATGCCTCCGTTTACGCAGACATTATGTCTCGAGTTCTATGGTGCCGCCAGCAACGCAGGTCCTGCTATTTATGCAATCTCTCAACTTCTTGATTCACATCCGGAAGGTGTTATGCTCGCTGGTCTCGAACACCTCGATGACCGCTATTTGAGAGCTATTAACTACGCTCCGAAAAGCATTAGAGGAGAGTTCCCGAAGATGGTTATCGTCGGAGACGTGATCGGCAGCGATGAAGATTCTATTGACCGGCAGGTTCAAAAAATAATGAAGATTGCCGAAGAAGGAAACGGAGAAACCTTTATTGCTAAAACACCGGAAGCTCGTCACCAGTTCTGGCAGGAAAGATCTAAGACCTCTGCAATTTCCAAACATACCAACGCCTTTAAACTCAATGAAGACGTTGTGATTCCATTGGATAAGATCGGTGAGTACACGGACGCCTGCGAACTTTTTAATATTCGCTGCTCAATAAAAAACAAAATCGACATGCTCGATGCTGTTAAGACTTATCTGGAAGGTCCGATTAAGCTTGGCAAATTGGCAGTTTCCTCCAAAGGTCTAAGTAAAGAGGAATTGTTAAATGACAGGCTGCAAGCCGCATTTGAACTGATTACCAAAGTACGTACGCAGTGGGATTACGTTTTACATCATCTTGATGCTCCGACTGAAACCGCAATTACCGAGTTGAAAAACTTGGGCAGATATATCGATGACGGACATAAACATAATCCGCCGTATGAAACTCTTCTTGGGATGGTTCAGAACCATCTCATCCGGATCTCTTGGAAGAAAGAAGTTATTCCGGCTCTGTTTACTATTTTTGCCGGTGATAGTCTTGAAGCTGTTCGGGATCAAATAAACAAGATTCACAAACAAGTTTTAAAGGGCAGAGTATTTATCGCTCTTCATATGCATGCTGGTGATGGCAATGTTCATACCAATATTCCGGTCAACTCTGACAACATCGAAATGTTGAGGATTGCCAATGAGGCAGTTGCTTATGTCATGGATGTCGCCAAAAAGCTGGGCGGAGCAATTTCCGGGGAGCACGGTATCGGCATGACCAAGATCGAGTTTGTTGAGCCAGGAGAATTCGATAAATTTTATGAATATCTGGATAGAGTGGACCCGCAAGGTCACTTTAACAAAGGCAAACTCAGGCCCTCTGCAAACTTGTCCTTGGCTTACACGCCGAGCTTTAATTTGCTCGGACATGAATCTCTGATCATGCAAAATAGTGAGGCTAAACAAATTGCTGACGAGATTAAGACTTGCTTGCGGTGCGGTAAATGCAAACCGGTTTGTACAACGCATGTCCCGAATGCAAATCTTCTCTATTCTCCAAGGAACAAGATTATTGCGGTATCTTTGTTGCTTGAAGCATTCCTCTATGAAGAACAAACCCGCCGTGGTTTGTCATTGAAGCACTTTGCAGAGTTCGAAGACGTTGCCGATCACTGCACGATTTGTCAGAAATGTCAGAAGCCATGTCCGGTAAAAATCGATTTCGGCCATGTGACGATGATGATGAGAGACATGCTTCATAGACTGGGCAAAGACAAGAAAACCCCGGCTAAATATTTTGGTTTGAAGTTTCTTGAAATAGAAAATCCGGTTCTTATCCGCGGAGCCAGAAAAGCAATGGTCGAATACGGTTTTAAAGGACAACGCTTCGGGGCCGACATGCTTAAGATTCCTGCGGCTCGGTCAGCCAGGAGACCCGGTTTCTCCACCGGAAAACCAACCATCAAAGAGGAAGTAATCCATTTGGTTAACCGCAAATTACCGAAGATTGAAATTCCGACGACTTCAAGAAAACTTTTAGAGATCGAAGAAAGTACCTATGTACCGATCATCCGTAATGCTCAAAGAAATGAGAAGGAAACCGTCTTTTACTTCCCGGGTTGTGGGAATGAAAGACTGTACTCCCAGGTTTCTATAGCAGTTATCGGGATGTTGCATGATATGGACATTCAAACAGTGTTGCCTCCCGGCTATCTATGTTGCGGATATCCTCAGGCCGGTAACGGGTTAAAAGAAAAGAGTGAAGAGATCGTGACGAGAAACCGGGTCCTCTTCCACCGAATTGCAAACACTTTGAACTACAAGGATATTAAGACGGTTCTTGTAAGTTGCGGAACGTGTCTTCATCAGCTTAGAGAATATAACTTTGAAAGCATTTTCCCCGGTTGCCGCGTAATGGATATTCACGATTATCTCAAAGAGAAAGGCGTTTGCCTCCAGGGTGCACCTAACACTCGGTATATCTATCACGATCCCTGTCATACCCCGCTTAAGGAAGGTATCCCAATTAAGACGGTAAACGATGTTCTGAAACCGGCTGACGGTTCAAAAATTGAACTCTCAGAAAGATGCTGTGGAGAGAGCGGAACGTTTGCTGTCGGACGTCCCGATATTGCCAGTCAGGTGAGAAAGAGCAAGGAAGAAAGCCTCAAGACGGCTTCCTCAAAGCTCAAGACTGATGACTTCAGTGGACAAATAAAGGTACTTTCAACTTGTCCTGGTTGCTATCAGGGTATGAACCGGTATTCTGCAGCAACGAATACAACCGCTGAATTTTTAATTGTTGAAATGATGAAAGCTAAGCATGGACGGGACTGGATGCATAAAGTTCTTTCCGAAATCAAAGATGGTAAGATTGAAAAGGTACTTCTATGACGAAAGAGTGTCCCCTTTGTAATCCCCCGCAAGGTCAAGAGAAGGTTCTCTTCAGTAATTCTGTCTTCAGGATTATCCAGGTAGAAGAACCACAATTTCCAGGTTACTTTCGCGTGATAAGTCAGAAACATGTTAAGGAAATGTCCGACTTGCCCGTCAATGAGCAGATTTTGATCATTGAGGCGCTGAGCAAGATGGAAGAGATTATTATTGAAACGATGCAGCCTACAAAAGTCAATTGGGCGCAACTGGGCAATATGGTGCCACATTTACATTGGCATCTGATAGCACGGTATGAAGACGATGCGACTTTCCCCGGCTCTATTTGGAGTTCGGTCATCCAAAAAACAGAGCTTGAACATATTAAAGATAGAGAAGCGAAAGCAAAGGAAGCAGCCTTGAAGATTACGCGAATGGCAGAAGAACGTTTTTAATGACTGTTGCGCAGCTCTGACTAAAGAGCCTCTGAACTATCGCTTATTTTCTGATCCTCTAAACCAAGGTCGTCTCCGGAAGGAGGCGCCCATAGGGCTTTTGAAGCTACCTGTTTTGCACCATTTTTCTTTTAAAGGCTTCAATGACAGGCGCAGAGGCAAATTGTGCAATATCGCCTCCCATCAATGCTATTTCTCTCACAAAAGTTCCGCTGACAAACTGATATTTTGGAGAGGGAGTAAGAAAAATAGTTTCGGCTTCGGGGAGAAGTAGCTGGTTCATTCCGGCCATTTTGAATTCATATTCGAAATCACTGACAGCCCGGGCTCCCCGGATAATACAGTGTGAATTATGTGACTTAAGGAAATCGACCAGAAGACAGCTGAAGCCGAATACCAGAACATTATCAAGATCGTGAGTCACCTCTTTTATTAGACTTACTCTTTCTTCAAGACTGAACAGAGTGTGTTTCTTTTTACTTTCAGCTACAGCAATAATAAGTTGTGGAAATAGTCTTGAGGCACGCAGGATAATGTCCTCATGTCCTTTGGTAATAGGATCAAATGTTCCGGGATAGGTAGCAATCATTTAATCTTATCCTTTCTTTGAAGTTAGCAGTAAATGGTTCGGCCCTGTCTTTGCTCGTTTAATCGGGGCCAAATTAATAGAAGCAAGGTACGCATCATCTATTTCATCGGGGCTTTCAACATAAATAAAGCCGTTGTCGTTGATTAGTTGTGAAGCTTTTAACAAAGCCTTTTTTTGCAGGTTCAGAGAAAAAGGAGGATCAATAAAGATGAGATCCGGTTTTTTGGGTTCCTCCGAAAAATCCTGCATCAGGGAGTCTCCGCAAATGACGTCAATTGCCTCAGTGTTTAATTTCTTGATGGAATCCTTGATTACAGAGGCTGCTTTTTTGTTTTTTTCAACGATGACTGCCCGTTGACCGCCCCGACTGATAAATTCAAAAGAGAGAGCTCCGGTACCTCCGAACATATCCAAGGAAGTCTTTCCTGAAAAATCTCCGTCATAGAGATGATTGAGCCAATTGAATATCATTTCCCTTTGTCGATCTCCTGTCGGTCTTAGTCCTTCGAAGTCTAAAACGGGAAGTGAAGTACGTTTCCACATACCTCCGATAATTCTTATTTTTCCATCTTGTTTCATCTGATGTGTAAACTTTGAAGTTATTAGTTCAAATTGAACTTTAATTGATAATGACAGTTTATGGATACAAAAAAAGAAAAAACGGGTTGGTTTGCAAGACTTAAGAACGGACTTTCAAAGAGCCGTGTCAATATTATCGGTATTTTCTCCGGTGGCGTTATTGATGACGATTTTATGGAAGAGCTTGAGTTTCAGCTTATATCGTCAGATGTTGGAGTTGAAACAAGTGCCAAAATCATTGAAGAATTAAAAGATCAGATAAAGCTTAAAGGTCTGAAAAATCAGGATCAAGTTAAAGAGGCTCTACGGGATGTAATTGAAACTCGCTTAAAGCCTTGTGAGAAAAAGCCCGACTTAGAGTCTCACCATCCGGCAGTCTGGATGATGTGTGGAGTCAATGGCGCAGGAAAAACGACCAGTATCGGAAAGTTAGCCAAGTATTTTGCCAATGAAAATAAATCGGTCCTTCTGGCCGCGGGAGATACTTTCAGAGCTGCTGCAAGAGAACAGCTCGAAATCTGGGGAGAACGCAATAAAATCGAAGTGATAGCCCAGGAAAAGGGTGATCCTGCCTCCGTTGCTTTTGATGCAATTTGCTCCGGGAAAAGGAGAGGCACAGATGTTGTGATGGTCGATACTGCAGGACGCCTCCCAACTCAGTCCAATTTAATGAATGAACTCGCAAGGATCAGGAAAGTCCAGGGTAAAGCCTTGGAAGGAGCCCCTCATGAGGTCATCTTAGTGCTTGATGGAACAAATGGACAAAATGCATTAATGCAAGTTAAGAGTTTTGATGAAGTTGCACAGCTGACCGGATTAATTATTACCAAACTCGATGGAACAGCCAAGGGAGGCGTGCTCCTCGCCTTAGCAGCAATGAGAGAAGATCCTCTCCCAATTTACTTTATTGGAGTCGGTGAAAAAATTGACGATCTTCAGACATTCAATGCCAGAGAGTTTGCCAATGCTTTAGTGGGAATCGAAAACTAAAAAAGGGAAAGAAATGCGATTAGCCGCAATCGATTTAGGCTCGAACAGTTTCAGACTGGAAATTGCCAGAGTAGAAAAAGAAGTGATCATCAGCGAAGGTAGCTGGAAAGAAACTGTGAGACTGGCCGGAGGTATCGATGCCGAAGGAAATTTGACCGAAGCTGCTCAGGCCCGGGCTCTAATAGCATTGGCAAGAATTGCTGAGAAAATAGTTAATTTCCCCCGCTCCCACGTTCGGGCGGTCGGGACACAGACTTTGAGAAGTGCTAAGAATTCGAAGGAATTTATAGAAAAAGCTGAAAAAGTATTGGGTTGCCGGATCGAAATTTTAAGAGGTAAAGAAGAAGCCCGCCTTGTGTTTGAAGGCTGTAGCTTCGCTCTGCCGGCATCATCGAAAAAGCGATTAATTATCGATATCGGAGGGGCGTCAACCGAATGCGTTATCGGCCACAACAGAGAAGTGCTGGAGGGAGAATCTTTTCATGTCGGTTGTGTCAATACTTCTGTACGTTTTTTTAAGGGCGGTGATATCTCTCCGCTTACCATGTTAAAGGCTCAGTTGGCAGCTGAAGCAGAATTTGACAGTAGTTATGCCAAATTCCTTAGATGCGGTTGGGAGGAGACTTACGGTTCTTCCGGAACAGCTTCTGCAGTCTCGGTAATCCTCCACGATGAGGGGTGGACCGATGGAACCATCACTGCACAAGCTCTTGAAAAGCTCAAAGAGAAAATTGTTGATTTGGGCAATACTTCGAAGTTTAACTTCATGGGAATGAAAGATGACCGGCGTGAGGTGTTGGCCGGTGGAGTGGCGGTGCTCTCTGCAGTATTCAATAAGTTTAAGATTAAGAGTATGAAACCGGCCGGCGGAGCGCTCAGGTACGGAATACTCTACGACATGATTGGTAGAAAATTAAAAGAAGATCCGCGGGATAGTTCTATTGAGTCATTAGCTGAAAGAATGCACGTAGACAAGGAACAGGCTAATCGCGTAGCAAAGATTGCCGTTGAACTTTTCAAGAAATTGGATCCGACCGCTTCCTCGGAAGACATTAAAGAACTTGAATGGGCCGCTAAATTGCATGAAATCGGATTATCGTTGTCTCGCAGTGATTACCATAAACATAGTGAATACTTAATCAGAAACAGTGATATATCGGGTTTTTCTCGGTCTGAACAGGAGCACTTAGCTCAAATTGTTCTGGCGCACCGTGGTAATATCAAGAAGGTTGCCCCCTTGCTGAATAATAGGTCCGCAACTGAGAAAATATTCTCATTGAGATTGGCTACGATTCTTTGCCATGCTAAATATGATATCGAGTTGCCTTCGATACAGTTAATTGGCATGCCCGGTGGTTTCACAATGAGTATCCCCAAAGGTTGGCTTCAAGAACATCCTTTGACGGCATTCATGCTCGGGCAGGAAAAAGATATCTGGGGGAGAGTTGGATTTAAGTTTGATATTTATTCAAGATGACGTTAAACAGACCTTTGGTAGAAATTTCAGGCGTTCCTTATCACGTCGATGGACAAAGAAGCGATAAGTTCCTCTCTTTTTCTGTCAGTGAATCTGATTTTGTTCTGCTTGAAGGTCCCAACGGTTCCGGTAAAACATCCCTGTTAAATTTTATCGCGGGTTTGCACCGTCCCACGATAGGGGAGGTGTTGATAAGAGGGCGTGATGTCGCAGTGATGACAGCTTCTGAACGGCTGATTTGGAGGCGCTCGCTTGGTTTAATTCCTTCATGTTCAACTTTATTTGACGGCTACACCGTCCTGGAAAATCTACGCCTTTCAGCGCAGATTTTAGGAATTAAAGCGAAAGAAGCTTTTGAAAATTCAAAAGAAAGCGCAGAGTTGTGCGGTCTTTCTCGTTACATCGACGATAAAGTTGAAGATCTATCAGAGGGAATGAGAAAACGCGTATTAATCGCAAGGGCATTGGTAGGAAGACCTCAAATGATCCTTGCAGATAATCCGCTTGAAAGTTTAGATGAGACTTCTCAAGAGCAGTTTTTATATCTATGTACGAAGCTAGCTAAGATAGGATATTCGGTGGTAATGACCTCCAGCATTCCTCTTCCGTTTCAAATTAAATCTCTGAAAAAAGTCGATCTGGGAGTGTTCTGATGATCACAGTCAACATAAGAGCTAAAAGATCCCTTTCAAGTAATTTAAAGTCATGCTGGTTTGTAGTTTGTTTATTCTCATTGGCGTTCTGTCTTCTTTGTCAGATGACTTTGGGATTTATATCTTTTTATCAAAGCCATCGTTCAATGTCCGGTGATGAAATCTCGGTGTTTATGGAACCGGGAAGCAATACAAAACAAATGTTGAAAATTCTCGACAGCCGGCTTCAACTTTTGGCCCCCGGCGCAACAATTACCAGTGTCTCGGCAAAAGACTTGCTAAAAGAAGACATTCTCAAACTGGTAGAAAAAAATGGAAAGGTCCCGGAAATATTTGCTATCGAGTTCCCTATTTCAACGCCTTTTGCATCAATCGAAAAAATGGTCAGCGCTGTCGAAGAGATTAAAGAAGTCTCTTTGGTAAGCGCTAACTTAGAGTGGATAAAGAAACGTTATACCTTACGGGAGGCCTTGGCTCTCGGTGTAGCGGTTTTTGGTATTCCTCCACTCATTTTGGTGGCTTTGATTTTCGTTATTTGTATTACAAGACTAAATTATCCGTTGAAACAGGAACAGGGACTGCTGTTGATGTTGGGAGGAGGCTCTTGGGTTGTGCGGGGACCTTTAATCGAAATATCAGTTTTAGTTACACTGATCAGTAGTCTGTTTGGTGCAATTTTGTTCTTTTTAACTACTTATGAAAGTGTTCCGTTTCTAGAAGAAGCTTTTGAAATTAAGCTCTTACCGGAGGCAGGAACCAATGTTCTCATTTGTATATTGCTTGCGGTTTTCTTAAGTATGTACGCCGCTATTTGCGCCTATATAACCGCGGGAAGGACAAAACCTTTAACCTTCTAAAACCTTTGCAAAAAGTCAAAAAGAAACAAAGAAAAACGGTAGGTTAAAATAGCCCTGATGAGAGAAACAAAAGAAAAAAAAGTGCCGGGTACTCAGCTTGCTCCGTACAAACCGACTCCTCTGGCTCTGAGAGGGCCGACGACCGGGAGTATCGAAGACTATATAAGAGCAGCAAATGCAGTACCTGTATTAACTCCGGAAAAAGAGCGTGAGCTAGCTATCAAGCTCCGTGATGAAGGTGATATGGAAGCTGCCAGTCAGCTTGTGACGTCCCATTTGCGGCTAGTTATATCCATTGCCCGCCAATACATGGGTTATGGATTGCCATTTCCTGACATGATCCAGGAAGGAAACATCGGCTTAATGAAAGCTGTTAAAAGATTTGATCCGGATAGAGGAGTTCGGCTGGTCACGTTTGCCATGACATGGATCAGAGCTGAAATTCAAGAATATGTTATCAAGAACTGGAAACTGGTAAAAGTTGCGACAACCAAGGCTCAAAGAAAACTATTTTTTAACTTGCGCAGTATGAAAGAAGGCGAAGAGTCTTTGACTCCGGAGCAAACTGAAAAAATTGCTCAAGAACTTGAGGTAAGACCGAAAGATGTCAAAGAAATGGAAATGCGACTGCTTGGACATGATGTTGCGCTTGATGAGCCGGGAGGTCAGGATGACGAGCAATATGCACCGGAAGATTGGCTTGCATCCGAAGGAAACACCCCGGAGGAAAACTTTGAGCAGGCAAACTATGACAAGACCTTAGATAAGGATTTACCGAAGGCAATAGAAAAGCTCGATCCGCGTAGCAGAAGAATTATTGAAGCACGATGGTTATATGATGACTCATCCGAGAACAAGGGAGCCACTCTGGAAGATTTGTCTCAGGAATTGGGGATCAGTAAAGAACGTGTTCGTCAAATAGAAAAGAAAGCTCTTCAAGAGCTGAAAAAGTTATTAGAAAAAGATAAGGACTATGTTTAATATCGTCTTGGTTCATCCGGAAATACCTCCAAATACCGGAAACATTATTCGCTTATGTTCTAACACCGGATGCACATTACATTTAATCGAGCCGTTAGGTTTTTCTCTAGAGGATAAACATATGAGAAGAGCCGGGCTTGACTATCGGGAGTATGCGGAAGTCAAGATCTATCCGAGTTATAACGACTTTTTAGAACAGATTAAACCGGATAGAGAAAGAATGTTTGCAATGACAACCAAGGCTAAACAGCTTGTCCAAGACGTTAAGTTTCAGCCGGGAGACTGGTTTGTCTTTGGATCGGAGGGACACGGATTGCCGCAGGCCGTGAGAGACTTTTTTGATCCCAAGCACTGTGTCAGGCTACCGATGATGCCGGAGAACCGTTCTCTTAATTTGTCCAATTCTGCAGCAATTACGGTCTATGAGGCGTGGCGCCAAAACGGGTTTGAAGGCGGTGTTTAAGGTCTTTGCTAACAATGAAATTGACGCTTTGCCTTGCCTGAATCTGGCTCTAACATAAGAGCAAAGCGTCAAAGAAGACAGTATTTCTTACTTTTTCTGCTCCATCAGTTTGGAAAGAAGCTCTTCGGGATCCTCTGAGTGAGTCCACAAATAACCGGCTTTTTCAGACACAAAGCCTTGTGCTTGGGCATTTTCTAGAAATTTGAATAACGGATCATAGTAGTGGTTGACATTGAGGAAGCCAACCGGCTTATCAAAAATATTCAACCAGTTGCAAGTCATAACTTCAAAAGCTTCTTCCAACGTCCCAATCCCGCCAGGAAGAATTACGAAGTAGTCAGCTTTTTCTTCCATGAGAGCTTTTCTAGTCGGCATATCCGGCACAATAATGAGCTTGGTGAGATTGAGCTCCGGTCTTTCGGTGTGCATCAAAAGTTCAGGAATAATTCCTGTGACTCTGGCCCCTGCTTTAATTGCTGCTTGAGAGACGGTTCCCATAAGTCCGGTTCCGCCTCCGCCGAAGACCATATTTAAGCCATTTTTTCCTATGGCCGTTCCCATCTCTTCGGCTAGCTGTTCAAATTTTGGGTCGGCTCCAAGACGCGAGCCGCAAAATACACAAACGGTTTTATTCATATCCTAGTTAACTTTTTCTATTTTTTTTCTAAAGAAAAAATTTTAAATGGAAAAATAAATCGACGTTCATATTTACTTCTAATTTAGGACATGGTGGCGTTGTATTGGCTTGAAAAATGGAAATCTCATCTAACTTGTTAAATTTATTAGAAAATGTTTTTCAAAACCTTTCAAGAAATGGCTCGGTTTAGATGAAAACTGTATTGTTCGAACCATTTGACGGCATTGAGCTGTAAGAAATGATTTGCACAATCACTTGGTGTCGATTTCAATCGAGAGCGTATCCAGTGTGAAAATGCAGATTGCATTAAAAATAGAGAAGTCCTTACTAAGACGAGCTTTTCACCAATTACGAGTGCTTCAACACAGGAAATTGAATTAACCGGAGAAGAGTCCATTTCAGTTAAACGTGATATGGAAAACTCCTTCGTTTTAGATAAGGTTTTAAAAAATTGCTGACTACAATTAAATAATTTTTATGTCTAGCCTTGTGGAATGGTTCAGCTGATCGGAAATTGGTAAACCTTTCAGAGTGAGAGGTTCACCAATATAAGAGTGGTTTTTGTGAATGTTAAGAACTAATTACTTAACAACAGTGAGTCTCTTGACATCGATTTCCATTGGACCGGTCCAGTCTTTATCGACTTCACCCTCCAACATAACTTTAGTTTTCGGTGAAACTTGTTGATTTGCAAAGACTCTGTCTTTGATTTCAACACGAATTTCGCCTGTCTTGTCTTTAAAGATATAGTCTTTATGACCAATCTTCTGAACAATAAAGCCTTCTACTGCGACGTATTGGTCATCTTTGCCTTGAGAAAGAACTTTCTCAACAGGAGTAATGTTTGTACCTCCTGTAAATTGAGCCTGTGCAACGGGTAAACCAAAAGCGAAAGAACCTGCAATCAGAGTTGCTAATACTGTTTTAGAAAACATTTTTAATCTCCCATCAATCTAATTAAGATGAACTCAGTATACGAAGCTTTTCTATTTATTAGCTGGGTAATTTCCTGTTATGAGTTGTGGGTTTCACCTTTTTACAAACATTTAAAATCTATGTCGTTTGTTATCTCAGCCATATGGCAGCGATCAAATTCCTATTGAGAGTATTTTGAGGGCTCGACGGCGAATATCTAATTCTTTAGTCTATATGTAGTAGAAAATTATGGTTGCGGTGTTCGTCGTGTCCGGTTTTTAGTTCGCATAATATTATTATGCTGACTTGGATTAATTTTCAGCCTGAGCACATTGAAGATTGTCTAAGTCTCAGCCACGAGTAGTTCCTTAGACAACGTTTTTCGAGCTCAAGAGATTTGGGTTGTTTACGATTAACCTCTGCATTACCATAGGTTAAATTAATTTCAAAGTAAAGTACGTTCTCTAGTTGTATCTACCGTCTTTCGTTATCAGTGCATTGATTTATTATCTTGTTAGGCTCTGCAGGCAATTGAACAATATCTTGTTAAATCGCTTAATGCTTTATGACCTCTTTGGCAAAAAAGCCTCACCAAGAAGACTTAAAGTGAGGCTTAAACGGATAGAAGTGAATTACTGTGCTGTATCTGTTCCGGCTGCGTTGTTGCCATGAGTCTGCTGAGCTTTTTCAGCTTCTTCCTGCATACGCTGTGCAAACATTGCCTGGAAGTCAATTTCACCGAGGTAAACCGGAGGCATACCGGCACGTACTAACAGGTCGGAAATGTTCGAACGGAGATAGGGATAAACAGCAGCCGGGCAGGTGATTCCTAAAACCATCGGAAGGTGTTCCTGCGGAATGTTGTGGATATAGAAAATACCGGCTTGCTTGCATTCAACAAGAAATACGGTCTGTTCCTGACCGTTGACTTTGCTCTTGGCAGTAACAGTGCCTCTGACAACAACTTCAAAGAGGTCTTCACCACCGTGAAGTCTGGACTGTTCTACATCGACCTGAATGTTGATCTCGGGAGCTTCCTGAAGAAGGAAAATGTCCGGAGCATGGGGCATTTCAAGAGAGGCATCTTTGAGATAGATGCGTTGAATTGCAAACTGAGGAGCCTGATCTTCAGCGGTTGCTTCCGGTGCTGTATTTGCGTTTTCTGCCATTTAATTTCCTTTACTAAAGATGAAAGACAAATTAGTGCTTGCGTTTTGTCTTTTTGTTATTGATGGAGAGATTCGAGAGCGGAAGTTTGGCTGCTTGCCAGGCTACAATACCGCCTTCAAGTGTGTAGATCTCACTGAATCCCTTTCCTTTTAAGGTCTTCAAAGCCTGAGCTGCACGTCGTCCGTTTTGGCAAACCAAAATAACCGGTCTGTTTTTATCCAGCGAGGAAAGCTTAGAAATCAGGTCCTCGGTAGGGATGTTGACCGAACCGGCTAGATTTCCGGTTGCAAATTCTTTTGGTGTACGCACGTCAACTAATTGTGCATTTTTATCATTGACTTTGATGACGGTTTCTGCCGGACTAAGACCCGCATTTTTTCCTTTGGCCAGCTGTGGAAAAGCCAGCAGAATGCCGGAACCAATCAAGCAAAAAATCAGAAGAATGTTGTCTGTAATGAATTCCATTTGGAAATAATCTTGTCTTAAATGAATAACTCTTAATTGTGATTCAATCCGAGGGACAAATCAAGAAGAAAACCTTCAAACCTTAATTATGAAAGAAAATAAAGTCATTTTGCAGTGAATAAGTCAAAAGTAGTAACTGAATATCAAGCAACCGGTCAATCATTATCTTCGGTTTAGTTTTTAAAACCGGGTTTTTTAATTAGAGCTTTTAAAGAAAACAGGACAGGATATGAGTGATATCTTTAGCAAAGTCTGCGCATAAGTTAAAATGACAGTTTCCTATTCAATATTCTTCGGGTAAAGACATGTACAAAATCGTTTTGATGAGACACGGCGAAAGTCAATGGAATTTAGAAAACCGTTTTACCGGTTGGGTAGATGTGGATTTGACTGAAAAGGGCAGAGCAGAAGCTGCTAAAGCCGGAGAGCTCTTAAAAGAAGAAGGTTTTGTTTTTGATTTGTGCTATACCTCCGTTCTCAAACGTGCCATTCGCACATTGTGGATCGCATTGGATGGTTTAGATCAACTATATCTTCCGGTTATTAAAGACTGGAGATTGAACGAAAGACATTACGGTGCTCTTCAAGGCCTGAATAAAAAAGAAACGGCCGAGAAATTTGGCAATGAGCAGGTAATGATTTGGAGACGTTCCTACGATGTTCCGCCACCGGCTTTAACTAAAGACAGCGCTATGTGGCCGGCTAATCAGCCTCGATATCATCTCGAAGACCCGGAATTGATGCCCTTGACAGAGTGTTTAAAAGATACCGTTAAGAGAGTAGTTCCTTACTGGGAAAATGAAATTGTTCCAAAAATCAGAGAAGGCAAGCAAATTTTAATTACAGCTCATGGAAATTCCCTCAGAGCTCTGATTAAACATTTGGATAACATTAGTGATCAGGACATCGTTGGATTAAATATTCCGACAGGCACTCCGTTGGTCTATGAACTTGATGAGAATATGAAACCCATCAGAAGTTACTATCTCGGAGATCAGGAAGCTATTAAGGCCGCTCAGGCAGCTGTAGCCGCCCAAGGTAAAGCAGGTAAATAAACTGAATAATCGAGTAGTTTTTAAATTTTTAGCCGCACTTTTATGTTCGGCTGCTATCGTAGTAAATAATGTACCGGTAACCTATGCGGCTACTGGTACGCAAGCTGTATCCACAGCTAAGAAAAAGCAGACGACGGCTAAATCACAAAAAGCTAAAACTGTAAAAAAGAAGACAGTTAAAAGAAAAACAACTCAGGTCAAACGCCCGGTAAGACAAGTTAAACACAAACCGGTGAGAAAAGCACCGGTTAACTCTCTGCAGAATACTTCAAGAAAATACAATCAGACTCAGGAGCAAATTGAGAAACTGAATGCATCCATGGCTGAAGCAAAATTAAATAAAGAAAAACTTCAGACAGAACTAAAAAGCTCTGAAAAAGAAATTAATGAAGTCAGAAAAACGCTTTCTAATCTTCAAAAAGAACGACGTGTTGTAGAACGGGACTTGAACAAGCAGATTCGTGAAAAAAAGAAAATTGAAGCGGCGATGGCTCGGGAAAGAGCTCTGATAGCAAAAATAGATCAACAAAAAATTGAGCAACTGCAGTTAAAGGAAACACCTGACTGGTTATCCGGTACCGATCCGCATCAAAAAGCCCGCACCGAGGCATTGCTGGAATTATTGAGAAAACGATCGGAAGAGTCTTACAAAAAACTCCATGAACAGCAGATCGAACTTGCAAAAATCGTTCATGAATCCAGAGTTTCCGGAGAAAAGCTAAGAAACAATGTTAAAGAGGAAAGAAGTCAACAACAACGTCTGAACAATGAAAGAAGGAATCGTCAGCGGATGGTTGTCAGGTTGGAAAAAGATCTGGCTGTTAAAGCGACCAGCCTGAAAAAACTTCGCCAGGATGAACAGCGATTGTCCAGTTTGATGGCCCGTCTTGAAAAACAGGCAAAGGCTCGTACAGTCAAGCAAACTAAGGTTGCTTCAAAGAGTAAGGAGAAACGGGTTGCCGAGAAGAGTTCTACTGCTCCTGTTACTGTTTCAACTTCCGGTATTCCGGTGGTAGGGAAAGTGGTGGCAAGATTCGGGCAAAAACGTCAGGACGGTAAAAACATGGGCAATTGGAAAGGGGTCGTTTTTAGCGTCAATGAAGAAGAACCGGTGAAGGCTATAAGAGGAGGTAAAGTTGTGTTTTCAGACTACTTGAGAGGTTATGGAAACTTGTTAATTATTGACCACGGAAAAGGTTATTTTTCTGTCTATGGAAATAATTCCTCGATGGAAAAAGATATCGGTGATTTAGTCAAACAAGGAGAAGTGATTTCTCATGTTGGTTCCAAAGAAAGTGACTTATCCGTCTTATACTTTGAATTGCGTCACAATGGAAAACCAATTAACCCTAATCGTTGGTTAAAACTTTGATATTCTTAACAGAATTTTTAAAGTAAATAATAAAAAAAGTAATTTTTGAATTATGAGAAATGGAATTCGTGGAATCATCCTGGTAACAATCGGGATGGTCGCTGGTGCTGTTATCGGCGCCGTTACAGCTGAACCCGTAGCAACTAAGAAAACAACTTTACCTCTGAGTGAAATTCGACAATTCACAGACATATACGGTGCTGTGAAACAATTCTATGTTGAGCCGGTTTCGGATAAAAAACTGATGAAGGAAGCTATTTCCGGCATGCTTCAAGGTCTTGATCCTCACTCTGCCTTCCTTGACAAAGAAGCTTTTAAAGAGCTGCAGGAAGGAACGATGGGAGAGTTCGGGGGCCTCGGAATCGAAGTTACTTCGGATCCTGCCGGTGTAAAGGTTGTTTCACCAATTGACGATACTCCGGCTGCCAACGCACATATCAGGGCGGGTGACGTGATTTATAAAATTGACGGCAAGCTCCTTCGGGATACTCCGCTTAACGATGCCGTCAAGATGATGCGCGGTAAACCGGATACCAAGATTGAACTGTCAATTTTGAGAAAAGGAGAAAGTGCTCCTATTAATATCAAATTGACCCGTGCCGTCATTAAGGTTAAATCAGTTAAATTTAAACCGTTGCCAGATCATATGGGGTATATCCGCGTTTCACAATTCCAGGAACGTACAAATTCTGAGTTAGCTAAGGCGATAAACGCTCTGGCAAAAACTGACAACTTGCGTAACGGTATTATTTTGGACCTGCGGAACGACCCGGGCGGCCTACTCAATGCGGCGGTTGGCGTCTCTGCAGTATTCCTGCCAAAAGATACTTTAGTTGTTTCAACAAAAGGGCAGGTTGAAGAAGCCCAGAAAGAATACTTCACCGTTCCTGCTGATTACAGAACAACAAAAGAAGATGAGCTCATCGAGAAACTACCTAAGATAGTTAAACAAGCCAAAATTGTAGTTCTGGTCAACGGTGCCTCGGCAAGTGCCAGTGAAATCGTGGCCGGCGCTTTGCAGGACCATAAACGCGCCACAATCATGGGTACAAAGACCTTTGGAAAGGGCTCGGTTCAGACGGTCATTCCTTTGAGAGGTGATGCCAAGGATACAGCGATAAAACTTACCACCGCTCGTTATTTCACGCCGAGTGGAAGAAGTATCCAGGCTAAGGGAATTTCACCGGATGTCGAAGTAAAAGATACCGCAGAAGGAAATTTCATTGATTTTGATATCAGAGAAGCAGACCTTGCTAATCACTTGGAAGTGCCGGAAGAAAAAACATCGTCAAAGAAAGACGCTACCGTTACTCCGGGTTCTTCAGACAAGGAAAAAGCCTCTGATGCTCAGCTGCCGGTGCCTGTTAAAGAAGCAGATAAGCCGAAAATTAATCAGCCCGATACGATAAAAGAAAAGATTCTCGATGAAAATGGCAATGAGAAAAAAGCTAAACCTAAATTCTATAAGTATGGTGAAGCTGATGATTATCAGTTACAGCAGGCAGTTAAATATCTGAAAGAAAATGCAGCCAAGCAAAACTCTTCAGCGTCGTCTGTCTCAAAGAGAATTAAAGAAACGGTAGAGCCTATCTCTCCGGCCTCAAAGAAATAATCACCATTTTCTGGGAATCAAATCGAGCCACTTCGGTCAATAACCGGGTGGCTCAATGTTTTTATGTGATTCAAGAGCCGAGACATAGCTTGAATCCAAATGAAAATGGAGGCTTATAGCCTCCAACATGTAACATGAAATGAATGTGTGAAAAAAGTAATTTCTAAATCTATTCAGCTCAATTGATACCGAGACAGTAGTTGATTAAGGCCTCCCAGGAATCAGGCTGTTTTCTATTTTTTGAAATCCCTTTGGAAAAATTGAACCACTGGCCTAGAATGAACGAACCTAAAAGTGTGGCACGATTTGCGACATCGTATGTTTCTGGGACTTCTCTATCGGCGAGTGCCAAACTCAAAGATTGTTTAAGTTGTGTGTGAATTTTGTCAAAGAGAAGATTGATCCTTTGTTGCAGGCGTGCATCTTCAGCGGTTAAAAAGTCACCGCAGAGCAAAATTACCATGCCGGGATTGTTGCGCATAAGATCTAACAACGTAACCGCAATCAACTGCGACTGGGCAATACCGGACGGAGTGGTCTGCTTAATGTTATTGACGGCCGTAAAAATCGCACTTTCCACATAAGCGATAAGAGAATCGTACATTTGTGCCTTACTGGCAAAATGACGATATAAAGCAGCTTCTGACAGACCAAGATGAGCCGCCAGGGTCTTGGTGGTTATGTGCTTTTGTTTTGAGCTTTGTAAGAGGTCTACCAGAGCTTTTAGAATCTCAAGCTTTCTCTCTCCGGCCTTTGGCCGAGTTCGTTTATTTTGGACTTCTTCGGTCATTGTTATTTGGATTTAATCATCGTTCCGACCCCTTCCGGAGTCAAAATTTCTAATAAAAGGCAGTGATCGACCCGGCCATCAATAATATGAACAGCTTTTACTCCGTTCTTAGAGGCTTCGAGAGCCGCTGATATTTTTGGGTACATTCCTCCGGAGATTGTACCGTCTTCAAATAGTTTGTCTATTTCAGCAGAAGTTAGGCCTGTAATCAAATTTCCCTCTTTGTCCAGAACGCCGGGAGTATTGGTCAACATAACGAGCTTTTCGGCGTGAAGTACTTCTGCCATTTTTCCGGCGACAACATCAGCATTGATGTTATAAGCCAACTCGTCTTCTCCCATACCAACCGGAGATATAACAGGGATAAATGCATCTGCCTGTAACGCTTTAACCACGGCAGGATTGATCGATTCAATTTCTCCTACTTGGCCGACATCATAAGTTATTTCATGATTCTGGAAATCATGCAGCTCAAGTTTCTTTGCTTTAATAAGGCATCCGTCTTTACCGTTTAGGCCGACAGCTTGTCCTCCGAAGCTATTAATCAAAGTAACAAGATCGCCTTGAACCTGGCCGCAAAGAACCCATTCAACGACTTCCATTGTTTCCTCGTCGGTAACGCGCATGCCTTGAATAAATTTGCTTTCTTTGCCGACTCTCTTGAGAGCTTGGGCAATTTGCGGACCTCCTCCGTGAACAATCACCGGGTTCATTCCGACGAGTTTCAACAACACGACATCTCTGGCAAAAGCTCTCTGAAGCCTTTCATCAGTCATGGCGTTGCCACCGTATTTAACGACAATGGTCTTTCCATGGAACTTCTGGATGTATGGTAAGGCATCCGACAAAATTTCTGCCTTCAGTTGTGCAGGCACATGTGCATTGTTCAAGTTCAGGTTACTCATGTTAATTCGGCAAAATGGGAACAAGAATTTTAATTAGCAGAAATACTACCATTGAGAACATTAGAATGGAGATGTAAAAATTATTCATTAGAGGACATTACTAATGCAACAAAGTTTTGAATTGTCAGGTGTTGAGTGCATGCATTGCGTAGAAAGAGTAAAGAAAGCTCTTGAACCGTTGGCTGAAAAAGTTGAGGTTACTCTATCTCCGGCAATTGCCGTCCTCACTGTTAAAGAACCCGTAACTCTTGAAGCTGTTAATAAAGCTCTTGCAGCTGCTGGCGACTACAGTGCGGTCGCTCTTGACTAAGCTTGATTGAGGTAAAAAATCCTCGGGCGGATGCGTCCACCCGAGGATTTAAAACTTCAGAGTAATGATTTTTCCGTTAAATTTCAAAAGTTCCTTTTACCAGTAGTTCCTTGTCACGCATCATCAGCACACCTTTGCTGAGAACATGCTTGAGTTCCCAATCCTTGTCAAATAAACAAAGATCAGCGCTGGACCCACCATAGAGTTCGCCTTTGCCTGTTAATTCCAGACCTTTAGCAACGTTCTTAGTCAGAAGAGGAAGAACTTTTTCTGGAGCATGACCACGTGCGATAAGTTTTTTCAGATCGCGGAGGTTGCAGGCAACACCACCAACACCGAGTCCAATCATTTCACCTTTGTCGTTAAAGCGAGGTACGGAGCCATGGCCGTCAGAGCTCATAGTAATTAGACTTGGCTCAACTTTATCTGCCCAGGCAGCTTCAACAGCATCTGCCGGGCTGTCAAAACAGCAGGAACCTCCCGTCGTGATGTCAATGCGACCGCCTGCGTGAGCAAATTCCAATGCTTTTGCAAATACGTATTTATCTCTTGCACAGTGGGTTGGACGAATATGGCGGATTGGGAAACCTCTCTTGATGATTTCTTCATAAATTTCAAATGCACCGGGAACATTTCCTGTATGGACGTGCATGACTCCAATCTTTCCGGCTATCATGCCTCCGACACGAATGTCAGTCAAAAGATGTAAGACTTGTTCAACGGTCGGGAAAGAGGAACGGTGATCACCTAAGGCGATTTTGACACCTAAAACTTCCGGTACCATGAACAGATCACCTTTGACTGAGCCAGTTAAAGTGGTAGGAGGAAATGCATAGTTGCTGGTGTACATCCAGGCTGTGACACCTTCTGCGGTTAAGGCTCTGACCTTGGCTAATAAATTCTCGATAGAACGTGTGACGCTGTCTGTTCCGGAGACACCAACCAAACTTGTGGTACCGCATTCGATTAGTTCGCTTAACATTATTTCCGGAGTACGGGTCTTTGGACCCCCTTCACCGCCACCTCCTGTAACGTGGATATGTTGATCGATGAATCCGGGGGTAAGAATCATACCGCTAGCATCTAAAGTTTCAATTTCAGGTAATTCAACTTTAAGATTTTCTCCGATTGCTGCAATCTTATCGTTTACTACGAGAATATCTTTTATTCCTAAATCATCCGGACTGTAAACATGTGCGTTTTTAATAAGTAAAGCCATTGTGGTTCTCCGTTAGGATTAAATGAAAATGAGGCTTGAAGAAACGGAGACGATCATAGCAATAATCATCACCGGGATGGTTCTTCGAATGAGGTCAATCGGAGTAAGTCCTGTAATACCTGCAACTGCAATAATTACACCGGCAATCGGGCTCATTGTACGGGCAATACCGGCTGATAATTGAACAGGAACAGCTAAGGCTAGTGTTGGAATTCCAACAGAAGCGGCAGCTTCAGGAAGAAGTGGTGAGAAGGCAAAGAACGCAGCATTACCTGAACCTGTAACTATTGTAGCAATGATCATGATGCACAGCATGACAAATAACATGACAAAAACACCTGCACCTTGCATGGAAGCAGCGGCTTGAATCATGGTAGAGATGCCACCGACTTTGTTTAAACCTAATGCAAACAATTCAGCACAGACGATCAAGCTGACAGTTGAAGTAAATACTTTACCCATACCCTCAAAAATTGCCTGTGAGTCTTTACAGCAAAGTTTGAAGTCTCGTCTTGTGAGGATATCGATAACTAGTGAGATGATTAATGAAACAATAATTGCAGTGACCAATGAAAGTTTGATTGCTCCGTAAACAAGTGGTGAAAAAACAATAAGCAGGAACAATGGGAGCATCGGCAAAATTGCGTAGTAAACAGGACCGGCTCCTTCTAACGCCTTATCTACGTCAACCTCGTCATATTTTTGGTCAACCTGATTGTCTTTTGCGGCATCGCGTTTATCAAACCACTTTTGAATAAAGAAGTGTCCGATAGCTACGGAGGCAATGGTGCAAAGAGCTACCGGTCCCTGACCGTGAATGAAGTAGGAAACGACATCCATGCCACAGAGGTCGGCAGCACGCATAGCATTTGAAGAAGATGGTCCAAGGTCTAAACAGCAGGTTGTTGCAATGACAGCAGCCGCTGAAGTTCTTGAAACACCTAAGGCTACTAGCAAGGGGTAAACCGAAGCCATTAATAAAAGTCCGAGTCCGACGGCAGAGTTAACAAACAATGCAATGAATTGGCCGACGACATAGGTCAAAGCCAAAAGAACATAGGGGGATTTAATAGCTTGAAGAGGCTTGACACAAAGTTTGACTAAAGCCTTGCTGGCACCGATTTTGTCCATATACACAGCAAAACCGGCGATGGCCATGATGTTTAGACCTAGACCCGGGAGGCGGCCCTTAATCAAATTGGTAAAGGCTTGGGCGATATCAAAGCCAAAGAAATGGGTAGAACTTTTTGCCGGAACCGGATCGTTTCCAAGAAAACCGGCAATCAAAAGTAAGACTAACCCGACAATTAAAAGAATGATAGGCGGATAGTAATTTTTGAGGACGAAATAGGCAATTAAAGCGATTGCCAAAAGTGTAACAATGACACCAAACATGGCGTTCTCCTTCTTAGATTTGAGGTTAGCCTAAGTATTTACTCTTTTTTAGCTTTATTAATAAGTTATCTTTAATTCTGTATTAAGAAATAGTTGAAGACAGGTAAGAAGAAATACTTATAAATCAACCTTCCAAGGCCTGCTGCTTTAAAAAATCCACCACAACCTGAGTTTTGTAGGAAGAGAGTTGATCCGCCGTGCAAACCGCATAAATATCTGCTGTAACTGACCATTGAGGCAAAACTTTTACAAGTTGACCATTGGCAACCCATGGTGCGATATCCCACTCAGACCGGAGAACAACGCCAAGGTCCTGCAAGGCCCAATTCAAAGCAATTTCACCGTTATTTGTCTGGAGTGATGTCTTAGGTTTTATCAATTCTTGCCTAGAGCCGTTTTGGAGTCTCCAGGCTCCGTTGGTTAATTCATCTTCGACGATCATGATTCCGTCTACTTTGGATAGCTCTGTTATCTTTGTCACAGGGTGCTTTTGCAGATAAGCCGGAGTACAACAAAGATATTGTCGGTTCCTTTTAATTAACCTGGCGATTAAACGGCTGTCTTTTAATGCTTCAACTCGAATAGCTACATCAAAACCTTCTTTAATGATGTCAGGCAACCCATCGGAAAGAATGAGATCTATCTTGACGTTGGGATATAACTTTTTAAACTTAGCTAATTGAGAAGCAAGAACTCGTCTTCCATATCCAAAAGGGCCGTTAATCCTGATAGTACCTTCCAGCGTATCGCTAATAGATAAAAGATGCTGCTCGATTCGGCTAAGTTCGGAAATTACCTTAGATCCATTGTTCAGATAATATTGGCCTTCTTCTGTGATTCTCAGAGTTCTGGTTGAACGTCTGATAAGAGATACGCCAAGTCTGGTTTCTAAAGCAGCCAACCGTTGGCTAATTGCCGGTGGAGTGACTCCCAGATGCTGAGCGGCGGCTTTGAAAGAGCTGAATCTGCATAGGGTCTGAAAAAACTCAACATCGGATATCCTGTCCACAGTATTTCTCCTATTGTTTGTACCATCCTGAGAATCTGGGCTAATTCGAAATAACGTTTCTACCTTTAACTAAATTGTAATGATCATGCTGGGCCGCCATGGCACAGGCATGATTAGGTAAGATCCTGAGTTTAGTTCCAATTGGAAAATCCTCAGGCTTTAATCGGTTGTCATTCCGACTGCAAATAATTCCATGTTCCTGATTGGCACCTTTGACCAAAAGGCCGGGAAGAATATTTCCATCAACATCGCATACCGCTCCATATCCCCAATCAACTTTTTGATTTGCTGTTCCTCTGTCGCGTGACAAGGCCATCCAGCCACCGTCAGTAATAATCCAACCTTTTTCTTTCTGATGACCGATTACTTCAACTAAAAGAGATAAGGCTATGTCTTCTGGTTCGTAAACACCTACTCCGGCCATTACAAGATCTCCGACACAATAAACACCACAGCGGACTTCAGTAACACCGTCCCAATTTTTGGCAAATTTTGCTGTCGGTGTGGAACCGGCGCTGATAATGTTTATATTGAATCCGGCTTTTTTTAGTCTGTTGGCGGCCTTAACAATGGAGTCTCTTTCGTTTTCTTGGGCTTTTCTGCATTGTGCTTCACCGACACATCTGTAAGAGTCTCCTGCATGGGTTAAGACCCCGGTTAGTTGTGCACCGTCTTTTAAATAATTTGCTATATCGATTAATTCGTTAGAATCAACTTTGACACCGGAGCGGTGACCGTCGCAATCAACTTCAATGAGCACCTTAATCTCAGTGTTATTAGCTTTACAGAACTCGCTTAGTTTCTTCGCAGTCTCTGTATTGTCCAAAATTACTTTTAAATTGCAGCCTCGCTTAATTAGCTCTAAAACCTTTTGGAATTTGTTTGGTGATAGTCCGACGGCATAAATAATATCTTTTACGCCCCACTCAAAGAAATTTTCTGCTTCAAGTAAAGTTGACACAGTCGCCGGTCCTTCCGGAGTTTCCATCTGATAAAGAGAAAACTCGTGAGATTTTCCAGTTTTGAGGTGCGGACGTAAGGTTACTCCTAAATCCCTGCATTTCTTTTTCATCTCATCGCAGTGTTTTTTGAATTTCGATTCATCAAGAATCAGGCATGGAGTGCTTAGTTCTGATATATCCATCGAATTTCCTTATGATTATTTTTAATATGGCTTACCATCCTAACTGTCGGATAAACTTTATTATTAAATTGAATTAAGCTCAGAAGTAAGTTGAGTTTAATAAAAGATAGGAGAAAATCTTAAACGAGACCAAAGAGGCTCATCATCATCGGGACAGTAAAAGCGGCAAGCGCTGTTGTTACTAAAAGCGCATTGGCCGTTGCTCCTTGTAAAACATCAAACTCCTGAGCCATGATGTATACATTGACACCGACAGGAAGGCAGGCCATAAGGAACGTTGCGGCTGTTTCTGTTTGACCAAGTCCGATGAGATGACACAATAGAAGAACAACGAGCGGCTGAACAAATAATTTCAGAGCAGTTATATACACCGTGAAATTAATGCTGGAAGAGAATTTGTATTTGGCCAGTCCAACACCAACAGAAAATAATGCAACGGTCGAAGCAGAATCTCCAAGAAGAGTAGCTGTTTTTTGAACGGGAGGCGGAAGATTCCAACCGGTGAGCCCCCATGCTGTCCCCGCTAAAATGCCGACAACAATGGGGTTCTTCAAGGTCGAGATTGTTCCTTTGATCAAAGTTTTCTTAAAGGATGGGCTTTTATTGCGGCTCATCTCTATGGCAACAGTGGCAATTGTCCACATTAAGAAACCGTTTAAAGAAAAAATAACGGCAATGGACGGGAGTACTTTTTCTCCTAAGAGTGCGATGGCTATTGGAATACCCAGCTGAACGTTATTGGAGAAAACACCTGCCATCCCAAAGATAGTTTGTCCTTCGCCGTTTAACTTTAGGTATTTACTGCCGACGATACGTCCGATTAAAAAAACAATAAAGCAGGATCCAAAAAAAGAAATTGCGATCCACCAGTTCGGAGGAGGCAGATGTGTGATGTTACTCATGACATTAAACAGCAACATCGGAATGGCAATCACAAAAGCGTACCTTGATAAACCGTTGCCGATAGCATCATTGACCAAACGGATTTTTGTACAAAAAAAGCCTATTCCAATTAGTGCAAATAGAGGGAATGCAACTAAAAAGTTTTGTACAAACATTTTCTGAATCTCAAAATGGTCATTAATCTCAGTATTTGAATTATTACTCAACATCCCATAAATACGCGGGTTTTGAGCATTTTTTGTAGGATTAAAGGAAAATACCGATCATCAGGAGAGAAAGCAATTTAAGTAGTAACACTTATAGGTATAACAATCTTTTGGTAGCATATCCAAATGAAAGGCTTTTCAGGAGGCGTTTATGAAGAACCTTCTAAAATGTTTTTTGAGTGTATTAATTTGCTTGTCGGGAGTTCTATTTTCGTCTGAAAATGCTCGGGCCCAACTTAACGTTCATTTCAATTTAAACGTGGGTGCTCCCGGTTACTACGGACCATTGAATATTCTTCAAGGGGTTCATCCAAGCGTTTGGAATGTTCAGCCTGTCATTGCTATAGGCCCGGTCGCTATAAGTACAGAACCTATTTACCTACGTGTGCCAAATTTTCAAAGAAAGTCTTGGAAGAAGTATTGTCGGAAATATGGTGCCTGTCAGCGCCCTGTCTATTTTGTGAAAAATGACTGGTATGAAAAAGAATATGGGCACAGAAAACCTCCCAAATCTTTTCATCGGAAGCACAAACATCACGACTTCGATGATGGGGACCTTCACAAAGAAATGAAGAAGAAATGGAAAAAGTTTAAGAAACACCACGATGATGACTAAAAAGCAAAAGTTCTCTTGCGAGAACTTTTGCGATAGAAACTATTAGTCTCCGTAGAGTTTTTGTCTCATTTCTCTTCTTTGCTGTGCTTCAAGAGAAAGAGTTGCAGTCGGACGGGCTAAGAGTCTTGGAATTCCGATTGGATCACCGGTTTCTTCGCACCAGCCGTATTCGCCTTTTTCAAGGCGCTTGATTGCTTCCTGGACTTTTTTCAGAAGCTTTCTTTCTCTGTCTCTGGTTCTCAATTCCAGAGCATGTTCTTCTTCGACAGTGGCTCTGTCTGAAGGATCCGGGATAATGGTTGTTTCTCTCAGATTTTCAGTTGTCTGCCCTGCATTTTCTTTTAACTGAGCTTCTCTTTCCTTGAGAAGATGTTTGAAGAAAGCAACTTGTCTTTCGTTCATGTAATCATCTTCCGGCATGCTCAAAAGTTCTGCCTCAGTAGGAATTGTGATGCCGTCAACAATGATCGCACCTTGTGTTTTGTTAGCCATGGAAGCTTTCAAAAATTCAGCGGCTTTTTGAGCTTCTTCGGTATCAACGACGTTTCCGCCGTTTGATTTGTGTGTTTGAACCAAAGGTGCGATTTCAGCAGCGTCATTAAAAGCCTGCTGAGTAGATGTCTTCTTTACTCCGGATTTCTTTGCAGAGGCTGATTTTGTTGTGGCGCTACGCTTAGTTGCCATGTTGTTTTCCTATAAAAGATGAGATTAATTTTTTTATTCTGCTAAACAGGTCTCCAGACCTTGGATAATAGACTTCTTCGGTAAACGACGTCCGATAAACACAATCTTAGAAGACGGTTTTTCGTTTCCCCACGGTTTGCCGAGATCGGCGGCCATTAGCATGTGGACGCCTTGAAAAATCATTTTCCTGTCCGTGCCTTTCATAAACAATACGCCTTTATACCTTAACATGTCGGGTCCGTAAACCCCTGTAAGAGATCTCATGTAGCTGTCTAATCTGGCAGGATCAAAAGGTTTGTCCGAATGGAACATGAAAGCGGAAATTTCATCGTCATAACGAGGTTTAGTGTTATGAGAATGGTGACCGTGACAACCACATTCGCAATGTTCATCGTGTTCGTGATGATCATGGCAATGGCAATCATGATCGTGGTCATGATCTTTTCCGCATTCACAGTGATCGTGATCATGGTGATGGCCGCAACCGCATTCTCCATGCTCATGATCGTGTTCGCAGCATTCAGGGGCTTCTTCCTTCAGAAAGTCAGGATCAAGCTCTAAAGCTGCATCTAAATTAAAGCTGTTGATATCAAGAACTTCCTTAATATCAACGTTGCCCATATCACATTCAATCACAGGGGCTCTTGGATTAATGCGATGAATTCTTTCTGTAAGATCCTGGACAACTTCTTTATCAGCAATGTCTGTCTTAGAAAGAAGAAGTCTGTCGGCAAAACCGACTTGGGACTGAGCCTCTTCTGATTCGTTTAATGTTCGTGTACCGTTTACAGCATCAACCACCGTAACGATACCGTCAACCATGTATCTTTGTGCGACTTCATCATCCATAAAGAAGGTTTGAGCAACAGGGCCGGGATCTGCAACACCGGTTGTTTCAATAATGACTCTGTCAAAATTGGCTTCGCCGTTTTCTCTTTTCTCTGCGAGCTTTATAAGATTTTCTGCTAAATCGCCACGGATGGTACAGCAGATACAGCCATTGCTCATGGTGATGATTTCTTCATCTTCATTTGTGACGAGGAGGTCATTATCAATGGCTTCTTCACCAAATTCATTTTCGATAACAGCAATCTTTTGGCCGTGTTCTTCTTTGAGGATACGGTTAAGAAGGGTGGTTTTGCCAGCCCCAAGGAAACCGGTAATGATAGTAACCGGGATTAATTTGTCCATTTGAGCCTCCGATTTATAACTTCAACAGCTCCGAAAATCCATTCTCGGAACAATTGAGAATATTTTCTAAGCAAGTGATTGTATTACTCTTGTCAAGTATGATTTCTTTCAAACTTTCTCTTTTTGTGGATCACAAAGGTCTATGAAAGACGAAGGATAAAGGGTTTATAAGAATTACAAAGAAATACAAAATCAAGATTCTTTTGCAGGCTCAGTTTGGGAAGTATGGTTGAGGAATACGAAAATTTAAAATTCAGCCATCCAAAGGAACTTAATTTTTTATGTTGAATCAATAGGTTTTTACTTTTCTAATAAAGAACTTAATTGATGGTGTATAGATGCCTGTTGATTGGTTATCAACGCTAGAACAAAACAGAGTACCTGAATTAGTCAAGGTACTCTGTCCGCCACAAAAAATAATTTTGCAGAATCTTTAACCTGCGCTACCGGATCCTCTGCTAATTAGATGCAGACCTTTCAGATACTCGCCTTCCGGATGAGTCATCAGGAAAGGATGGTCTGTGCCTGCGCCTAAACGGGAAACCATCCAGGCATCCGTTTTCGCATCAAAAACAGCTCCGGCGACGATTTTTTGAAATAAATCTACGTCAATGGCACCTGAACAGGAGAAAGTTAGTAGTCTTCCTCCCTCATTAAGCAGACGCAGACCGTTGAGATTAATATCCTTGTAGGCTCGGGCTGCTTTATCAACATGATGGTGGCTTGAGGCAAATTTAGGAGGATCCAAAATAACTAAATCAAACTTTTCTCCTGCGTCTCTAAATTCCCTGAGCTTCTCAAAAACGTTGGCCTCAATCCATTTCATGTTGTGACCATCGAGATTATTTCTCTTGGCATTTTCCTGAGCAAGAAAAAGGGCATCTGCAGAGGAGTCAATAGAAATAACTTCTTCAGCACCGCCCTTGGCTAGGGCTAAAGAGAAACCACCTGTATAGCAAAAACAGTTTAATGCTCTCATTCCTCTGCCATGAACTTTCTTAAAATTGGCAGCCAGTTCTCTGGCTAGTGCACGGTTATCCCGTTGGTCAACATAAAAACCTGTCTTGTGTCCTGAACGGACATCGACTCCGTATTTGATACCATCTTCAACGATTTCAATTTCTTCCGGAGGCTCAACTCCTTCGAGAACTTCTTTGCGTTCGGGAAGCCCTTCTCTGACTCTGGTTGCGGCATCCGAACGATCGTAAATTTGGTTTGAGCCTGTTGCTTCTATTAAAGCTTTTGCAATTTCTTTGCGCCATTTTTCAACACCGGCAGACTGAAATTGAGTAACGAGCTGGTTGGCATATTGATCGACAATAAGCCCGGGAAGATAGTCAGCCTCTCCAAATATCAATCGGATTGCATCCGTGCGGTTTCTAAGATTATCCCGGGCACGGACAGCTTCAAAAACTTTCTTCTTAAACCAGTTTTCGTCGATGACATCGTTTTCATTGAATGACCAGCATCTTGCACGCAAGGTTGCCTCAGGAGAGTAGGCTCCCCAGGCTAAAAAGTTCCCTTTGTTGTCCTGGATACGGATTGTGTCCCCGCTTTTCGGTTTACCTTTGACAGAGGCCACTCCTGTGGCGTAAACCCATGGATGTCTTCTTAAAAGTGCGCGCTCTTTATGTGGTTTAAGAGTTAAGACAGGAAAATTTGTGTTCATTTTTTATCTAGTTAGACGTAGTAACGCAGCTTGTGCAAGAGGAATCGCCTGAGAAAGAAAATCCTTCGCTTTCTGCGTCTTAAAAGGCTTGATTTCTTTTGAAGTAAGACAGATTGCTCCAAAAGTAAATCCGTTCGGAGCCTGGATTGGAATCAATAAAACGCCTTTAGTTTCATCTTCAGGAACTCCGAACCAGGATGCAATCTCAGACCCTGAATTTTCACCGATAAACGGATCAGTCATGTCAGAAATCTCACTTTCTACTTCATCTGAAAAAGGTTCGGTAAATGGTTGGCCGGCAAATTCGGAGCGGTAAATCCAAAGTCGTATTACACCTTTATCAACGCCGAAGAATTTTTTGAAATGTTCAAGTATTGTTTCGGGAATCATGTAATCCTTCGAAATCGATACAAGTGCTATTGCGAGATCCAAAATGGCACTTGAAAATTCAAGACGCTGGGTTTTAAGTTCTTTTTCTCGTTGCCTCAGCTCTTCCTCTCTGAGCTCATAGGTTGTCAGAGACGAGCGTAACACTTCATTTTGGCATTCCAAAAGACTACGGGTGCCTTCTCTGTTTTGTCTTGGAGGAATAACTTTGCAGAAAATGTCTGGACGGTGACTGAAATAATGAGGATGACACTTTAAATATTCAGCGACAAAGTCATCCGGATTAAAGTCAACGGGTAGGGCACTGTTTTCTGGCATATATTTGGCTCTTAAACTTTAATTTCGCTATCAAAAACTCGGACTGCCGGACCTTGAAGGAAAATATTCATGCCTTCTCCTTCCCAGTCCAGAGTTAAAGCTCCGCCGAGATTGTCAAAGGTAACAGGTGACTCCATTTTACCTAGTTTGATTGCAATTGTAGCGGCTGCACAGTTGGCTGTACCGCATGCTAGTGTTTGTCCTGTTCCCCTTTCCCATACCTCAATGGCACCGTGGTGAGGATCTCGGATTTCCAGGAACCCGACATTAACCCGTGAGGGAAAAGCAGGATGATTTTCTATGAAGGCTCCCAATTCTTTGACGGGAACTTTGGATAAATCATCGACAATAATAGTTGCATGAGGATTGCCAATTGAAGAGATCGAAAACCAGTAAAGTTCATTCCCATAAGAGATAGCCCATTGTTTTTCACCGTTTATTTCTCTTTCCGGCAGTCCTTTCGGATTAAAAGGAAGATCCTGAGGCTCAAAAGACGGAATATTCATCATGACTTTAACTGTACCGTCAGACAGAATCTCCGGCTCAATAATTCCCTTCAGGGTCTCGACACGGATTTTCTTTTTTGTTGACAATCCTTTTTCCCAAATATATTTAGCAAAGCAGCGAGCACCGTTCCCGCATTGCTCTACTTCCCCACCATCAGCATTGAATATGCGATATTTGAAATCGACGCCGGGTAATTTGGATTTTTCGATAACGAGAACTTGATCGGCTCCTACTCCAAAATGTCGGTCAGCTAAAAATCGGATTGTTTGGGCCGGAAGATTGAATTCTTCCTTTAACGAGTCAATAACAACGAAGTCGTTGCCGGCTCCATGCATTTTTGAAAACTTAATCTTCACTGCCGCCTCGCTGGAATCAAATTGAAAACTAAATTGAATTGTAATGGGCAGTACCCATGTTTAAATGGATTGAGACCTAAATTAGATTAGAAAATTCCTCGATCAGGAATTCCATAACAGCTAAGGAAAACTTACTCTTGCCAAGAATTAGAGATTTTCATAGACGGACGGCTCTCCTTCGGGTCTTGTTTTAAAGCGGCGGTGAGACCACAAATATTGCTCCGGGTGTTTGAGGATATATTTTTCCAACTCTTGTGTAACTCTTAGAGTATCGGCGTCGGAATCTGCTGTGGGAAAGTTTTCCAAAGGAGCAGATAAGTGCATGGTATAGCCTGTCTCGGTGGTTTCAGCAATACCCCAAATGACCTTAACTTTCGTTAAGCGGGCTAACTTGGAAACCATCGGTAAGGTGGCTGCAGGAACACCGAAAAATGGGACGAAGATTGAGTTTCTTCTTCCGTGATCCATGTCGGGAAGATAGTAGCAGGACAAACCGGACTTAATCGCTCTGATAACTTCCTTGATTGCAGTCCTGGATTTCGGAATGAGAACCGGATCAGAGAAGCGTTTACGGGCGTCGTAAAAAACCTTGTCCCACAATGGATTTGACTGAGGTTGATAAATTGAGCAACCGCGGTAAAAAGTGTTGATCGCAATGCCTCCTGCATCCAACCCGACAAAGTGCGGTGTGATGATAATCACAGGCGCTTCTTTTACAAGCTCCAGAAACTGTTCTTTTCCTTCAAACTTAACGTAATTCTGAACTTCTTCTTTTGTACCGTTAATTAACACGCTGTGGTCCAGAGCTGCTCTAAGAAGGTACTTGAAATGTGACTTTGCAACTTCTCTTCTTTTTTCTTCCGGCCAGTCCGGAAAGCAAAGTTCAAGATTTCGTAACGTAATTTTTCTTCTTTTCGGTAGAGCTACCCAGGCAATGTTGGCCAGGATATTGGCGACGGACGTACGTGTTGATTGCTTCCAGCTTGATGTCGATTTCATCAAAGCAATTGATATTCTCGAAATTAGACGGTTCAAAGCTGATTTATTTTGTGCCATTTTAAGTTAAAAGAAATGTTTTTCTGGTAGAGTGCCATTCTACGAAATAATAAGGACAATAATGTACCGCTTTATAGTGAACATTCTTGTCAGTGCGCTGAGTTAAGGGACAACTTGCGGAGCGCTGCCTGGAGGCTAAACACCGCTAAAGCGTCTTGAAGTATTTCTTCAATGACGCTGTCTCCTTTTTTAAGTTTTATTTATGGATGACAGCAAAATGTCTAAAGACGAATATTTATTTACTTCTGAGTCGGTTTCCGAAGGACACCCGGATAAAGTCGCCGACCAGATTTCCGACGCAATTCTTGATGCAATTCTTGAACAGGATCCGACAGCCCGTGTCGCTGCAGAAACTCTCTGTACAACCGGGACAGTTATGCTGGCCGGAGAAATTTCCACAACTGCTAATGTCAACTACACTGACATCGTCCGCGATACCTTAAAGAGAATCGGATATGACGACAGTAGCTACGGTATCGACCACAAAGGTTGTGCTGTGTTGGTAGCTTATGACAAACAGTCCCCTGATATCGCTCAGGGTGTTAATAATGCCCAAGACGATCCTCTCGAAAAGGGTGCCGGCGATCAAGGCCTGATGTTCGGTTATGCCTGTGACGAAACAGACGCTCTGATGCCTGCTCCGATTTATTACGCTCACCGCCTGGTTGAACAGCAGTCTTTGATGAGACGTAGCGGTGAAATGCCGTATTTGCGTCCGGATGCTAAAAGCCAGGTGACAATGCGTTACGTTAACGGGAGACCTGAATCAGTTGAAACTGTTGTGCTTTCTACTCAGCACTCCCCGGAAATGAGTGACGGCGATAAGATGAAGCCGGAATTCGAACAGGCAGTTATTGAGAAAATCATTAAGCCGGTATTTCCGCCTGAAATGCTCAAAGATACAAAATTCTTGATTAATCCGACAGGGCGCTTTGTTATTGGTGGTCCGCAGGGCGACTGCGGCTTGACCGGCCGTAAGATTATTGTTGACACCTATGGCGGTGCTTGCCCCCATGGTGGCGGTGCATTCTCCGGTAAAGATCCGACAAAGGTTGACAGATCAGCTGCTTATGCATGCCGTTATGTCGCTAAGAACATCGTAGCCGCAGGTTTAGCTCGTCAGTGCCAAATTCAGGTTGCTTATGCTATCGGCGTGGCCAAGCCTGTAAACATTACCGTGTATACAGAAGGTACCGGCGTAATTCCGGATGAAAAAATTGCAGAGCTTGTCAAAGAACATTTTGATTTGCGTCCTGCAGGCATCATCAAAATGCTTGATTTGCAGAGACCAATTTACAGCAAGACAGCCGCATACGGTCATTTTGGAAGAGAAGAACCGGAATTTACATGGGAACGGACAGATAAGGCAGCAACTTTAAGAAAAGCAGCCGGTCTGAACTAACTTTTTCTTGAATAACGGCCTCGGTTTTTTCAAAAGAAGCCGAGGTCTTTTCTTTTTAGATTTAAAATCAAGCCGCTAATAAAACTTTTTATTAAAGACGTTATGACCACAAGATTTTTAACCGGTGTTACTCCAAGTGGCACCCTGCATTTAGGAAATTATGTCGGATGCATCCGTCCGGCCATTGAAAAATCAAAATTGCCGGATACAGAAAGTTTTTACTTTCTGTCTGATTACCATGCGTTAATCAAAGCCAGGGATCCTGAAAGAATTGAAAAAAGCCGAATGCAGATTGCAGCAACTTGGCTGGCTTGTGGTCTGGACCCGGAACATGTTCATTTTTACCGTCAAAGTGATATTCCTGAAGTAACAGAACTCAACTGGATCCTCAATTGCATCACCTCAAAAGGAATGATGAACAGAGCTCACGCTTACAAAGCTAAAGTTGAGGCCAATACAGCAGTCGGTGAAGATCCTGACAGCAACGTGACAATGGGACTATATTGTTACCCAATACTCATGGCTGCAGATATTCTCATGTTTAATGCAAACTATATCCCTGTCGGCCGTGACCAGATTCAACACGTTGAAATGTGCCGCGATATTGCTATCAGGTTTAACCAGCTTTACGGTAAAGAAATTTTTGTGCTGCCGGAAGCTTATATTGATGAAGAGGTTGCTGTCTTACCGGGACTTGACGGCCGCAAGATGAGCAAGAGTTATGACAATGTCATTCCATTGTTTGAGGGCGGGGAAAAAGCTCTCAAAGCTGCAATTCTTAAAGTAGTAACCGATTCGAAGGAACCGGGGGAACCTAAAGATCCTGCTTCAACATCTTTGACGCAGCTTTTCGATGCTTTTGCGACACCGGAACAACGTAAAGATTTTGAAGATAAGCTTCGGAATGGGTTGGGCTGGGGAGAAGCCAAGGAAATCGTTTTCAAACAAATCAATCAGGAAATTGCGCCTAAGCGTGAAAAATATGAGGTTTATATGAAAGAACCTCAGATTGTTGAAGATATTCTTATGGAAGGTGCAAGAAGACTTCAACCGATGGCAAAAGCTTTATTGGATGAAGTCAGAGACGCTGTCGGTCTCAGAAGATTCAAACCGGTTGCAGCTAATCAGACGAAAAAGAAAGAAAAGAAAAAAACAAAGCCTAAATTTAAACAATACAGAGAAAAAGACGGCCTCTTTTATTTCAATCTTCAGGATGCCGCTGGCAATATCTTGTTGACCGGAGGTAAGTTAGAAAACGGGAAGGATTTAGGTATCTTGATTGGTAAATTCAAAAAGGATGGATTAAAAGCCTTTGAGAGTTGTTACTGTGAAATTTCAGAAGGGATTAGTCCTGATGCAATAGAACAATGCCGCTTGGAATTGGTAGAAGAATAACTGCTCATTAACAAAATTGCCTCCTATTCATTGTCAGGACAGGAGGCAATTTTTTGTTCAGTCGGTAATGATCAGATTTAGGGGAATGTCCGTTTGCACCGGATATATCGTAGGCACTTTGCAGGTTTTAAACGAAACACCAATAGTATAGGGCTTAAAGTTCCTGGCAGCTAGGTAACGGTCATACCAACCACCTCCATAACCCAGACGGAAATTCTTTTTATCAAATCCCACGCAAGGAATGATCAGTAAATCAGGAAAAACAAAGTTTTTTTCTACCGGGACCTTGGTATTAAATATTCCATTTGTTAGTTTGCTTGCCGGAGTCCATTTATTAAAATTCATAATGCCACCGGTAATCTCAGGAACTGAGGCAGTTCTTATCGGATTGTCCTTTAGCCATCGGCTAATTAAATCAGTCAAGTCAATTTCACCCGGCAGAGGAAGGTAAAAACCTAAAGAGAAATAGGGTGTTTCGGAAATTACTTCCCAAAGTTTGGACTTGACACGATTGACAACGGATGAATCGCCGGCAACGCTAAGTCTGCATTGCTTGAGTACTTCTCTTAAACTATTCTTGTCTTCTAAAGTAATATCCATGGCGTGGTATTTTCACTTGTAATTAATTCACTATTATTTCTCAAAAGGCTTGGCGAGAAAAATGCAGAAATATATTGTAGGAGGATACGTCCGGGATAGTCTATTAAAAAAGGCCGGCGTAGAGATTGAACCGAGAGATAAGGACTGGGTAGTAGTTGGTTCTTCTCCTGAAGAAATGATCAAAAATGGTTTCATCCCGGTCGGTGCAGATTTTCCCGTCTTCATTAATCCCAGAACACAAGAAGAGTACGCACTGGCCAGAACCGAAAGAAAGCACGGTTCCGGATATCATGGTTTTGTTTTTTTTGCCGATCCGTCGGTGACTTTGGAAGAGGATCTTCTCAGAAGAGATCTAACGATCAATGCGATGGCTTTTGATGAAAAAGGCTCATTAATTGACTATCACGGCGGACAAAAAGATTTAGAAGAAGGCGTTCTCCGTCATGTAAGCTTTGCATTTAGTGAAGACCCGGTTAGGTTGCTCAGACTGGCAAGATTTGCCGCCAGGTTTCCTTCTTTTACAGTAGCAAAAGAGACTTCTGAACTTTTGAAAAAAATGGTCGATACAGGAGAAACGGATCATTTGGTAAAGGAGCGAATCACTCAGGAGTTGTTAAAAGCACTCGAAGAGCCGAAACCGTCAAGATTTTTTGACGTTGCCATGGAAAGCGGTTATCTGAGGCGCTCGTTTGAAGAGTGGAAGATTTCATCCGAAACGTTGCAGAAGATAGATAATACAAATAGTGAAGAGCAGGTCTTAACAAGATTTGTTCGTTCTCTATCCGATATAGATAGAAAAAGTTTGAACGCATTATTGAACAAATTACGGCTCCCGAGAGACTTTGCTGAACTGGCAAAACTCTATGTTGAGTACAAAGAAAGTATTCCAACGGCATCGTCTAAAGTCGAAGATATCTACTTATTTGTTAAAAGAGCTGATATTCGTCGTAGACCTGAACGTTTCCGTCACCTATTGTCAGCAGTAGGTGACAAACTGACACAAAAAGATTTAGAGTTTTGGAACGCTTTGATTGAAAAACTGGAGCAACTTGATACTTCTAAAATTATCGCTGAAGCTCATGATAAAACCGATATACCTTCTTTGATAGAAAAAGCTAATTTGAACATGGTCAAGGAAGTATCAGATAAGTTTACCAATCAATAAAAGAACCGTCCCGATTAGAATTGTGCTCGCAATCGGGATGTTGATCTCTTTGCCGAACATTTTGAAGTTAATATCTCCCGGTAGTCTGCCGATTCCAAATTTTTGTAACCAGGGAATGGCAGAAGTCAGTACGCAAAGAGCAATAAAAATAGTAAGTATCCATCGCATCTTTCAAGTATGGCACAAAACGGGTTGCGCTTGTTTACCACTAGAGGAAATTACGAAATGCAATTAGAAAAATATTTGTTATTGGACGGCAAAGCCAGAAAGGTATTTCTTCGTGATTATGTAAAGAAAGTATTGATTGGAGCCTATGACAGTGAAAAAGCGACTCCTCAGGACGTTAGATTTAATATTGAAGTTTGGCTTCCTAATGTGGATGTGAAAGATTCATTGGCTTTTGCATTCAACTATGAGCGTATCAGTCAGATTGTCGAGGAAGTAACTTCCAGAGGTCATTTTGAACTTCAGGAGACATTGGCCGAGGCTGTGGGACATGCTTTGGTTGAAGAAGAATTTGTACTTGCCGCAAGAGTTAAAACAGAAAAATTAGAAGTTCTGTCCGGCGGAGCAAGTTATGGTGTAGAAATTTTTGTTGAGAGTGATGATTAAGATTAAACCTGTTGTGGATTCCGAGAAAGAAGTCGTTGTTGAGGAAAGGGAAAAAGTACCGGTGACAAGACAACGCCTCTCTTTTGAGAATAGAAAACTAGAAAAGAGAATTGTCCGCCTTTGTGCAAAAGCCATTATTGATTTCAATCTGATTGAAGACGGTGACAAGATAATGGTTTGTATATCCGGAGGAAAAGATAGTTATGCTTTATTAGATGCACTGGTCCGTTTACAGGGGCGAAGCAATGTTAAGTTTGAACTGTTGGCGTTCTGCGTAAATCAGCACCTGCCGGATTTCCCTCTTGAAAAACTCGTAAATCATTTAAAAAAAATCGGAGTGCCATATCACATTGAAGATCAGGATACTTTTAGTATCGTGACTTCTAAATATCAGGATCCTAGAAATTACTGTTCCATCTGTTCCCGTCTAAGAAGAGGAATTATCTATAGAGTAGCTAAAGAACAGGGATGTACCAAGATTGCATTAGGTCATCATATGGACGATGTTGTCTCAACATTGTTGTTAAATATGTATTACGGTGGAAGACTGAAATCAATGCCGCCGAAGCTACTCAGCGACGCAAAAGAACACATCGTTATCAGACCGTTGATTTATATTAGAGAAAAAGATCTAAGCAGATGGTGTCGAGTACAAAACTACGAGATCATTCCGAAATTGTGCGGTGCGGATGATAAATGCCGCCGGGAAATGAAAGAATTGATCGCTGAAATGGATAAGAAAACACCGGGACGAGTAGAGAATATCTTCAAGAGCTTAACCCGGGTATCGACATCACATTTGGTCGATAAAGAGTGTTTTGATTTCTGTAATTTGGAAGAAGAACGGCTTGGTAGTCCGAAAAACCCGAAAATACCTGAAGATTAATTTTAGTTGCTCTCATCTGTTTAATATGGGAGGGAATGCCAAGATGGCTGGTAATATTTTAGTTTCTCACAGATTAGCTTAATTTTTGTAGACTTATCAGCTATGGATTAAAACGTTTTTAAAAAGAGGAATGTATGAGAGCCCGCTCAATGAGAATCGGCGATTTAGCAGTTCAAAAAGTTGCAACGATTCCTTCAGGCACACCCCTTCTTGATTGTGCTAAAGAAATGCGTTCAATGCATGTTGGAAGCCTCGTTGTTGTTGATAATGACAACAAACCGATAGGAATGTTGACTGACCGAGACATTACGATTGAAGTAGTCGCACTTGAAAAAGATATTGCAGCGCTTGTGGTCAATGATGTTATGGCCCAACCGGTATGTGTTGCACATACAGGCGAGGGAGTAGTTGACGCATTGGCAAGAATGCGTGGACAAGGAATCCGCCGTTTGCCGGTCGTGGACGAGGAAGGTAAATTGTGCGGTATCGTGACTGCATCAAATATTGTTGAAGAAATTTCTGCGCTCTTAGACAGCATCGTCTGCTCTGTAAAATCTTCTAAGACCAGAGAAATTGCAGAACGTCCTTAGAACTTACCGGGTTTGCCGAAAATGAAAGTTACATCACCTGCTTTTGAGAATAATGGATTCATACCGGAGAAATATACCCAGGAAGGAGAAAATATTTCTCCTCCTCTTGTGATTTCTGAGATTCCAAAGGCGGCTAAGTCGCTGGCACTTTTGGCTGTTGACCCGGATGCTCCGGACCCTGAGCATCCTAAACTAACATTTACCCATTGGATTGTTTATAACTTGCCGGCAAAATCAATAGAGCTGTCCGAAGGCATCAAAATTCAAACCATAAAAGAAGCAGAAGAGGGATTTAACGACAGAGGGACGATAGGGTATATCGGTCCCAGACCACCAATCGGAACCCATAGATATTTCTTCAAAGTTTATGCTCTCAATCTTGAACTTAGTTTTGATAAACCGCCTCACAGAGCACAGATTCTTCAATTAATGGATGGCCATGTGGTGGAAATTGCTGAAATAATGGGTAGATATAAACTGCAGGGACAGATAAAAGACTGATTACCTGGACAACACAGATCAAATAAATCCGCTAAAAATTATTGGCGGATTTATTTGTAGTACGGGAATCATCGGTTAGTTGCGTTTTTTAGTTGTTTCCTAATGGCATAGGAAAAAATGAGCCCAATAGCGACAGCTATTAAAGCCGAGATGTAAGCTAAAGAATAGTCACCGGGAGGATTTTGAAGAGTAAGAGCTAACCAAGGTCCGATAATTCCTGATAAACAAAATCCGCTGACCATAAACCCATAATTTACGCTGTTATGAGACCTCCCGAATATGTCCGCAGTAAATCCCGGATAAACGCCCATGATTGTTCCGAAAGATAACCCAATACAACACAACCCAAAATAAAAAAGAATTAACGCATCTCGAGTGCTAAATAGAAGACTTGCAACGCCCAAGCCGCAAATAACAAGAGCGCAAGTTAATGTATTAAGTGCTCCGGTTTTATCGTAAACAATTCCCCCGATAATCCGGCCTGCTGTATTGACTAGCGCAAGGATGGAAACGGCTGCAGTTGCGGTTTCCGCGGTCAGATTAACTTGTTTTTGGGCTATCCAGGACGCTTGTGAAATTATCATCATTCCGGAAATTGCGCCGCAAAGCAAAAACGCAAACATGCACCAGAAAACAGGAGTTCTGATCATTGTTGACCAGCTGACGTCCATAAACGAAATCGCTTTTGCACGTTTAACGGGAGACCAGCCCTCCGGCTCATAACCGGAAGGTGGTTTACGGGTTAAGAGACCACAGGTGACGATAATGCAACCGAAGAGGATGCCGATTGTCATAAAGGCAGTTGAGATACCTTTAGTTTGTATTAAATAGAATGCAAGCGGAGGTACTAATACGGAGCAAATACCATAAGAGGCTGAATTAAGACCTCCGGCCATTCCATGATGGTCCGGAAACCATTTTATAGAGTTGCTAATTGTCGCCCCATAAGTAAAGCCCAGCCCGAGACCAAAAATAATCCCATAAGAAATAATAAGTTGCCAGACGGAATCGGCCAAACCGGAAAAGAACAGACCGCTGCCAATTAAAAGACCGCCAATGACGATAAATGGCTTGGGGCCGAATTTATCGCTGAAGGAGCCTCCGAAAATCATCGGAATGAGCCCGGTGCAGCTGGCAATACTAAAAACGAGTGCTAAGTCAGAAGAAGTTATTTGAGTGCCTGTTAATTCACTTAACTGGACAGCTTTGGGGCCCGAAAAAACACTCCAGGCATAAATTGAACCGGTGCACAAATTTATCAGACAGGCAATGCCTAAAAGTACCCAGCGATTATGTATTAGAACCATTTTCAATCTATAAAAATTATGTTTAGTATCGGTATCACACCAAAGTGGACTAGGCTTTTTGAGCTTTGAAAAGTAATTGATCCAGGGTTGAATTTAGATTTCTTTCTACTTCTTTCTGCAAATTTGAGAATAACTTCAACAGGTGAGAGTAGGGAGTATTGCATTCCGTTTTTGTAAAGTAGATCAAAGTTGTACATGAACGGAAAGTCGGCCTGACCGTTAAT